>JADGOC010000239.1 GCA_017883165.1 Acidobacteriota bacterium
ACGTGGTACGGCTCGACCCAGTACGCGCCCTCGTACGGCGGCCGCGTCCAGTAGCCGTCGTGCCACACGTAGCGCGATCCCTGCGGATACCAGTAGCCCTCGACCCAGAAATAGTCAGGGCCGGGTTGAGGCGGCACGCGGTAGGCGCGCGGCGCTGGCGGTTGGCCAATGCGAATGCCAAAAGAAATCTGCGCATGGGCCGGCGAGGCAGAGGCGAGGAGCACTGCCGAGATAGCGAGTGTCTGAAGAAGTCTTCTCATAACGGAACAGTAATGGACTGGTAAGCCAGCGTCTGTCTCCTATTGCACATGAGCTTCTCGAGGAGTGTGTCCACCGACGGAGACGGGGGCAAGGGCGGCCTATCGAAGTGCATCGACGACCTCGCCGAGGGTGTCGCGGAACCGGACGATCTCGGCGAGCGTGTTGTAGTGGACCAATGACGCGCGGACGACGCCGCCGGGCATCAGGCCGAGGCGGGTCATCAGGCGCGGCGAGTACATGTGGCCGCTGCGGATGCCGACGTCTCGCGCCGCCATGCCCTCGGCGATCGCCGAGGAATCGATGCCCGCGACGCTGAAGCACAGCGTCGGGACGCGCTCGGCCAGGCGGCGGCGATCGGTCACGCCATGCACCGACGCTCCGGGGATGCTCGCGACGGCATCGAGCAGGTGGCTCGACAGCGTCCGCTCGTACTCGGCGATTGCGCGCATGGCCTCGTGCAGCATCGCCGTGCGCGATGTGCCGCGCGGCCCCGCTGCGACGCGCTGTCCGAGATCCTCGAGGTAGGCGACGGCCGCGTTCATGCCGGCGATGTTCTCGTAGACCTGCGTGCCGGCCTCGAGCTTGTCCGGCGTCACGTCGGGGATGAAATCCTCACGGAAGGTCGGCAGGCGATTGATCGCCTCGCGCCGGCACCACGCGAACCCCATGTGGGGCGCGAAGATCTTGTAACCGGAGCAGACGAGATAATCGCACCCGATCGCCTGCACGTCGATCGGCCCGTGCGGCGCGTAGTGCACCGCGTCGAAGAACACCTCCGCGCCGGCCCGGTGCGCGCGCCCCGCCACGTCGGCAACATCCACGAGGCTGCCCGTGGCATTCGACGCGACCGTGCAGGCGACGAGCCTGGTGCGCTCGTTCAGCACGGCATCGAGGTCCGCGGCATGCATCCGCCCATCCTCTCGCGGGCGCCACCAGACGATGCGGGCGCCGACGCGCTCGAGGGCGAGCCACGTGGCGACGTTGGCTTCGTGATCGGCTTCGCTGACGACGATCTCAGGCCGCGATTCGAGCGTCTGGCCGACGGCGAGGCTGATGGCGCGGATGAACGAGGTCGCGTTGAGGCCAAAGGCGATCTCGTCGGCGCCGCGCGCGTTCACGAACGCGGCGACGCTCTCGCGCGTGCGCGCGATCATCGCGTCCACTTCGTGCGACCGCGTGTACGGCCCGCCGCGCTGCACGTTGCGTGCGACGAGGTGGTCGGTGACCGCCTCCAGCACACGACGCGGAATCTGCGCGCCGGCGGCGTTGTCGAAAAACATAAAATGGCCCGCCTGCTCCAGCGCGGGGAACTGACGCCGTAGATCGTCGACCGGAAATTCAGACACGGTGTGGCCTGCGTGTGCGCGTGTAGTAAACAATGGATATCACGAGAAGAAACGGCAGAAACGACACGACCGTCCACTGCAATCCGTCCACAAAGAACGTCGTCGCCGTAATCGCCATCAACGAGATGATACCGAAAGTCGCCGCCGTGCGGTGCGCGGGCATCCTGATCGGCAGCCGCGCGAGCTCGGCGGGCGTGAGCGCCTCGCGGAAGCGCAGATACGTGAACAAGATGACGATCCAGATGAACAGCATGCCGGCGACGGCCGTGCCATAGAGCGCGAGGAACGCCCGGCCGGGTGCGTACACCGCGAGCAGAATCGCCACGCCCATGCCGGCGCTGGCCACCGCCACGGCCCGCAGCGGGACACCGGTATCGCTCACCGACGAGAGCCAGACCGGCGCATAGCCGGAACGCGAGAGCGAGAAGAGCATCCGCGTCGTGAGATAGAGGTTGGAGTTCGCGCTCGAGAGCGCCGCCGAGATCACGACGAGGTTCATCACCCCCGCGGCATAGGGGATGCCGACGGTGGCGAACGCGCGTACGAACGGGCTGCCGGTGATGCCTCCGCCGCCCTCGCCGATCCGGTTCCACGGCGTCATCATCAGCATGACGGTGATCGCCATGATGTAGAAGATAATCAGCCGCAGCACCATCGTGCGCATCGCGCGCGGAATGGACGACTCGGGATTCTCGGCTTCGCCCGCCGTCACGGCCACGACCTCGACGCCCATGTAACTCGTGATGACGAGCGTGAGCGCCAGCCACACCCCCGTCCATCCGTTCGGCAGAAAGCCGCCTGGTCCGCCGGTGAGATTGCGGAAGCCGATGGCGGGCCACGGTCCGATCCCGGCGACGAGCAGAAGGCCGACAACAATGAACGCGAGAATCGCGACGACTTTGACGAGCGCGAACCAGTACTCGACTTCGCCGAACCGGCTGACGCGCGCGGTGTTGATCGCGATGAGCACGATCGAGGCGCCCGCGACCCACAGCCACTGCGGCGCGGCCGGAAACCAGAACGCGAAATAGATCGCGACCGCGGTGACCTCCGCGCCGATCGCCACGATCTGGATGAAGCCGTACGTCGCGCGGACGACGAAGCCGAACCAGGGGGACAGGTACCGCTCCGCGTACACGCCGAAGGATCCGGCTTGCGGATGAACGACCGCCATTTCGGCGAGCGCGTACGCCATCACCAGGGCGATGAGCGCGCCGACGACATAAGTAATGATGACGCCCGGTCCCGCCAGCCGAATCGTAACCGTGCTGCCGAGGAACAGGCCGACGCCGATCGCGCTGCCGATCGCGATCATCGTGAGCTGACGCGGCGTCAGGCGCCGCTGCAGCCCGTCTTCACTCACGGCATCAACGCCAGGCACGCCAGGGCTTCCACACCGTCATCGTCTTGCCGCCTCCCGCGGACAGACATAGAGAAAATATGCGCACGTGTCAACTGTTCTTCCTACGCCGGGGCTGGAACAGCTATACTCACGGCAGCTCCCCGCGCGCGTTCGCCGGTACCATATGCGCCGATCGTTCCTGGCCTTAATCGTCGCCGTCGTGTTGCTCGTGGGCGCGCCGCTGCGCGCAGACGACCTGGTTTTCACTCTGTTCGGCGCGTATCTCGAGGCGCTGCGCACGCAGTCGGCCATTCCCGGCCTTTCCGCCGCGATCGTCGGCGACACCGACATCCTCTGGGAAAGCGCCCTCGGCCAGCAGGACGTCGAGCGATCCGTTGCGACGCGAAGCGACACGCCGTTCCACGTCGACGGCCTGACGGAAATCGTCACGGCGGCGGTGGTCCTTCGGTGCGTCGAAGAGGGCAAGCTTTCGCTCGACGACACCATCGGCCAGTACGCGTCCACCGGCGCCGACCCCAGCCTTTCGGCGACTGACTCGAGCACGACTCTTCTGCAGATTCTGACGCACACCTCTGGCACCAGCGACAATCCGGTCTACGCGTACCGTCCCGAACGCTTCGCGTCGCTCGAGGGCGCCGTCCGCGCCTGCACCGACCATTCGTCCCGCAGGACGCTGGAGACGCTGCTCGATAATCTGGCCATGAGCGACTCGGTGCCCGGAGCCGACGCGATCCACCTGGCGCCACCGGCCGTAGGCATTCCATCGCGGAAACAAGTCGAGCGGTACACCGGCGTGCTTCAACGCCTCGCCACACCCTATTCGGTCGACGCCAAGGGACGCGCCACGCCGTCGCAATACACGACGACGACGATGACGCCGTCGGCGGGTTTGATCTCCACGACGCGCGACCTTGCCAAATTCGATCTGGCGCTGCGGCAAGGTATCGTGGCGCGGGCCGACACGCTGGCGGCGTCGTGGCAGCCGCCGGTCGGCCGCAACGGCCAGCGCCTGCCGCACGCCATCGGCTGGTTCGTGCAGACCTACAAAGGCGAAACGGTCCTCTGGCAATTCGGCATGCAGGAAAACGCGTCATCCTCACTCGTGATCAAATTGCCGGGGCGCGGGCTCACGCTGATTCTGCTCGCGAACAGCGACGGCCTGGTCAAGCCGTTTTCGCCGGCGGCGGGCGACCTGACGAGTTCGCCGTTCGGGCGCGTGTTCCTCGGGTTGTTCATTCGCTAGCGATGGGGCTGCCGCACGGACGAGCCGGGTTGTTGGGAGCCGCGTTGATCGGGTTGATGTTCGTCCCGGCGCCCGCGTCCGCTGAGTGGCAGATCAAGCCGTTCCTCGGCGTCACCGTTGACGCCGCGACGACGTTCACCCTCGGCGCCGACGTGGGGCACTCGAGGAAGGCGGTGGGCGTCAGCGGCATGCTCATCGGCGAGATCTTCGGCGTCGAGGGCGACATCGGCCACACGCCCGATTTTTTCGGCACCGCCGGCGGGCTCGTCCTCAGCAGCGGCGTGACGACGATTACCGGCAATGTCGTCGTGGCCATGCCGCGGCACTTGACGAGGTACACCCTTCGGCCGTACTTTGTCGGCGGCGCGGGGACGATGCGCATCAAGATTGAGGACTTCGCCGAGGTGCTCGGCGGCGACAATCTGCCGACGGTCGACTTCGGCGGCGGCGTCTGCGGGTTTCTGACGAATCATGTCGGCGTCAGCTGGGACGTGCGATACTTCCGCAGCGTCGGCGGA
>JADGOC010000086.1 GCA_017883165.1 Acidobacteriota bacterium
ATCCTCACCCACGCGCACCTCGATCACTGCGGCTACCTGCCGCGGTTGGTGGGCGCCGGCTTTCGCGGACGCATCTTCTGCACGCCGGGCACGCGCGATCTGTGTACGCTCGTCCTTCCCGACTCCGCGCATATTCAGGAAGAAGACGCGCGCCACGCCAACCGCCACGGCTACTCGAAGCACAGCCCCGCGCTGCCCTTGTATACCGAGCTCGACGCGGCGCGGACGCTGACCTTGCTCCAGCCGGTCGGCTACGACCGGCCGGTTCCCGTGGTCCCTGGGCTCGACGTGGAATTCATCAACGCCGGGCATCTGCTCGGTTCGGCGTACGCGCGCGTGCGTCTCGGCGACAAGACGATCCTGTTTGGCGGCGATCTCGGCCGCTACGGACGGCCGATCCTTCCCGATCCGTCGCCCGTCGACGCGGCCGACGTGCTGCTCGTGGAGTCCACGTATGGCGATCGTCTGCATGACAAGGACGATGACGGGGCGAGGCTGGCGGCGATTGTGAACGACAGCGTCGCGCGCGGTGGCAAGTTGATCATTCCGTCGTTCGCAATCGGGCGCGTGGAGGAAGTGGTCTACTGGCTGAAGCGTCTCGAGCAGGCCAAGCGCATTCCCGTCCTGCCGGTGTACATCGACAGCCCGATGGCGGCCGGCGCGCTCCAGTTCTACACGCAGCGGCTGAACGAGCTCGATCCGGACATGAAGCCGGCCGAGCGCGACCTCTGCGCGTTCTGCACGGCGCGGATGACGATCGTCGCCACTCCGCAGGAATCGGCCGCTCTCACGGCGTCACGCGAGCCGGCGATCGTCATTGCGGCGAGCGGGATGGCGACCGGCGGCCGCGTCCTCCATCATCTGATGGCCGGTCTGCCGGATCCGACGAACACCGTGCTCTTTGTCGGCTATCAAGCGGCCGGCACGCGTGGCCGCACCCTGGCCGACGGGGCAAAGCAGGTCAAGCTGCTGGGGCAGATTGTGCCCGTGCACGCGCGCGTCGAGCGGCTCGACTCGATGTCGGCGCACGCCGACGCGGCCGAGATCATGCGCTGGCTCTCGAACTTCAAGAGGCCGCCGGCGATGACGTATCTCGTGCACGGCGAGCCGGTTGCATTGGCCGCGCTTGCCGCACGCATTCAGCGCGAGCTCGCCTGGCCGACGCACGTCGCCGGATACCTCGAACGGGTGGACCTTCCTGCGATAGGCTAGGAGATCAGTCGAGGCTCTATGAAAAGGATTGCCGGCGTCATGACCACACTTGTAATGGCCGCCTGCGGCGGCCCCAACACCGCTCCCGCGGTGTCCAACGCGCCGGCACCTCCCGCCGATCGCCAATACCTGCTCGAGCGGGTAGACGAGGCGGCGGTCGTGCAGGTCTATGCGGACGGGTTCCCCGAGTTGCCGCTCAAAGACAAGACGCTCGTCTGGCATCTCTATCAGGCGGCGCTCGCGGGGCGCGACATCTTCTACGACCAGCGCTACGCGCACAATCTTGAGATGCGTGACATTCTCGAGGCGATCGTCGCGAGCGCGCCTCACGGAGGAGGTGTCGACCCGGCGACGCGCGGCGAAATTGAGCGCTATACGAAGCTCTTCTGGGTCAATACCGGCCCGTACAACAACCTCACCGCCCAGAAGTTCGTGCTGCGGTGCGCCCCCGACGCCTTTCGCGCGGCGGCGCACGCGGCGGCCGAAGCCGGCGCCGAGTTTCCAGTGAAGAGCGGCGAAACACTCGATCAATTGCTCGCGCGTCTCGAGCCGATGTTCTTCGATCCCCACGTCGATCCGATCGTCACCAGCAAGACGCCGCCGCCGGGAAAAGACATTCTCGAAGCGAGCGCGAACAATCTGTACGCGGGCGTGACGATGAAGGATGTGGAGAGGTTCCACGAACAGTATCCGCTCAACTCGCGTCTCGTGAGGCAGAACGGGAAGCTCGTTGAAGAGGCGTACCGCGTCGGCGGCCGCTACGGCGGCCAGATTGCCGCCATCGTGCAGCACCTCGGGGCGGCGATTCCCTACGCGAGCGAGCCGATGGCCAAGGCGCTCCGCGCGCTGATCACGTTTTATCAGACCGGCGAGACGAAGGACCGGCAGGCGTACGACATCGCGTGGGTGCAGGACAAGGCGTCGCTCGTCGACACGATCAACGGCTTCGTCGAGGTGTATCTCGATGCGCGCAGCATCAAGGGCGCGTGGGAAGCGCTGGTCTTCTACGTCAATCCCGAGAAGACGTCCGAGATCCAGAAGATCGCGCACAACGCGCAGTGGTTCGAGGACCACATGCCGTGGGATCCGAAGTACCGCAAAGAGGGCGTGCAGGGCATCACGGCCAACGCCATCGACGTCGTGATTGAAACGGGCGATTCCGGGCCCGTCACGCCGGTCGGCATCAACCTGCCCAACGATCAGGCGATTCGCGAGCGCTACGGCAGCAAGTCCGTGTCGCTGTCGAACATCAACGAGGCGTTCGACAAGTCGACGCTGCCGGCGTTCCGCAGCGAGTTCTCGTGGACGCCCGAAGAGGCCGATCGCGCGACGAAGTGGAACGCGTTCGCGAGCGAGCTGACGACGAACCTGCACGAGGTGGTCGGGCACGGGTCGGGGAAGGTCGACGGGCGGTTGAAGGGGAACCCGCAGGCATTCCTCAAGGAGCAGTTCTCGGCGCTCGAGGAGGCGCGAGCTGATCTCGTGGCGCTGTATTTCCTGCCGGATCCGAAACTGGTCGAGCTCGGGCTCGTGTCGAAGAGCGATCACGCCGAGATCGTGCGCGCCGAGTACGAGGGCTTCACGCGCAACGCGATCGTTCAGCTCCGCCGCGTGCGGCAGGGGACGCAGATCGAGGAAGACCACATGCGCAACCGCCAGATGATCGTTCACTGGCTGAAAGCCAACACGCACGCGATCGACGTCCGGACGCGCGACGCCAAGACGTACTACGTGATGACCGACGAGCGCGCGTTCCGGGATGGTGTCGGGCGGCTTCTCGCCGATGTGCAGCGGATCAAAGCCGAAGGCGATTACGCCGCCGCAAGACAGTTGTTCGAGACCTACGGCGTCCATTTCGACGCCCGGCTGCGCGACGAGGTGGTCGCGCGCGTCGACAAGCTCAAGCTCCCGTCCTACACCGGCTTTGTCATGCCCAAGCTCGAGCCGGTGGAAAACGCGGCGGGCCAGATTACCGACGTCGCGATTTCCTATCCGCGGGATTTGACGAAGCAGATGCTCGAATACGCGGCGCTGACGCGCGGCTTGCGCCGGTAGAACATGCGCGCGCGTGCCCTGCTGGCGGCGACGGCGGTCACGCTCCTCGCCCATCGTGGGGCCGCGCAGCCGCCGGCGCGGCTCGCGATCCTCGTCGCGGAGAATCGCCGCGCGCCGGCACCGCGCGACCTGGCCGTCATCCGCGCGGGCCTTCACAGCCCGGACGCCGACACCTGCCGCGTCGCGGTCCGCGCGCTCGGCCGCCTCGAACGGCCTGCGCTTATTTCCGACATCGTGCCGCTCTTGAAGTCGCCGTGGCCGGAGGTCCGCGCCGAAGCGGCCAACGCGATCGGGCAGGCCGCCCAGGGGTGGAAGGGATCCGCGGTCAACAGCGACGGCGTGGCGCTGACCGCGCAGAGCACGATCGACCGGCTCGCTGTCGAGGCCGATCCAGGTGTGCGCGCCGCGCTGTGCCAGACGTTGAGCCGCCTGCCATACACGGCCGAGGGGCCAGTGCACCGCGCCGAGGCCGCGATCATCCAGTCGCTCTCGCGCGAGGACACGGTCGAGGGTCAGCTCGGCGTCGCCCAGGGGCTGGAGGGGCTGATTCGCCTGAATGGAAGGTTGACCGAGCCATCGCCGGCTGCCATCGCGACGCTCGAACGATTGGCGTCCGGCAACGCGGCCAACGGCGCCCGCGTGCGGCGCGTGGCATTTGAGGCGCTCATCATTGCCAGGGCCGCGGGCGCTGCCAGGGCCGAGGGCGGCGCCAGGCGTGTCACCGACACGCTCGTCGTCCACGGCCTCGCCGATCCCGACGCGCAGGTGCGACGGCTGGCGCTGAAAGCGATTGAAAGCGCGACAGAGGCCGCGCCGCTCGGATCCGAGGTTCACGACGCGGCGCAAAAGGCGCTTCGCGACGAGTCGGCGCTCGTGCGGCTCGAAGCGCTGCGCGCGGTTTCGGCGCCGGCCTGGCGTGACGATGCATGCCCCGCGTACCTGCAGGCCCTGGGCGATCGCGATGCGCACGTGATGCTCGCCGCCATCGACCAGCTGGGTTCCTGCGGCCAGTCGCCGGAGGGGTCCGAGGCGATCGACCGTCTCGAGCGGACCGTCAACGATCTTTCCGGGGCCGGATCGCCGCGCGGCTGGCACGCGAATGTCCACGCGATCGTCGCGCTGGCCTCGGCGGCGCCCGACAAGGCGAAGGCGGCGCTGCCGCAATTTGTCGGATCCACGGTGTGGCCGATGCGGATGTACGCGGCTCGCGCGGCGACTGTGCTCAAGGACACGTCCACGCTCGAGAAGCTCGCCGCCGATGCCGACGACAACGTCTGCGAGGCGGCGATCGAGGGATTGTCGAAGCTGGAGCAGCACGGCGCCGACGCGATCTACACCGCCGCACTTGGCCGGCATGGCTATCAGGTGATCCGCCTTGCGGCGCGCGCCCTGGCAGCGCCGCCGTTGACGACATCGACGGCGACGCCCGCCTCCGCCGTCCCGGCGCTGAAGGCGGCCTTGCAGCGGTTGGACGCAGAAGGCCACGACAACTCGCGCGACGCGCGCGTGGCGATCGTCGACGCGCTCCATGCGCTGAACGTGCAGGCGCCGGCGGTCAAATCAGTTCGTCAGGCGCAGATGGCTTCAGAGCTGAACGCGGAGGATCTGCGCCGCCTGGCCTCGGCGCGCGCGCGCATCACGATTCGCGACATCGGCGTCTTCGAGCTCGCACTGTTCACGAGCGAAGCGCCCGCCACCGTCATCCGGTTCGCGCGGCTGGCCGAATCGGGGTATTACAACGGGCTCACGTTCCACCGGGTCGTGCCGAACTTCGTCATCCAGGGCGGCAGTCCGGGCGCCAACGAGTACATCGGTGACGCCGCATTTATGCGCGACGAGGTGGGGCTGTGGCCGCACGTGCGCGGCGCGGTCGGCATCTCCACTCGCGGGCGCGACACCGGCGACGCCCAGATGTTCGTGGACCTGGTCGACAACCCACGTCTCGATCACGAGTACACCGTCTTTGCGCAAGTGCTGAACGGCATGGACGTCGTCGATCGGATCCTCGAGGGAGATGTCATCGAGAGGATCGAGATTGTTCTCTAACCGCACGCCAGGCGACCTCAGGGTGAATCGACTCGCCCAGGCGGTCGCACGCCAGCGTCAGAACGGCCGTCCCATCGTCGATCTCACCGAATCGAATCCAACTCGCGCCGGATTCGACTACCCACCGGATCTGCTGGCGCCGCTCGCCGACGCGCGGGGACTCAGCTACCAGCCGCACCCGTTCGGTCTGCCCGACGCGCGCGCGGCCGTGGCCGCCGATTACGCGCGCCGGGGCTTCGATGTGGCGCCCGAGCGCATCGTGCTCACCGCCAGCACGAGCGAGGCGTATTCGCTGCTTTTCAAGCTGCTCTGCGATCCGGGCGACGAGGTGCTCGTGCCCAGGCCGAGCTATCCGCTCTTCGAGCATCTGACGCGGCTCGATGGCGTGGCCGCGCAGCCCTACAATCTCGAGTATCACGGCGCCTGGTCGATCGACTTCGAAGGCGTCGAGCGGGCGCTGACGCCCCGGACGCGCGCGGTGCTCATCGTCAGCCCGAACAATCCGACCGGATCGTTTGTGAGCGAAGCCGAGCTCGATCGGCTCGCCCGAATCTGCGCCGCGCGCGACATCGCCGTCATCGCGGACGAGGTGTTCGCCGACTACGAGCTCGTGCCCGGCGCGGCCCAAGCGGCTGGACGCGTCTTGGATCGCGGCGACGCGCTCGCGTTCAGCTTCGGCGGCCTGTCGAAGTCGGCGGGGCTTCCGCAGGTGAAGCTCGGCTGGATGGCGGTCGCGGGCCCGCCCGCCGTCGTCGAGCGCGCCCTCGGACGGCTCGAGCTCGTGTGCGACACGTATCTGTCGGTCGCCACTCCTGTTCAGGTCGGCGCGGCCGAGCTCATCGAGCGCGGCGCCGCCGTGCGCGCGCAGATTCAGGCGCGGGTCGCCGCCAACTATCGGCAACTGACGATACAGGCGTTGACGGCGCCGGCGTGCAGCGTCCTGCGCGCCGAGGGCGGGTGGTACGGCGTCCTCCAGGTGCCGACGCTCGGTCCCGAGGAAGACGTCGTCGTCAATCTGGTCGAGGATGAGGGGCTGCTGACGCATCCCGGGTATTTTTTCGACTTCCCGCGCGAGTCATATCTCGTCGTGAGCCTTCTGGTGCCCGAGGCGGCGTTTGCCGAGGCCGCGCAGACTCTTTTCCGGCACTTCGATGACTGATCCTGCCGGCCGCCGCCGCGCGGGTGTGCTCATCCCCCTCTTCGCGTGTCCGTCCAGCACGAGCTGGGGCATCGGCGACATCGGCGATCTCCGAGCGATCACCGCCTGGCTTGCCGGCGCCGGCCAGAGCGTGCTGCAGCTGCTGCCGATCAACGAGATGGCGCCCGGCCAGCAGTCGCCGTATTCGGCGATCAGCGCGATGGCGATCGATCCGATCTTCATCTCGATGCCGGCCGTGGCCGATTTCGAGGCGCTCGGCGGCGAAGCGTCGCTCGACCAAGCCGATCGTGTGCTGCTCGCCGAGGTCCGTCGTGCGTCAACGCTTCAGCACGCGCACGTGCGCGCGTTGAAGCGCAGGGCGCTGCGCGCGGCGTTCGCCCGCTTTCACGATGCCGAATGGTCGCACGACACCGAGCGCGCTCGCGCGCTGAGAGGGTTCTTGAGCGAGCAGGCGTGGTGGATCGAGGACTACGCGATCTTCCGCGCGCTGCACGCGCGCGAAGGCGAGCGCCCGTGGAGCGACTGGCCCGAGACGCTGCAGCGCCGGGAGCCGGCCGCGATCGGTCACGCGCGGCGCGAGCTCGCGCGCGAGGTGCTGTTCTATCAGTACCTGCAGTGGCTCGCGGCGACGCAGTGGGTGGAGGCGCGGCGCCACACGCACGGCGTCGCGCTCTTCGGCGATCTGCCGTTCATGGTCGACGGCGACAGCGCCGACGTCTGGGCCCGTCAGTATCAATTCCGTCTCGACGCGTCGGTCGGGGTGCCGCCGGACGCGTTCAGCGTCAACGGCCAGGACTGGGGCATGCCGGTGTACCGGTGGGACGTCATCGCCGGCGAGCATTTCCGGTGGCTTCGTGAGCGCGCGCGGCGCGGCGCCGATTTGTTCGACGGCTACCGCGTCGATCATCTGGTCGGTTTCTATCGCACCTACGGCCGGCCGCGCGACGGCGGCGAGCCGTTCTTCACACCGTCCGGCGAGGCCGAGCAGATCGCGCTCGGCGAGCACGTGCTCGCCATGTTTCGCGAAGCGGGCGCGGAGATCATCGCCGAGGATCTTGGAACCGTCCCCGACTTCGTGCGCGCCTCGCTGGCGCGGATGGCCGTGCCCGGCTTTCGCGTCTTCCGCTGGGAGCGCGAGTGGCACGCCAACGGCCAGCCGTTCCGCGATCCGGCGGACTACCCGCCCGTGTCGGTCGCGGCATCCGGCACGCACGACACCGAGCCGCTCGCCGTGTGGTGGGAGCGCGCGCCGCAGGATGAGCGGCAGAGGGTCAGCCAACTGCCGACGATTCAGAGAATAACGACCGGGCGCGGCCTGATCGATCGACCGTACAGTCCCGACGTGCGCGACGCGCTGCTCGAAGCGCTCTTCGCGTCGGGGTCGAATCTGCTGTTGCTGCCCGTGCCGGACGTCTTCGGCTGGCGCGACCGCATCAACGAGCCGGCGGTGGTGAGCGACACGAACTGGACGTTCCGTCTGAGGTGGGACGCCGATCGGCTCGACGAAGAGCCCGAGGCGCGCGAGCGGCAGGCCGCCTTACGTGTCTGGACGGAGCGGTATCGACGACGTTAAACGCAGAAAACGCAGAAAACGCAGATCTCGAACGTCTTCTTGTAGGATATACACGTCTAACCCTTTGCGGCCGATAGGGATCAGTACCCCATCACGCTCAGAATGCGCTCTCACATTTTCATCCTGGTCATTCTTTCCAGCGTCGCGGGCGCCGCTGCCTCGGCCTGCGCGCGCCAGGACGCGTCCGCCCTGAGTGGCGGCGGTCAATCATCAGCGGCGTCAGCGCGCGCTGGGGATATTCAGCTGCCGCACGACCCGCGGATCGTCGCGGCGCGTGTGGTGGCCGGCGCGACGCTGGCGTCGGTGCTGCGAGGCTGCAAGGTCGCCGAAGCGGAAGTGGCGGCCGTGGTCGCTCGCGCGGCGTCGGTGTTCGACGTGCGCAAGGTCCGCACGGCTCAGCCGTATCGTCTCGAGAAGGCCGACGACGGGCTGCTGCGCCGGTTCGAATACGAAATCGACAGCGATCGGCTCCTGCGCGTCACGCGGTCGCCGTCGAACGCGGCGTTTGTCGCCGAGGTACTGCCGATCGCGAAAACGCGCGCGCTCGTCACCGTGGGCGGCCGCATCGACCGCGGCACGCCCTCGCTCTTCGCCGCGATGGATGCAGCCGGCGAAGCGATCGATCTGTCGATCAACCTCGCCGACATTTTCAGCGGCGAGATCGACTTCAGCACCGACGTGCAGCCGGGCGACCGCTTCGAGCTGCTCGTCGAAAAGCAGTATCGCGACGACCACGTCTTCGCCGGCTACGGACCGATTCTGGCGGCCGAGTTCGACAACGCCGGCCGGCGGTTTCGCGCCGTGCGGTTCACGCCTCCCGGCGGCGCGCCCGGCTATTACGACGATCGCGGCGCGTCGATGCGGCGATTCTTCCTCCACTCGCCGCTCAAGTTTCAGCCGGTCGTCACCTCCGGCTTCTCGCGCAACCGCCTTCATCCGGTTCTTCGCGAGTACCGGCCGCACCTCGGCGTCGACTACCGGGCGCCGATCGGCGCAGCCGTCATCGCCGTCGCCGACGGCGTGGTGGTCGAGGCCGGCATAAGCGGCGGCGCGGGGCGGATGGTGCATTTGCGCCACGTCAACGGCTTCGAATCCGAATACCTGCATCTTTCGACGATGACCGTGCGCGTCGGCATGCACGTGAGGCAGGGCGATGTGATCGGCCGCGTCGGCATGAGCGGCCTGGCCACCGGTCCGCATCTCGATTACCGTCTCAAGAAGAACGGCGCGTTCATCAACCCGCTGACCGCGCAGCGGGCGATGCCGCCCGCCGATCCGATTCCGGCCGCGCAACGGGCGGTTTTCGGCGACATGCGCGACCGCGTGTTCGCCGAGCTCGCGGTGCCGCCGGCCACGCGTCCGGCCGTCAGCGCGGCGGCAGGTCAGCAGTAGCTTCCACCAGCCACTAGCTACCGTCCTGGGTGTGACATACTTTGAGCCCCATGGCGACTCTCCACCCGTTCCGTGCACTCCGCCCGCGGCCGTCAGAGGCTCCCCGCATCGCCGCCGTTCCCTACGACGTCGTCAATACCGATGAGGCGCGCGCGCTGGCGGCCGGCAACCCGCTGAGTTTTCTGCGCGTCTCGCGCGCCGAGCTCGAGCTGCCGCCTGGTACCGATCCGTACGCGGCCAGCGTCTACGAGCGTGCGGCCAGCAATTTCGACACCCTGAAGAAGACCGCGCTCGTCGTCGAAGACGAGCCCAGCGTGTACTTTTACCGACTGCGGATGGGCGCGCACGAGCAGATCGGCATGGCGGCTTGTTACTCGCTCGACGAATACGATCGGGACATCATCAAGAAGCACGAGCGCACGCGCCGCGACAAGGAAGACGACCGGACGCGGCACATGATGGCGCTTGGCGCGCAGACCGGGCCGGTGTTTCTCACATACCGGCCGTCGAACGAGATCGATCAGATCGCGACGCGCATCACGGCGGGAACGCCGCTCGTCGATTTCGAGGCGCCGGACCATGTGCGCCACTCGCTCTGGCGCGTCGGCGGAGCCGACCGCGACGCGCTCGTGACGGCGTTCCGCCACGTGCCGGCGCTCTACATCGCCGACGGGCATCATCGGGCGGCAAGCGCGGCGCGGGCGCGCGCCGACATCCGCGATCGCGCCATCACGCGCCACTCGCTCGGCGACGACGCGGACTACACGACTTTTCTGGCGGTCGCATTTCCCCAGAATCAGGTGCAGATCCTGCCGTATAACCGAATCGTGAAGGATCTCGGCGCGCTGACGCTCGACGCGTTTCTCCATGCGGCGCGCGATCGGTTCGAGCTCGAAGCCGGACCGGCGGAGCCGGTGGCGCGCGGCGACATCTCGATGTATTTCAAGGGAGGCTGGCACACCCTGCGGCCGCGCGTCCGGCCCGAGGTGGACGCGATCGCCTCGCTCGACGTCAGCGTGCTGCAGGATCAACTGCTCGCGCCGGTGCTCAAGATTGCGGACGTGCGCACCGACAAGCGCATCGATTTCGTCGGCGGCGCGCGCGGGACGAAGGAGCTGGAGGCGCTGGTCGACTCCGGGAAAGCGGCGGTGGCGTTCTCGCTGTATCCGGTGAGCATCAGCGATCTGATGACGGTCTCGGACGGCGGCGGGATCATGCCGCCGAAGAGCACATGGTTCGAGCCCAAGCTGAGAGATGGGTTGTTGATCCACCTGATCTAGCCGGGCGGGCGGACGGGCGGCAGGGCGGGAGGAGATCTGGGCACCATCGTGTTGACTGAGCGGAAAGTCGCCGAAGCCAATGCCGAGCCGCGTAAGCGGCGAAGGCACAGGCGGCGGGGGTGGGGCCCCGCCGCAGAGTAAAAAAATGAAGGTTCTGATTGCCGACAAATTCGAGCAGAGCGGGATCGACGGTCTCAAGGTTGCGGGATGCGAGGTCGTGTACCAACCCGATCTCAACGGCGACACGCTCACGCAGGCGCTGCGCGAGACGACCGCTGACGTCCTCGTCGTGCGCGGCACGACCGTCACCGCGCCGATGCTCGAAGCGGGGGCGCTGTCGCTCGTGGTCCGCGCGGGCGCGGGCTACAACACGATCGACGTGGCGACCGCGTCCACGCGCGGCATCTACGTGTCGAACTGTCCGGGCAAGAACGCGATTGCGGTCGCCGAGCTCGCCTGGGCGCTGATGCTGGCGCTCGATCGGCGCATTCCCGACAACGTCGCCGACCTGCGTGCGGGAAGGTGGAACAAGAAAGAGTACTCGAAGGCGCGCGGCCTCCACGGCCGGACGCTCGGGCTGCTCGGCTACGGCAACATCGGCCAGGAGATGGCGAAGCGCGCTCACGCCTTCGGCATGCCGGTCGTCGTCTGGAGCCGCCGATTCGCGACCGGCCCAGTGAACCAAGCCCTTATCGACCAGACCGATGCCGCACAGGTGCCGATCACGCTGGCGAAGACGCCGCAAGAGGTCGCCGAGCGGGCGGACGTGCTGAGCGTCCACCTCGCGTTGACGGCGGAGACCAGGGGGCTCGTGAACGCGTCGGTGCTCGAGAAGCTGAAACCGGGGTCGTATTTCATCAACACCGCGCGCGGCGAGGTCGTGGACTACGCCGCGCTCGAACAGGTGATCAAGACGCGCCACATCCGCGTGGCGCTCGACGTGTTCGCGGCGGAGCCGAAAGAGCCGACCGGCGAATTCAAGGATTCTGTCGTCCTGCTGCCTGGCGTGTACGGCACGCACCACATCGGTGCGTCAACCGATCAGGCGCAGGACGCGATCGCCTCGGAGACGGTCCGCATCATCACCGCCTACAAGGACACGGGCAAGGTCCCCAACGTCGTGAATCTGGCGAAGAAGACGCCGGCCACGCACATGCTTGTCGTGCGCCACCGCGATCGCCCGGGCGTCCTCGCCCACGTATTCGCCCAGCTGCGTTCGGGCAACATCAACGTTCAGGAAACGGAAAACGTGATCTTCGAAGGCGCGCAGGCGGCCGTCGCGCGCATCCACCTCGACGGCGCGCCCTCGGACGCGCTGCTGAAGACCATGCAAGGCGGAAACAGCGACATTCTCGACTTACACCTGGTGACCATATGACCACTGTCCATCGCGTCCACAACTTCGCCGCCGGGCCGGCCGTGCTGCCCATGCCGGTGCTCGAGGAAATCCAGCGCGATCTCATCGCGCTGCCGGGGATCGGCATGTCGATTCTCGAGATCAGCCATCGATCGAAGACATTCGAGTCGATTCTCAAGCAGGCCGACGCAGACATCCGCACGCTCGGCAACGTGCCGTCGAACTATCAGGTGTTGTTTCTGCAGGGCGGCGCGAGCACGCAATTCTCGATGGTGCCGATGAACCTGCTGGCGGCCGGATCGACCGCCGATTACATCGATACCGGCTCGTGGGCGGAGAAGGCGATCAAGGAAGCGAAGAAGGTCGGCGCGGTCAGCGTCGCCGCCACCACCAAGGCGGACAACTACGCACGCATCCCGGCGCAATCGGAGCTGAAGCTGACCCCAGGCGCCGCGTACGTCCACATCACATCCAATAACACGATCGAAGGCACCGAATGGAAGACGCTGCCGGATGTCGGCGGCGCTCCGCTCGTCAACGACACCTCCTCCGACATGTTCAGCCGTCCGATCGACGTCGCGCGCCACGCGCTCATCTACGCCGGCGCGCAGAAGAACATGGGGCCGGCCGGCGTCACCGTGGTGATCATCCGCGACGACATGCTGCAGCGATCCGCGGAAAAAAAGCCAACGCTGCCAACGATGCTGAATTATGCCGTGCATGCGGAGAATACGTCGCTCTACAACACGCCGCCGGCCTTTGCCGTCTACGCGCTCGGTCTCGTGATGAAGTGGCT
This sequence comes from Acidobacteriota bacterium, assembly GCA_017883165.1. Taxonomy (GTDB): domain Bacteria; phylum Acidobacteriota; class Vicinamibacteria; order Vicinamibacterales; family CAVVIG01; genus JADGOC01. The sequence continues at coordinate 12,871 of JADGOC010000086.1, forward strand.
GATCGCCCAGGGCGGTCTCGCGGCGATTGTGAAGGTCAACGAGCGTAAAGCCGCGAAACTGTACGCCGAAATCGATCGCAGCGGCTTCTACCGCGGCACGGCCCACAAGGAGAGCCGGTCGCTGATGAACGTGACGTTCCGCCTGGCCACCGAGGAGCTCGAGAGCGCGTTCGTCAAGGAAGCGACCGCCGCGGGGCTGGACGGCCTGAAAGGGCACCGCGCCGTGGGCGGGATGCGGGCGTCGATCTACAACGCCTTTCCCGAAGCCGGCGTCGACGCCCTGGTTTCGTTCATGAAGGAGTTCGAGCGGAAACGCGGCTAACTGTAGGGGTTTAAGAGATTTATCGGGCGAAAACGCCGTTCCGTGGTATCATCAGCTTCTCGGTTGGCGATCTCCTTCCCGGTTATTGCGCAGGTTTCCCAGACATTCGTCCGCCTCGGAGGGTAGTGGAGTGCTGTTTTCCCTTGTTTTGAGTCTTGTCGTCGCAGCCATCCTCATTCAGGTTGCCGTCCTCAGCACGACCATCTATCTGCACCGCTGCGCCACGCATAGAGCGTTGACGGTGCATCCGGGCGTCGAATGGGCCTTCAAGCTGGCCCTGTGGCTGACGACGGGCCAGTGCACGAAGGAGTGGGTGGCTGTCCACCGCAAGCACCACGCGTTCACCGACGAGGAAGGCGACCCGCACAGCCCGAAGATCCTAGGCTTCTGGAACGTCCAGCTCGGCAACGTTTTCTACTACGTACGCGAGATCAAGAACACCGACGTTGTCGAGCGCTACGCCCGCGATATCAAGGACGGCTGGTGGGATCGGCACGTCTTCAACCGCGGGGTGCTGGGCCTCGGGGTGGGTACGGTCCTCCTGTGTCTGGTCGTCGGCCCGGTGATCGGTGTGTGGTGGGCCCTGCTGGCGGCGGGGATTCACGCAGTGATGTACGTGTTCGTGCTGTCGTCTTCCATCAACGGCCTGTGTCACGCCGTCGGCTACAGGAACTTCGACAACACGGCCACCAACATCCGCTTTCTCGCACTGCTGACCGGCGGAGAGGGGCTGCACAACAATCATCACGGCTATCCGCGCAGCCCGAAATTCAGCTGGCGGACGAGCGAGATCGATCCCGCGTGGCCGGTCATCAAGCTGCTCATCGCGTGCGGGCTCGCAAAACCGTACAAGACCATCCAAGAAGTCGCCAAAGGGGTCGCGGCGTAGAACTACTGACCCGCGGGACGGGAACGCCTGCGGCGCCGACGCCGGCGCTTTCGTCGCGGTAGCTGATCGCCCCGGGCTACGCCGTCGCCTTCAACACCTTCCACAGGGGGCAGGATGGGCGCCGCCGGGTCCTCTCCCTCACCGACCAGCACCCCTTTCCAATGCTCGATTACCTCGGGCGATCCGCCGTGAATCTCCATCCACACGAGCGCCTCGCGGAACATCCCGCGGTGCGTCAGCGCGCGCTGGGCGCGCGGGCTGGCGTTCAGTTCGCGGAGCCGCCGCTGCAGGCTGGTGATTTGCTGCAGATGCTCGACGTCCCGCCGCGCGAGCGGCAGCTCGCCGAGCTTCAACGCCGGCGGCCGCCGGCGTTTCTCTGTGGAGACTTGACCGCCACGGCCCGCCTGCGGCGTCTGTTCGTCGGGCCGGGCGCCGGCGTGAACCGGGCGCCCTGATTGCCCTGGGTGCCCTGGGAACAACGAAATGCCGAGCGGCACCAGGAGGCTCCCGAGCAGGATGGCGTTGGTGAGCGTCTCGGGCGTCGACTCGAACCGGCGGCGGTAGCTGTCGAGCGCCGCCAGCGATCGCCACAGCGCGTCGGTCGCGCCCCGTTGCAGCTCGGGCGAGATCGGTTCGAGCAGGCCGAGCTCGGCGAGGCCGCGGAACGCCTTCTCCGAGGATCCGGCCCGCAGAATCTTGTAGTACTCCTCGAGCAGCCGCGGCGGCGAGCTCTTCGCGATCTCGTGGCGCAGCAGGCGAATCGCGTCGACCACGGGACGATCGATCACAAAGTCGAGGCGTGCGGCGAGCGCCACCGCGCGCAGCATGCGCACCGGATCTTCGCGCAGCCGCACCTCGGGATCGCCGATCGAGCGGACGAGGCCGGCGCGCAGGTCGTCGAGTCCGCCGACGTAATCGATGATTGAAAAGGTCGCGATGTCATAGGCGAGCGCGTTGATCGTGAAGTCGCGGCGGAAGGCGTCTTCCTCGGGCGTCCCGAATGTGTTGTCGTGATGAATCAGCTGTTCGCCTTCCGGCGTGCTGACGTCGGGCGCGGGCACGCCGTCCTGCACGACCTCTTCGCCCGCCTCGACCTGCCGCCGGAACGTCGCGACCTCGATCACCTTCTGCCCGAATTTCACATGAGCGAGGCGGAAGCGGCGTCCGATGATCCAGCAGTTCCTGAAGAGCTTCTTGACCTGATACGGATGCGCGGAGGTGCCGATGTCGAAATCCTTCGGCCGACGGCCGAGCAGGAGATCGCGCACGCTGCCGCCGACCAGATAGGCGACATGTTCGAACTGGCGTAGCCGGTACAGGACCTTGAGCGCGTCAGGATCGACGTCGCGTCGCGAGATCGGATGCTCGGCGCGCGGGATGATCCTAGGCTCCACCATCTCCCGAACA
>JADGOC010000240.1 GCA_017883165.1 Acidobacteriota bacterium
CGCGCCGCGCCGGGGCCGCATGAGCAGAATGCCGATGGACGCGAGCTGAATCAGCGCTTCCCGGATCGGCGTGCGCGACACGCCGAAGCGCTCGGCCAGATCCGTCTCGTCGAGTCGAGTGCCCGGCAGCAACGCGCCGGTGGCGATGAGCTCCTCGATCTTCTCCCTCAACTCTTCGGCTCGCGTCAGCCCCTGAGTTGGCGTTTTGGACAATCTATCAAGCGTGTCGAGCGCGAGATCATCCTGCGGCATGTGGTGTATTATACATGCTCGGAGGATCTGCATACCCTATTGCGCTGAGTTGTATGCAAGGGATCGAATCAGGACGTAGGCAACTGGATGGGCGACACTTCACCGATGGGCATCCGTCGAGCGCTCGGCATGACGGTGAATGACGTCTATCGTCTGTCCGACGTGGAGCGCAATCACGAGGCGTATGCAAAGAATTACCGGGTGGTCCGTGGGTAGCAGCAACGCACCGCCGCTCGACGGCATCACGGTGCTCGACCTGACCCGCGTACTGTCCGGGCCGTACTGCACGATGCTCCTCGCGGACATGGGGGCGCGCGTCATCAAGATCGAGCAGCCGCGCAAGGGCGACGACACGCGCGCCTGGGGCCCGCCGTTCGTCAACGGGGAAAGCGCGTACTTCCTGAGCATCAACCGCAACAAAGAGAGTGTCACGCTCGATTTCAAGAAGCCGGAAGGGCGAGACCTGCTCGACCGCCTGATCGCCAAGGCTGACGTCGTGGTCGAGAACTTCCGGCCGGGCGTCCTCAAGAAGCTCGGGCTGGACTATGAGACGCTGGCCGCGACGCATCCGCGCCTCATTCACTGCTCCATCTCGGGATTCGGCCAGACCGGTCCCCGGAGCCAGGAGCCGGGCTACGACGCGGTGATTCAGGCCGAGGGCGGCCTCATGAGCCTGACCGGCGCGGGCGACGGTCCGCCGTACCGGGTCGGCATCGCCGTGGCGGATGTGGTCAGCGGTCTCTTCGCGGCGCAAGGCGTCGTGCTCGCGCTGTTCGCGCGGGAGCGCACGGGACGCGGGCAGCGCGTCGACATCGGCATGCTCGATTCGGTGGTGGCGCTGCTCACCTACCAGGCGGGGATCTTCTTCGCCACCAACGAAGCGCCGCACCGCCTCGGCAATCGGCACCCGTCTATCGTCCCCTACGAGGCCTTCAGGGCGTCGGACGCCGATCTACTCGTCGCCGTCGGCAACGACGGCCTGTTCCGGAAGTTCTGTGCGGCCATCGGTCTCGAGTCACTGGGCGGCGATGCGCGCTTTGCGACCAACGCGGATCGCGTCGCGCGGTATCAGGAGTTGAGGCCGATCCTCGCCGCGCAGCTCGAGACGAGGCCGCGGCAGTATTGGATCGAACAGCTGTCCGCGGTCGGCGTGCCGTGCGGCGCGGTTCGCGATCTGCAGCAGGTCCTGACCGATCCGCAGCTGCTGTCGCGCGAGATGATCGCGACGGTCGAGCACCAGACCGCGGGGGCGCTGCGTCAGATTGGCATTCCGATCAAACTCTCCGACACCAGCGGGACCATCCGCAGCGCGCCGCCGACGCTCGGCCAGCACACCGAGTCGGTGCTGGCGAAGGACCTCGGCCTCGGCGCCGCTGAACTCGAGGCGCTGCGGACGAGCGGGATCATCTAGAGCCCGACACGCAGAACCAATCGTGGCTGAAGGCTCCTCATAACCATGGACCAGGCGACTCTGACTGCGTGGAATGGACTGCTCGCCTCGCCGGCCGGGTGGCTCCTCACCTTCGCGCTCGTGGTCATCGTTCCGATCCGCGGCTATCTCACCCTTCACGCTCCCCCGCCACGTGACGCCGGGCCAATCGTGCTGAGCGCCAGGAAACTGGCGCGCTATTGGAAGATCATCATCTGGCAGTGGTTGCTCGTCGTGGCGCTGCTGCTGATCGTCCGATGGCACGGGCTTTCCGCGGCGGACGTCGGGGAGCGCCTCGGAGACGCGCGCCTGACAGCCGGCGTGACCGCCGCCCTCCTCGCGATTGTTGTCGTGGTGTTCGCGATTATCTTCTGGCGAATCCGCCGCGCGCCGCCAAGAGTGTCGAGCGCCGGCGAAAATCCCATGCGGTACCTCGCGCCAGGCTTTGGCCGGGAAATGGTCGTCTTCACGCTCGTCAGCGTGACGGCCGGCATCTGCGAGGAGTTGCTGTATCGTGGCTGGCTCGTCAACGTGCTCCGGGCCGCGACCGGCTCCACCGGGGTCGCGGTCGGGGTCGGGTCCGCCATATTCGGCATAGCCCACGCGTATCAGGGTGTCGGAGGGATGCTGCGCACGATGTTTGTCGGACTCCAGTTCGCCCTGCTGTTCGTCTACGTGGACAGCCTCATACCGGGGCAGGTATTGCATGCCGCGTTTGACTTGGCGGCGGGCCTCGCCATGGCGACTGCGGAGACTCGACGTCGCGAGGCCCGTGTGGCGACCTGCTAAACGTTTTTTGGACCAGCCGCGTCGTCGTTCGGCGGCAGGACCGCGGGCGAATCGAGCTCCTGCATGACCTTCGCCAGGCAGCCTGGGCAGATTTCGTGCGAGAACAAGGCGTCCGTGTGTTCGGTGATGTAGCTTTCGACCTGCTCCCAATAGTCCTGATCGGAGCGGATGCGTTTGCAGTAGCTGCAAATCGGCAGGAGTCCGGCGAGCCGCTTGATGTTCGCGATGAGCCCCAGCGTACGCCGCCCGACGTGAATGCGCGCGTGGAGCTCGTCGGGATCGAACGGTTTCGTGAGGTAATCGTCGGCGCCGGCTTCGAGGCCGGCCACGAGATCCTGCCGGCCGGTCCGCGCCGTTAGCAGGATCACGTACACCGGCGAGCGGAGCGACGTCTCGCGGATGCGCCGGCACAGCTCGATGCCGTCGAGCCCCGGCATCATCCAGTCAACGATGGCCAGCTCCGGCGGCTTGTCGCCGATGATGTGCTCCCAGGCCGCGGCGCCGTCGTACGCCACGACGACCTCGAACCCCCACTGCTCGAGCGTCCGGCCGAGCATCATCGTCGACATGCGATCGTCGTCGGCAATCAGGATGCGCACGAGTATGGCTCCCTGGCTGAATCGGCGCGGCGACGCAACACGTCGATGACGTTGCTGGCTTCGACCGACAATTGGCGCCACGCGCCTTCCGCGGCGTCCATGTGCGATTCGGCGCCGACACGCTCGAGCACGCACGCCGCTTCGAACAGACCGCCGGCCGACAGATTGCCCGCCGCCCCTTTGAGCGCATGAGCCGCCGCGCGGAGCGCGTCGGCGTTCCGGGCGGTCACCGCGTCCTTGATCGCGGCAAGCCGCACCGGCAGGTCTTCGAGGAACACCCGAATGACGTCGGTCATCAGGTCGTCGTCGCCGGAGAGCCGGTACCGCAGTGCGTCCTCGTCGAAGGTGACCGGTCCGGCGACCACTGCCTGGATGGCGGCGCCGCCGGCGTCGTCCTGTTCGACGACGGCGAACAGCATGGGCGGATCGATCGGCTTCGAGAGATAGCCGTCCATGCCCGCCGCCAGACACCGCTCGCGATCGCTGTTCATCGCGTGCGCCGTCATGGCGACAATGCGGACGTGCTGGCCCGTGACGCGCTCGCGCAGGCGAATCGCGACGGTCGCGTCGAGTCCGCCCATGACCGGCATCTGCAGGTCCATCAGCACGAGGTCGAAAGTCTCGCGATCGAGCCGCGCCAGGGCCTCACGGCCGTCCTCGGCCACCGTCACGTGATGGCCGCGGCGGGTCAGCAGACCTGAGGCGACGCGCTGGTTGACCACGTTATCCTCGACGAGCAGGATGCGAACGGGCCGCCCGTCAGCGCCCATGGCCAAGGCGCCGGCCGTCGATCTCGCAACAGACGGCGCGGCGGCCGAAGGCTTCGAGCCGATCGCGCGTTCGATCGCGGCCAGGAGATCGGCGGAGTACACCGGCTTGGTGAGGTACGCCGCGATGCCCAGCTCGGCGCAGCGCGTCTGGTCGCCGAATTCGCCGGACGAGGTCAGCATCATGACCGTCGCGCCGGCCAGTTCGGGCCGCTTCCCGACTTCCGCCGCGACCTCGAAACCATCCATGTCCGGCATGTTCGCGTCGAGCAGGATGAGCTCGAACGGCCGGTGGTTCCGCGCGGCCGCGATGAGCGCCTCGAGGGCGGCGCGTCCGCTCGCGACGACCGTCGCCGTCATCCCCCACCGTCTGACCTGCTCGGCGAGAATACGCCGATTGACGTCGTTGTCGTCGACGATCAGCACGTCGAGGTGCGGCGGGAGGAGATCGGCAGGCTGTGCCTCGAGCGCATCGGTGACGTCGAGTGCGACGGTGAAATGGAACGTGCTGCCGGCGCCTGGCTCGCTCTCGACCCAGAGCCGTCCGCCCATCAAGCGCACGAGCGTGGCCGAGATCGTCAGGCCGAGGCCGGTTCCACCGAACCGGCGCGTCGTCGATCCGTCCGCCTGACGGAAGGCTTCGAAGATGGCCGCGTGTTGCTCCGGCGGGATGCCGATCCCGGTGTCGGTGACGCTGAAGTGCAGCTTCGTGCTGCCCTCCGTGCGCGAATCTTGCCGGACGGCGATGACCACGTGGCCGCGCTCGGTGAACTTGAGCGCGTTGCCGACCAGGTTCGTCAGGACCTGTTGAATCCGCGTCGGGTCGCCCACGACGCCGGCCGGCAC
>JADGOC010000241.1 GCA_017883165.1 Acidobacteriota bacterium
GCGATCGTCAAGAACGGCGGCCAGGAGAGCCAGTGCGGCTGGTGCAAGGACAAATGGGGCCTGTCCTGGCAGATCACCCCGCGCGCCCTCACCGCAGGGGTGGCCGACCCCGATCCCGCGGTGAACAAGCGCGTGTTCGAGGCGATGATGGAAATGAAGAAGATCGACGTCGCCGCGATCGAGAAGGCGCGGCGGGGTTGACGCGATTACTCGGCGACGATGACGACCGTCGCCTTGCCGATCACGAAGCGCGGGTCCTGGTTCGGCGTGCGCTTGGCGCAGCGAGCGCTGCCGCGCTACGCCTCGCTGACGCACGTGAGCAGGTGGTTCCGACGTCGCGACAAGGCCCCCAGCCCCAAGGCGAGGAGTGCGAACGTCGACGGCTCCGGGACGGCCGATATCGCGTTGGCGACGCCGTCGCTCACAGCGATGCGGTATTGCGACGCGCCGGCGAACGTGGGGTCGATGTAGATCCACGGGTCGGCCGACGCGTCGGCAGAACGGGCACCGAAGCTGTCGCCGACGCCGGCGATGAGGTCGAGCACGATGAAGTCTCCGTCATCGCCCGAGAACCCCGTCGTCGCCAGTGTTCCGGAGAACGTCGAGCCGCTTGCACCGCAGCTTCCATTCGTGCACACCACGATTTCCCGGTCGGGGATGGCTCCGCCAGACGACGAGTGCACAAACAGTGACGCGCTCGCGCTGCCTCCGTCCGGAGCAGACACGGCGGTCGCGAGCTCCGTCGCGATCAGCAACGGCACGGCATCGCCCACGCTTCCTCCGGTGATCTGGAAGTAGTACTTGATCGAAGCGTTGGCCTGCGCGGAGGAATTGATTCCGCCGCCGTACTGAGCGTGAAGGGTCGCGCCGGCCACCGGCGACAAGGTCAACGAGGCCTGGACGCCGGGCAGCGAGCACCGGGACGGATCGTTCAGGTACGTGGCCGCGCCGTCGACCACGGTGGAGCACAGCACATTCGTGGTCGCGGCGGGCAGCGCCTGGCTCCAGGAGGTCATCGGCAGGAGCGTTGCCGAAGCGAGGGCCGCCGCAACGAGCCCGTTCAAGAACCGATCGCGCATGATGATCCTCCGCGGGACGTCGAGCCCCGTCTATGGTGGAAGCGCAATCCCGCGCCGAAAACCGCCACGGCATGGCGATTTTTCCCGCGGGCGAGTGCTATTCTCGCGCCCGCCAGCCGCCGGGTACCAAGGCTCGACGGCGAGCCGGAGTGCCTGATCGAGGAATCGCCTCAATGAAGAAACTTGCTGCACTGATCGCGGTCGTCGCCACCGGAACTCTCGGGTCGGTTGCGTCCGCGGCAACGCTGGACAGCGTGCGCGAACGCGGCTTCGTCAACTGCGGCGTCGGCGAGAACTTCGCCGGGTTCTTTGCGCCCGACAGCGCCGGGAAATGGTCGGGGCTCGACGTCGACGTCTGTCGCGCGTTGTCGGCCGCGATCTTCGGCGTTGCGGACAAGGTCAAGTATCTGCCGGCGACACCTGCGACGCGCTTCGCGCAGCTGCAATCGGGCCAGGTCGACCTGTTGTCGCGGTCGGTGACCTGGACGCTGGCGCGCGACGCGGGGCTTGGGCTGACTTTTTCAGGCGTGACGTTCTTCGACGGCCAGGGCTTCATGGTGCGCAAGGCGCTTGCCGCAAAGGGACTGAAAGGGCTGGATGGCGCGACGGTGTGCACGCAGACCGGCACGACGACGGAGTTGAACCTCGCCGACTATTTCCGCTCGCATTCGATGAAGTACACGCCGGTCGTGTTCGAGACGACCGACCAGGTCGTCGCGGCCTACGAGGCGCAGCGCTGCGACGCCTATACCACCGACAAGTCCACGCTCGCCGCACGCCTGGGCAAGCTCAAGGATCCGGGCGCGCACGTGATCCTGCCGGAGACGATCTCGAAGGCCGCCAACGGCCCGGTGGTGCGCCAGGGCGACGGGCAATGGGCCAACATCGTCCGCTGGACCGTGAACGCGCTGGTCGCCGCCGAAGAGCTCGGCGTCACGTCGGCCAATGTCGACCAGATGAAGGCGACATCCAAGGATCCGGAGACGCGGCGTCTGCTGGGTGCCGACGGCGAGCTCGGCAAGCTCATGGGTCTGGACAACGCGTGGGCATTCAACGCGATCAAGGCCGTCGGCAACTACGGCGAGATCTACGAGCGCAATCTCGGTCCCAAAGGCGCGGTCGCGATCCCGCGCGATGGGCTGAATCGCCTGTGGAGCAAGGGAGGGTTGATGTTCTCGCCCTCCTTCCAGTGAGGTAGCAGTTGCGTCCGCCGGGAAGGCGCGCACTACCGATCCAGCTGCTGATCTACCTGGCGGTGGCCGCGCTTGCGGTCGCCGCCGCGCTGTACGCGATCGAGGTGATGCGCATGCGCGGCATCCAGGCCGGCTTCGGATTCCTGAAGAACACCGCCGGCTTCGAGATCGGCTTCAAGCTGATCCGGTTCGATTCGACGGACAGCTACGGCCGCGCGTTCGTCGTCGCGCTGCTCAACACGCTGCTGGTCTCCGGGTTGTCGGTCGTGCTGGGGACGGCCATCGGTCTTCTCGTCGCCGTCGCGCGGCTCGCGCCGATCCCGGCGATCAAGGCAGCCGCCACGATGTATGTCGAGGCGATCCGCAACACGCCGCTCCTGTTCCAGCTGCTCGCGCTCTACGCGGTCAGCCTCGCGGTCCTTCCGCCACCGCGAGACTCGATCACTGTTGTCGGATTGGCTCTCGTCAACAACCGCGGCATCTTCCTGCCGTCGGCCGGCATGACGGCGCGCGCAGCGCTCGCGGCCATCGCGCTGGTGCTCCTGTTGGCCGCATATGGGTGGCTCAGCCGACGCAGATCTCTCGGGCGCCCGGTGCTCGCGCTGACGGCGATCATCGCCGTCGCCCTTGCGGCGAGCACGCTGGCGTCGATGGACTGGGTCGTGCCCAAGGTGCTCGGTTTCAACGTCGAAGGCGGCATCGCGCTGGTCCCCGAGCTCGCCGTGCTGGTCGTTGCGCTGAGCCTGTATTCGGCGGCGTTCATCGCCGAGACCTTCCGCAGCGGGTTCCTGGCCGTGCCTGCGGGGCAATGGCACGCCGCGTTCGCGCTGGGCCTCGACCGGGCCGCCACGATTCGCGGCGTCGTCCTGGCGCAGGCGCTGCGCGCCTGCCTGCCGGCGCTCGCCAGCCAGTACATCAACGTGATCAAGGCGTCGTCGCTGGCTGCGGCGGTCGGGTTTCCGGACCTGATGCAGGTTTTCGGCAAGACCACGTTGAACCAGACCGGCCAGGCGGTCGAGGTGATCGCGTTGACGATGGCGGTCTACCTCGTCATGAGCATGACGATCGCCGGCGCGGTGCATGGGTACGAGCGCCGCGTCGCGATGGAACGTTAGCGTGCAATCGAACCTCCGGACGGGCCGGGCTCATTCGCCGAGCATTTGGCAACGCATTGCGCCGAATCGCGCGTCGGCCGTCGCCCTGTTGCTGGCGTTGCTCGTCGTCGGCGTGGCGGCGCCACCGATGTTCCAGTGGGCCGTGCTCGACGCGACGTTTCCCGGCAGCGCGCGAACCCACTGCGAGGTCCGCGGCGCTTGCTGGCTGTTCGTGGCGGAACGATTGCCGCAGTTCTTGTACGGCTACTACCCTGCACCGGAGCGCTGGCGACTCCATTTGATCGCCGCCGGCATCGCGGCCTGGTGCGCGATGCTGATGCTGCCCGCGTTCCGGCGTCGCCTGGATGTTGCGATCGGCGCGATTTCCGTGGGTCTCGCCGCGGGATACGTGCTCGCGGCCGGCGGCATGTTCGGTCTGCCGAAAGTGGAAACCAACCTCTGGGGCGGCCTCTTCGTGACCTTGATACTGTCGTTGACCGCGATGGTGGCGTCGTTCCCCGCGGGCGTCGCTCTGGCGCTGGCGCGTCATGCGCGAAACCCGATCCTGCGCGGCCTGTCCGGCGCATTCGTCGAAATCATCCGCGGCGTGCCGCTGCTCGCGATCCTGTTCCTCGCCGTCGTCCTCATTCCGCTCTTCATCCCGGCCGACGGCGGCATCGGACTGTTCGCGCGCGTCGTCGTCGGCCTGTGCCTCTATGCCTCGGCGTACATGGCCGAAGCGATTCGCGGCTCGCTGCAAAGCATCCCGCGCGGGCAATTCGACGCAGCCGCGGCGCTGGGCTTGCGCTATTGGCCGGCGATGCGCCTCGTGATCCTGCCGCAGGTGATGCGACGCGCCATCCCGAACATCATCAACACTTTCATCCAGATCCTCAAGGACTCGACGCTCGTGCTCATCGTCGGCGTGTTCGACCTGCTCGGGATGGTGAATCTCGCGGTCAGCGATCCGAAATGGATGACGAATTCCACTGAAGGTTTTGTGTTCGCCGGTCTCGTTTTCTTCGTGCTCTGCTTCACCATGTCGCGCCTCAGTCTCCGCGCGGAGCGACTATTGAGCAAGGGCGAGGGCCGCGTGCCGTAAATACGGCGGCCTCGCATCTTCGTTCATCTCTTCGATGCGGCGTGCCCGGTACCCGACAGCGCCGTGGGTGCCGTTCACCGCGCACCTGCCGACTATCCCAGCGGCAAGAAAGGCGATGTCCTCACGGTCGAGTTCACCGTGGCCGGCATCCCCTGCGTCGGCCTGAACGGCGGACCGGAGTTCAAGCACAACGAGGCGTTCTCGTTCC
>JADGOC010000087.1 GCA_017883165.1 Acidobacteriota bacterium
ATCAAATCGTCCGGGCATTTGATCGGCCCCTTCGAGGTCGAGAGCGTCCTGCTGGAACACCCCGCAGTGGCTGAAGCGGGCGTGATCGGCAAACCAGACCCGGTCGCCCTCGAACTCGTGAAAGCGTTCGTGTCCTTGAAGCCGGGATACGAGCCCAGCGAGAATCTGAAGCGGGAGTTGCTCGGCTTCACGCGCGTGCGCCTCGGCGCTGCCGTCGCACCGAAAGAGATCGATTTTCTGCCCAGCATCCCGAAGAACCGCGCCGGTAAAATCATGCGCCGGCTGCTCAAGGCACGCGAACTGGGTCTGCCCGAGGGCGACACCTCGACGCTGGAGGCCTCATGAACGAACCAGCCGCAACCGCCGCCACAGACGTCAGGCCCAATCTCGACGCGACAAACCGTCTTCACGTCGGGCACGACCACGACCTGCTCCTGCTCCATGAAATGCTCCGCATCCGGCGCTTCGAGGAGAAGTGTGCAGAGCTGTACAGCGCCGGCAAGATCCGCGGCTTCCTGCATCTATATATAGGCGAGGAAGCGGTCGCCGTTGGCGCCATGCAGGCTCTCGGCCGAGATGACGCCGTGGTCGCAACGTACCGCGAGCACGGCCATGCCCTGGCGAGGGGCATTCCTGCGGATCGGCTCATGGCCGAGATGTACGGCAAACACGAGGGTTGCAGTCGAGGCCGCGGCGGGTCGATGCACGTCTTCGACGCGCACACGCGCTTCTACGGCGGCAACGCCATCGTCGGCGGGGGCCTCCCGATCGCCGTTGGCCTGGCACTCGCCGACAAGATGCAGCAGAAACCCCGTGTCACGGCGTGCTTCTTCGGGGACGGTGCGGTCGCCGAAGGCGAGTTTCACGAATCGCTCAATCTGGCCGCGCTCTGGAAACTGCCCGTCCTGTTTCTCTGCGAGAACAATCTGTACGCGATGGGAACCCGACTCGAACGCGCACAGTCCCAAACCGATCTCGCCGCGAAAGCGCGCAGCTACTTGATGCCGGCGGAACCGGTGGACGGCATGGACGTGCTGGCCGTGGAGGCGGCTGCGAGGCGTGCGGCTGCGGCCGTCAGGCGCGGCGAGGGGCCGGCGTTTCTCGAGTTCCGCACCTACCGCTTCCGCGCCCATTCCATGTTCGACGCGGAGCTGTATCGCGACAAATCCGAGGTCGAGGTCTGGAAGCAGCGCGATCCCATCGCGACGTTCATCTCGCATCTCAAGGAACGCGAAGAGACTGCTGACGCGATCCTCGGCGCGCTGAACGGGTCAGTGGCTGACGAGATCGACGTCGCGGTGCAGTTTGCGGAGGCCGGCACCTGGGAACCAGTCGATGACTTGCTGAAGGACGTCTATAGCCCACGGCCAGGCTCCGACGGAGCGGCATGATGGCGAAAATGGCGACGACGACGTACCGAGAAGCCCTTCGGACCGCACTCAAGGAAGCGCTCGTGAAGGACCCGCGGGTTTTCCTGATGGGCGAAGATGTCGGACAGTACGGCGGGTCGTACGCCGTCAGCAAAGGACTGCTGGCGGAATTCGGGCCGGAGCGGATACGCGACACGCCGCTGTCGGAATCCACCTTCGTCGGGGCCGGGATCGGCGCGGCGCTCGGCGGCATGCGGCCCATCGTCGAGCTCATGACCGTCAACTTCAGCCTCCTCGCGCTCGATCAAATCGTCAACAATGCCGCGACGATTCGTCATATGTCTGGTGGGCAATTCAACATCCCGTTGGTCATCCGGATGGCCACGGGAGCCGGCCGACAACTCGCAGCCCAGCACGCGCACAGCCTGGAAGGGTGGTACGCGCACATTCCCGGCATACGCATTGTGGCGCCGGCGACGCTGGAGGATGCGCGCGGCATGCTGTGGACCGCTCTGGAAGATCCGGATCCCGTTCTCATCTTCGAACATCAAACGCTCTACAACATGGAGGGCCCTCTGGCCGACGACGCCGGGCCTGTCGATATCGATCACGCCGCGATTCGCCGCTCGGGAAAGGATCTCAGCCTCATCACCTATGGCGGTACGCTTGGCAAGACCCTGCAGGCGGCGGAGACGCTGGCGCGTGAAGGCATCGATGCAGAGGTGATCGACCTGCGCAGCTTGCGTCCACTCGACATGCCGGCGATCCTGGAATCGGTGAAGAAGACGCATCGGGTTGTGATCGTGGACGAGGGCTGGAAGAGCGGGAGCCTCTCGGCGGAGATCATCGCGCGGATCGTCGAGAGCGCCTTCTATGACCTCGACGCACCGATGGCGCGCATCTGCAGCGCAGAGGTGCCGATTCCCTATCCCAAGCACCTGGAAGATGCCGCCCTGCCGCAGCCGGCGGCGATCGTCGCCGCCGCGCGCGAGGTCGTGGGCCGTCGTGGCTGAGTTCCGCATGCCGTCGCTCGGATCCGACATGGAGGCGGGCACGCTCGTCCAGTGGCTGAAGCATCCGGGAGACGCCGTCAAGCGCGGCGACATCATCGCCGTGGTCGACACGCAAAAGGGCGCGATCGAGATAGAAGTGTTCGAAGAGGGCGTGATCGAGAGTGTGCAGATCAAGCAGGGCGAAAAAGTCCCGGTCGGAACCGTGCTCGCCATGATTCGAGGGACCGGCCCGGAACGACCACGCGTCCCGGCCGCCACGGCACCACCCTCTGCCCCAGCCCGGGAAGGCCCTCCCACGCCGGCCGCCGTGTCAGCGCCGCAGAAGAGACCGCACGAGGAACCCAGCCGCCTGCGCGTATCCCCCCTAGCGCGAAAGTTGGCGGCAGATCTCGGCGTCGACGTGACCCAGGTCGAAGGCACCGGGTCGGGTGGAGCGATTACGCGCGAGGATGTCGAGCGCGCGGCCGCGGCGTTGAAGACATCGGCTGCGCACAAGCCCTCGGCACCGACCGCGCGTGCAGGCGACATGCGCGCGGCGATCGCGAGCGCCATGGCACGATCGAAGCGCGAAATCCCGCACTACTACCTCTCCTCGACGATCGACATGAGCGGATCGCTGGCGTGGCTGCGCGCCGAAAACGAGAAACGGCCCGTGGCCGAACGGCTGCTGCCCGTCGCGCTGCTCATCAAAGCCGTTGGCCTCGCGCTCCGCGAGGTGCCCGAGCTGAACGGGTACTGGATCGACGGCGCCTTCCGGGAAGGCACGGGCGTCCACGTCGGGTGCGCGATCTCGTTGCGCGGTGGCGGCCTCGTCGCGCCTGGCCTGCACGACGCCGATCGGATGGATCTCGGCACGCTGATGCGTCAATTGACGGACCTGGTCGCGCGCGCGCGCACCGGCTCGCTCAAGAGCTCGGACCTGGCGGACCCGACCATCACTGTGACCAACCTCGGCGATCAGGGCGCGGAAGCGGCCTTTGGCATCATTTATCCGCCGCAGGTCGCGCTGGTTGGGTTTGGCAAAATCGCGGAGCGGCCATGGGTCTGTTCGGGGAAGATCGAAGCGCGGCCACTGCTGACCGCCACGTTATCCGCCGATCACCGCGCGACCGACGGCCATCGTGGAGGAGCGTTTCTCGCCGCCGTCGATCGGCTCCTGCAGGCCCCGGAGAAGCTATGACACCGGATGACATCAAGCGAGTGGTCCTCGACGTACTGACCCGCATCGCGCCGGAAGTCGACCCCGCGTCGATTCAATCAGGCGTCAGCTTTCGCGATCAGCTCGATCTCGACTCCATGGATTTTCTCAACTTCGTCCTTGCGCTGCACGACCGGCTCGGCGTCGACATCCCCGAAGGCGACTATCCGCGTCTGTACACGCTTGACGGTGCAGTCGCGTACCTCGCGTCGAAAAGCGTCCGGGCGGCTGCCCCTTAGGATGACTGTTTCGAAATGTCGGCGACGAACTGGTCGATGGCGTGCCAGTAGGCGTCAGGATCGCTTGGCGTCAGATCGTTGTGATCGCCGCCCCGAATCGTGACGAACTGCTTCTGTCCCACGGCGCTGTCGAACAACTTGCGTCCCTCCGCAATGGGGATGACCTGGTCATGGTCGCCATGCATCACGAGCACAGGGGCATCGACGTGCCGAAGGAATTCAGCACCCGGAAAGCGGTAGCTCGAAAACAAGGCGAGGAACGCGAGCAGCGGCGACGTGCGAACCAGCGACCGCGCGTCGGAAAACCCGGATTCGAGAATCAGGCCATCGGGCGTCCGCACCGTCGCGGCATAAGCCGCCATCACGGTGCCGAGCGAACGGCCCCAGTACATGACGGGCCTCCGCGGCGTCGCGCTCCAGAACTGCTCGAGGACGGCATCGACATCGCGATAGAGCCCGCGCTCGCTGGGCCTGCCGCTGCTGACGCCGTAGCCGCGGTAGTCAACCGCAAGTACCGAGTACCCGTGTCTCGCGATGACGGCCAGAATGGGCGCCCACGCGGAGAGGTTGCCGCCGTTGCCGTGAAAATACACAACCTGCGCCCTAGGTGCGGGGTGAATGAGCGCCCAGCCGCGCAATCGTTCGCCATCCCTCGTTGCGATGGAGAGCGGTGTGTAGTCCACACCGAATTCCCGTGGCGTCACGGTTTCGCCGAGAGCCGGGAAGAACGCGAACCTCGACTCGAGCAGACGGACTATCAGGATGAGGACGACGAGGATGGCGAACAGCGCGACCGCGAACTTGACTGTCAAGAGGCGACGTTCAGTTTTTCCAAGCGTCGACCCTGTTTTGGGGCCTCCGGAACAGCTTGGTCCATTCGGCCGCGCAGGCCTTGTGGTATTCAACGCCAGCATTCAGCAGCGGCTGGAGACACACCTCGCCGGCTGCCTGATCGATCGAACATCCCGATTCGAGGCACGGATCCTTCTTGGCGGCGCATTCCTTTGTGTACTTCTGCTCG
This sequence comes from Acidobacteriota bacterium, assembly GCA_017883165.1. Lineage (GTDB taxonomy): Bacteria > Acidobacteriota > Vicinamibacteria > Vicinamibacterales > CAVVIG01 > JADGOC01. Next base: position 4,842 of record JADGOC010000087.1, read on the forward strand.
ATCGCCGCGCATGCCTCGAGGTAAGGCTGTCTGGCCTCGACATCCAGAAGATTGGCCAGCACTCCCTTCGACACATGACCTTCTTCAGCAAACTGCATCAGCCGTTCGGGCGTGCCGACACGTTGATTGAGGTACGTCTGAGCCGCATTGGCGCTGGAGGGCGTCGCACGATCGGTGAGCAGCTGTCTGTCGGCTAGATCGAATCGATACGTCTGGCAGTCACGTTCGTTCAGTGCGAAATGGGCGGCCACGTCGGCATGCGACTCAGCGAAGTCCTTGATATACACTTTGCCGCGAGCATCCACAAGACAGTAGATCGTGCCGTCCATCGCGTCCTCCCCCACGGCTGCCGGGTTTCCGGCGCAGTCGCGGATAATCAGATTCTAGCAACCAGCGCGCCAGACGCCCAAGCTGAATCAGCGGGCACGGGAGGAGGCTGATTGGGGCCCATGCCCAATCGGCCATAACCCACGCCAATGCTGGGGCTTTTCCCGGAGACAGCGGGATAATTCCGCTCCCATCACGCCCGCGATTCGGCCCGCGTCCCGATTACGGTGCAGATCGCCAATCCAATTGGTATTGGGTGAGGGCGTCCCCGGTGGCATCTCTGTTGCGCTAGGAGTGAGCCATGACGACCCGCAACGTGAATAAGACTCGGCAACCGCTTGACACTGAATCGGCGTGCATCCTCCGTTGGGTGTTTCATCGTGGCTCCGACGCACTGACCTGCGCGGTCGAAGTCAGCGGCGATCAGGCGTCGTACGAAGTCTGCGTCCTGCCGCACTGGAACCTGCGTGACGCGGCGGTTGAACATTTCGAGGCGCCCGCGAGTGCGTTATGGCGGCACGCCGAGATCGCCTTGCACCTTCGGCAGGCTGGATGGGTGGCTCAATACGGGGCCAGCCGGTCAGCGCGCGCGGCAGCTTGATCCGAGGGAAGCCCCAGTGCCGGCTGGTGCGCGTGCAGGAACCATCGATCGAGCACCAGATTCCGCACAAACCATGGCGTGCCGAGAAGCCATGGGACGACCGTCGCTGCGAGGCCGGGCAGCATCGTCTGCGACAGCAGCCGCGAAGCCGCGCTGACGCCAAATCGCCCCCGAAGTTGCTGCTCGTACGGCTCGATTCGTTCGCGCGTGTAGCGGCCGTTCGCGTCGACGATCGTTGAGGCCGCGAGCAGGCCGGATTCGATCGCCGGCAGAATGCCCTCACCACTCCGCGGATAGGCGAGCCCGGCCGCGTCACCGACCAACAGCACGCCTGCATCAATCACACGTCGACGGGCAGCAACCAGGTACGCATGTCCGCGCCAGCGCCATGACGCGTCAGGGGGGACCTTGCGCCGCGCGTGAAGAAACGCCACAAATTCTCCGCCGGCTTTCGGGAACGAACGGCGGTCCAGCCGACCGAGGCCGATATTGAGGTACTGCCCCTTCCGAAAGCACCAGCCGTAGCCCTTCAGATCCCGACAGAAGTAGAGTTCCGGCGTCCCCGGCGCCGCCGTCCAAGAAGCGGCATCACGGGGTTCGATGCGAAACTCCGCCTCCTGCGCCACCACAAGCAGTTCGCGCTCGATCGTCGGGTTGAGCCAACGCGCCACCGGACAGAAGTGACCGCCGGCCCCGACGAGCACGGCGGCCCTGACGGAATCGTTGATGACCCACTGCCTGCCATCGGAGCGAATGCTCGAGATCTGAGTGCCCAGCTTCAAGCGCGCATCAGATCGCTGCAGGAGATACTGATCGAACTCACAGCGGCGGATGCCGTAGCTCACGGGGCGGTCGTAGACGGTTTCGACTTCTCCATGGCCACCGATCAATCCCGTGCGGAATCCGGCCACGGGCTGAAACGTCCGTCCGCGCCGATAGTCGTCGCAGTCGATGCCTGCGTCGGTGATGACCTGTGGCGTAATCCAGCCGGCGCACACCTTGTCGCGCGGAAACACCGCTCGATCCATGACGATGACGTCAAGGCCCGCGCGCCGGAGCTTCCGCGCGCAGGACGACCCTGCTGGCCCGCCGCCGACGATGAGCACGTCGCACGTTTCCATCGCGTGTCGCACCGGATTCCGGAGCTAGCCGTCAACTCGCGTCCATGGAATCGCGTTGCTGGCGCCGCGCGCGAACAGCACCTGGAACAATTGCATCGTGCCGGTCGTGAATGCCGCCTGCGCGCCGGCCAGATAGAGCCGCCACGCTCGAACGAACGTGTCGTCGAACATCGTCACCACGCGATCGGACGCACCATCGAAGCGTTCGCACCAATGTCCGAGGGTCTTCGCATAGTGCAGACGCAGGTTCTCCACATCGAGCACGGAGAAGCCCTGCGGCTCGAGCACCTGCTCGAAGACTTCGTGGAGGGTTGGTGGGTACGCACCCGGGAAGATGCGTCTCCGGATCCAGGGATTCAGCGGCGTCGGTTGGTTGCGGCCGATGAAATGCAGCAGGCCGCGCCCTCCCTCACCAAGCGAGCGATCGATCACGGCGCTCAGGGTGGAAAAGTCCGCCAAGCCGACGTGCTCGAGCATACCCACTGAAACGAACACGTCATGCCGACCCTGCACGTTACGATAGTCGTCCTCGATGAACTCGACACGGTCGCCGAGCCCTTCCTTATCCGCCCGGCTTCGCGCGTAGGCTACCTGCTCGGTTGAGATGTTGAACGCTTGCACGGACACGCCGTACCGCTTTGCCATGAACAACGCCAGCGTCCCCCAGCCGCACCCGGCTTCGACGACGTGCTCGCCGGGCTTCAGGTGGAGCTTCCGACACACGAGGTCCATCTTGGCGATCTGCGCGTCTTCGAGCGAGCAGTCCGGCGTCGGAAAATAGGCGCACGTGTACACCATGTTCTGATCCAGCCAGAGCCGATAGAACTCATTCCCAAGGTCGTAGTGGTGATGGACGTTCTCCTTCGCGGCGCGCACGCTGTTTGGCGGCTGCCACAGCCACCAGGGCCGCGGCTTCGTCACCAACCCCCGATACACCGCCTCCAGCGTGCTTTCGAGATCACCGCGGATCTCCACGGCGCCAAACATGTAAGCCTCGCCAAAATTGAGGTCGGGATCCCAGACCCAACTGAAGAGCGCACGGCGGTTCCTGAAGACGATGGTGGCGACTGGAGGGCCCGCCTTCGGCGCGATCTCGAAGCCATCCCAGAGGGCGAACCGCAGCGGCGCGGACGCGACGGTCTGCTGGATGCGTTCAAGCGCCCAGCGGTCGAGCCTCGTCGAGCCAATCGGAACGATCTCGCTTGAGAGAGTCTGATGCCCGGTGGCGACGCTTGCTTTCACAATGGCCTCCGATCCCGCAGTGGGCAGTCACAACCAGATGTCGTTGAGGCAACTGCGGTGCCAAGGGGGACTACCCGCGGCGCGGTCAGTTCGCGGCATTCGCCGGCTGGCGACTCATGGTTGCCGGAAATCCGGCGCGCCGCCTGGTTCCTGGTTTGCAGCGAGAAAGGCATACTCTCCACACTTCCCATGCCTGTTGCGCACGCGGCTACCGGCGCCGTCCTTGAGGAGCAGGTGCTCGACATCGTCGGCGGTCTTGTCGCCGAACTGGCCGGCGGCGCCGTGCAACGGCCGGCGTTGGACGACTCGCTCGACCGCGACCTGGGCATCAGCAGTCTGGAACGCGTGGAACTGTTGCTGCGCCTGGAACAAGCGTGCGGCGTTCGACTGCCCGATTCGGTCATGGCCGAGGCCGCGACGCCGAAAGAGCTGGTCACGGCGATTCTTCACGCCGCTCCCGCCGCCCCGGAAGCGGTCCCTCCCGTGCTTCAGCCGACCACGCCTTCGGCACCGGCTCCGGCCTCGGCACGCACACTCGTCGACGTGCTGCGCTGGCACGCCGAACGGACTCCCAACAGAATCCACATTCATCTGCGCCAGGACGACGGCACCGAGGTACCAATCACGTACGGCGAAGTTCTGAATGGATCGATGGCCGTGAGCGCCGGCCTGCGGACGCTCGGGGTTGGAAAGGGCGACCGGGTTGCGTTGATGCTCCGCACGGAGCAGGCTTTTTTCTCGGCTTTCTGCGGCGCGATCATGGCTGGCGCCGTGCCCGTTCCGATCTATCCGCCATTCCGAGCCGACCAGATCGAAGAGTACGCGCGCCGGCAACGCATCATCCTTCGCAACGCCGGTGCGCGCGTGCTCATCACGTTCGACCAAGCCGAACGCGTCGCGGCGCTGATCCGCGGACAGGTGCCCTCGCTCGAAGCCGTCACGACGACGCCACAGCTCGCTGGCCAGAGTGCCGGGACAGTCCCCGGGCGGCAAGACCCGAACGACCCCGCGCTCATTCAGTACACATCGGGTAGTACGGGCGATCCCAAAGGCGTGCTCCTCTCTCATGGCAACATCCTCGCGAACATCCGCGCCATCGGCCAGGCCATCGACATCCGTCCGGACGATGTGGCTGTCAGCTGGCTGCCGCTCTATCACGACATGGGACTGATTGGTGCGTGGCTGGGATCGTTGTACTTCGGCGTGCCGATCGCGCTCATGTCGCCCCTGGCCTTTCTCGCCCGTCCGGCACGCTGGCTGTGGGCCCTGCATGCCCATCACGGGACGATTTCTCCGGCGCCGAACTTCGCGTTCGATCTCTGTGTGCGCAAGATCGCCGATGAAGAGATCAAGGGCCTCGACCTGACTGGTTGGCGCCTGGCGCTCAATGGATCCGAAGTCGTCAGCCCCGACACGATCGAACGCTTTACGCGCCGCTTCGCACCATGCGGATTCAGAGAAGAAGCTATGTGCCCCGTCTATGGGCTCGCGGAATCGTCGGTGGGTCTCACGGTCTCTCCCATCGGACACGTTCCCCATGTCGACCGCATCGCTCGCGAGCCCTTCGAACGTGCCCGTGAGGTGCGCGTCGCTACCGCAGACGAACCGCGACCGCTTCAGTTCGTATCGTGCGGCCGTCCGCTGTCCGGTCATGCCGTTCGGGTTGTTGACGCTTCCGGCCAGGTGGTTGGGGATCGGATCGAGGGGCATGTCCAATTCCGCGGACCTTCGGTGACACTCGGTTACTTTCACAACCCCGAGGCGACGCGCGATGTTATCCATGACGGTTGGATGGACTCGGGAGACTTGGGCTACGGCGCGAACGGCGAGCTGTTTATTACTGGCCGCGAGAAGGACCTCATCATCAGGGCCGGCCGGAACATCTACGCGCAGGAAATCGAGGAAATTGCCGGAGAGGTTGCAGGAGTGCGCAAAGGCTGCGTCGCGGCCTTCGGCATGCACGACCCGGCAGTCGGAACCGAACGCTTGATCGTCGTCGCGGAAACGCGAGATCGCGATCCTGCGCGACGGGAAGAGCTCCGACGGGCCGTGCGAGATCAGCTGGTCAGTGGCATCGGAACGCCGCCTGATTTGGTCGTGATCGCGGATCCCGGCACGGTCCTCAAGACTCCGAGCGGAAAGATTCGACGGGGCGCGATTCGAGACGCGTACAGCAGAGGAACGCTGGGAGCACGACATCCCGTCGCCTGGCAATGGAGTGGACTCGTCGTCACGGATCTTCTCGGCAGAGCCAAGCGGTTTGCGGGATGGTCGGGCCGCGTGATCTTCACCGGCTACATCCTGTTCGTGCTACTCGGGACGCTGCCCGTCCTCTGGACGTATCTGCTCGTTCTGCCGCCGGGCCGCCGGGCCGACCGGGCGACCAAGCGATGGTCGCGGCTCGCGCTGACGCTTTGTGGCCTTCGCCCGCGGGTGACGGGCTTGGCGAATCTGAACGGCCTCCGATCCGGCATCCTGCTGGCCAACCATGCGAGTTACATCGACCCGGTCGTGTTGATGGCGGCGATCCCCGCCGAGTTTCGTTTCATCGCCAAACGAGCCCTGGCCGACTATCCGCTGATCGGCACCGTGATCCGGAAGGCGGAACACTCGACGATCGATAAGTCCCGAATGCTCGAGCGCCTCGCGGGTGCCGAGGAGTTGGCGCGGCGCCTTCACGAGGGCGAGCTACTCATGGTCTTTCCGGAGGGCACGTTCGTGCGCTCGCCGGGCTTGCTGCCGTTTCGATTGGGCGCCTTCCGGGCGGCGGTCGATGCCGGGCGTCCCATCGTGCCGGTTGCAATTCGCGGCACGCGTGATGTCCTGCCGGACGGCACGTGGCTGCTTCGGCATGGAACGATCGACGTCACGATTGGCGCGCCTCACCAACCGGAGGCGCAAGGATGGCCGGAGATGGTACGGCTGCGGGACCGAGTGCTCGACGATATCGCGCGCGGATCCGGTGAGTCCGCGGCCGCACGTCCGACCGCTTCATGAGAAGGCAGGCGAGGCGGTAGGCAACGATCATGGGGTGCCGAGTGCTCCACGAGGTATACTTTCAGAAAATCAGCGGAGGGTCATCATGGAAATCAAGCACAACACCACCAACTGTCGCTGGGCCACACCAACCCTCTTCCTGCCCGTGCCCTTGTGGCTCGATGCCTGGGACTGCCCTTGGGCGTGCACGCGCGACACGACTCCTCGGATCCTGGACACGACCGACGTCTGCGCGTCGTGCTCGCGTTGGGAGTCACAACCAGACGCGCAGCCAGCGGTTCGAATCAGCCGCGCTCTCAGCCTTTGACGCACACGAGCGGCTCGAGTCGCGCGACCTTTCGCGACAAGCCCGCCCGATCCCCGGCCTCGACCACGACAGTGACGGCGCTCCACTGCTCACGCCGCGTTGACTCTGACCTTCTTCGCCTGCTTCTTGGCTGCTATTGCGGCCGTGATCCGGAGCAAGCCGTTTCGGTACTCCGCCTTGACCGCGTCTGGATCGATGGACGCCGGGAGCGTGACCAGCCGGAATAACTGGCCGGACTGAAACTCACACGTCTTCACGATGCCTTTCGCATCGGAATGGGAGTGCGTCGTGTCAGCCCGGATCAGCAACGTGTCCGGAGTGACTTGGATGTCAAGGTCTTTGGGCTCAACGCCGGCCACAGCCGCCTCAACGATGAAACTGCTGTCTTTTTGACACACTTCGATCGCCGGCTTCCAGATCGTCTGCCGCTCGGCGGTCAGCCAATCATCGAGCGCCGCACCGAATGCGGCTCCACGATTACGGAAGATCTCGTATGCCCGCTCTGTGATCCGTTTCTGGATCTTGTCGAGCTCGTCGATCAGCCTCTCCGCTCTTCGAGTTTTCAGCGCTGTGAACCTCATCGTCGACTTCCTTTCACGCTGCGCACAAATCGCAGCGCATGTTCTTGGTGCCCAGAGTGTCTTCCGACACCCGTTCGAGGAGTTGCGAGAGCATCCCTCCTTGCGAGGCGCTCTTTTTCAGCCGGCAGATCCCCGTGGGCTCATCGTATTCAGTGCAAATGATCTTCGTCGTCTCGCCTTCGAGATCGGTCACACATGTGACGTTCGCGCCAAGGACGGCACATCTCACCGAACTGATCGCCATGGTATTGCCTCCCCGAGGCCGACCGACTGTCGCACAGTGCCGGATTTCCGGCGGGTGCAGCGGTGAAGTCCCCGTACTTGCAATTAACCTGCTAGATATGCCTGGTGGTATCCGGCTTGCGTTACTTCCAAGTCGAAGGGACCTCGCGCGGCGGAAGTTGGCCCCGGGTAGCGAATCGTACACGAGGCAGGCGGTGCATTTCGTGCGGCACACATATCAACACCGGATCCATTGCACACTCGCGGGAATTCTGATCTCAGTCGGCGCCCCGCTTGGCTTGCTGCTCCTTCAAACGTTCGTCCTTCGGCTGTACTCTTTCCCTTCTATTTGGAGCGACATCGCGTCAAACAGCCTCGTCTATCTGTATATCTCAGCGACAACGATGCTCGCGTTCGCGCTGTTCGGCTATGTCCTGGGGCGCCAGACCGATGAGTTGGAGCAGTTGTCCACCACTGATGTCCTCACTGGCGTGTACAACCGTCGCGCCTTGAGCGCTTATTTGGAGCATGAGTGCAGCCGCTCACGCCGCTATGGCTCTCCGCTGTCGGTTCTGCTCGTTGACGTAGACGAGCTGAAACGTGTCAATGATGTTCACGGCCATGCGGCAGGAGATCAGGTGATTCGAGGCTTCGCCAGCGCGATTACGATGACGTTGCGCGAAACCGACATTGGAGGGCGTTGGGGTGGCGATGAGTTCCTCATCATCGCGCCAGGCACGGTCGGGGCCGCCGCGGTTACACTGGCGGAACGGTTGCGGTTCGAATTGGCGAAACAGGAAACGATCGGTGAGGCTCAGGGCACGGCATCAGTTGGTGTGGCGACCTTCGATCCGAACCATCGTCGGCTGGAAGATCCAGACGCGCTCATGCAAGCGGCTGATGCCGCCTTACATCGTGCGAAAGCGGCCGGACGTAATCAAGTAAGGGTTCACGCCGCCTGAGAAGTGGACGACGGCTGCCCTATCAACGCTCGAACCTCCGAGCCTTCCACGACCTCGCGCTCCATTAACTGGCGGGCCACGGCGTCGAGGATGGCGCGGCGCTCGCGCAGGATGCCAGACGCGCGAGTGTGCGCCTCGACCACCAAGTGCTTGATTTCCGCGTCGATTTGGCGAGCGGTCTCCTCCGCGAACGGTTCCGGCTCGATGCCCGGCACATCGAGGAACCGGAGGCGGCTCCGTCCCTTGAACGCGACTGGCCCCAGCGCCTCACTCATACCGTACTCAGCGACCATGGACCGAGCGAGATCAGTCGCGCGCTGGAGATCGTTCTGCGCGCCGGTCGAGATCTCCTGAAACACAATCTCTTCGGCCGAGCGGCCACCGAGTAACACCGCGAGCTGATTCAACAGCGCCTGTCGAGTCGCCAAGTAATGCTCCTCGGCTGGAAGTTGGAGCGTGTGGCCGAGCGCCTCGTACCCGCGCTGGACGATCGAGATCTTGTGAACCGGGTCGACTCCTGGGAGGAGAGATGCGACGATGGCATGACCCGCCTCGTGGCAGGCGATGATCTCCCGCTCATGCTGGCTCATCACGCGTTTACGTTTGAGGCCTGCCAGCAGCCGATCGATCGCCTCTTCCACGTCTTCCATCGCGACCTCCTGCCGGTCCTTGCGGGCCGCCAGCAGGGTCGCTTCGTTGATCAGATTCGCGAGATCGGCACCGGCAAAGCCCGCCGTCCGGGCCGCCACGACTTTGAGATCCACGTTGGCGGCGAGCTTCACCGATCGTGCATGCAGGCGAAGGATCGCTTCTCGACCCCGGATGTCAGGCCGGTCCACGACAACTTGCCGGTCGAATCGTCCGGGACGGAGAAGCGCGGGGTCGAGGACCTCCGGCCGGTTCGTCGCGGCCATGACGATGACGCCCTTTCGGGGATCGAACCCGTCCATCTCGGCTAACAGCTGGTTGAGGGTCTGTTCGCGCTCCTCATGCGTGCCAAACGGCGACGCCACGCGCGTTTTGCCGAGTGCGTCCAGCTCGTCGATGAAGATGATGCACGGCGCGCGGGACTCCGCCTGAGCGAACAGATCACGCACGCGCGCGGCGCCGACGCCGACGAACATCTCGACGAACTCCGAACCACTCAGACTGAAAAACGGCACGTGGGCTTCGCCGGCGACAGCGCGCGCCAGGAGCGTCTTGCCGGTGCCGGGCGGGCCCAGGAGGAGCACGCCTTTGGGAATCCGGCCGCCGAGGTTCGTGTACTTCTTGGGATTCTGCAGGAACTCCACGACTTCGCGGAGTTCTTCGGTGGCTTCGTCGATCCCAGCGACGTCCGCAAACGTCACTTTCACGTCGTCCTCAGCGTAGATCTTCGCGCGGCTTCGTTCGAAAGCGATGGCACCCTGACCCGGGTTCATCCTCCTGAGGATGACACCCCACAGCAGGATCATCGCGATCAATGGCAGCAGCCACGCTGTCAGATTGCTCCACCAGTTCGTCTCGGTCTCACCGGTGAACTTCACCCCCTGGCGCTCGAGTTCTTCCAGGAGGTGCGGATCTTCGATCCGGGTCGTCTCGAACGCCTCATTGCTCCCCTTCGCTGTCCCGCGGATCCGGTGTTCGTCAATCACGACTTCTGCAACCTGGCCAGCGCGCACCATCTGCTTGAAATCACTGTACGGAACACGCTTCGCGGTCGGACCAGGAAACGCCAGCAGCAAGCCGACGGCGATGACGGTCCCCGCTGCGTACATGAAGACAAGGATGGCCGAGGGACGCGGTCCTTTCGTGCGGCGCTCAGGTCGCGCTGATTGCCCGGACGGGCCCGCCGCCGGTTCGGGGGCACGAGGCGTCATTTGAAGAACTCATCTGGCTGTTCAACGACGTCCGCTCGCCCGAGGAGAATGAGTCGTTCGCGAAGATCGCCCACATTCTGTGTCGCCTCTCGAATGTCGTCGGTCAGCGACATCAACCGTTCGATCGGTGGCAGTGCGTGACCGGGCACGATGTCGTACTCGCTCGGATTCTCGATGAACCGATCAGGCAGTCCGATGATCATCCGCATCGGATGGGCT
>JADGOC010000242.1 GCA_017883165.1 Acidobacteriota bacterium
GAGAGTCGTTCGTGCGTGAGCGGATGATGGCCATCATCTCGGGATTCTTCGGCGGGCTCGCGACGCTCATCGCGATGATCGGTCTTTACGGTGTGATGTCCTACATGGTGGCGCGGCGGAAGAACGAAATCGGCATCCGGATGGCGCTCGGCGCGGATCGCGGCGACGTACTCCGCATGATTCTCAGAGACGCGGCGATGCTGCTGGCGATCGGATTGGCGGTGGGTGCGGTCGCGTCGCTGGCCGCGGCGCAGGCGGCCAAGGCGCTGCTCTTCGGATTGACGCCGAATGACCCGGCGACGCTCGCAATGGCGGCGCTCGGCCTCGGAGCCGTGGCGATGCTCGCGAGTTATCTGCCGGCGCGGCGCGCCTCGCGCCTCGAGCCGACGGTCGCATTAAGAGAAGAGTAGGGGCCGAGGATGGCTCGGCCCCTGAGGACGTTCAATCGTTACCGTTCCTGCCGCGTCGGCTCGAGACGTCGGACGCCCGTTTCTTTAATCGTATAATCCGCCGGCACCTGGAAGAGCGACGCATCCGGCTCGCCGCGGACGATGTTCAGCAGCCGGTACGACGAGTCGCCGCTGCGCGGATCCTTGTGGCCGGTCATCACCAGCACCCCGAGATCCGGCGACGTCCACTCCTCCGACACGATCGTGATCGGCAGCTCGTTGCCGATCGCACCGGCGCCAATCGTCGTCGTGCTGCGATGGCCTTCGACGAGCACGCCTTCCAGCTGGCGCGGCGCGAGCGTCTCCTCCGTGTGCTGTGCGTTGCTCGCACCGCCGCCCTCCGACCGGAGGATGTAGCCGCCGGCCCCCGCCCCCGCGCCGCCGGCTTCGACCTTGAGCTGGAGTTCCATTTGCTGGGTCTGCACCTCTTCGGCTCTCTTCCTGAGCGCGTTTTGCATGATGACGGTACCGACCAGCGTCGAGGTCTTCCACGCGACGTGATTCGTCGTATCGAGCGAATACGACACGCCCGCGACCGGATCGACGATCGAAATGCTCGGGCTGCCCGATGCGTGGTCCTCCTCGCGGCGCACGCGCCCCTCGCCGTCGCGGTAGACGCGTCCGGTCGTGTGCTGGACGATGCGGTTGCCGTCGGCGATGGTTTGGGTACTGTCGTTCACCGTCTCGGCGGCGTACGGAGCGCCTTTGAGCGTCTTGGCCTCGAGCGTGACGTATCGCTCGCCGTTGAATGTCGACAGCGTCACGGTCTGCTGCGCGTTGAGGACGATCGCCGAAGCGAACAGCGCCGAGGCGAACACGATCGCGTTCTTCATGTGAGACTCCTTGTTCACAGTTAGGGGGCCACGCGGACGGCGCGCGCAAAGCCGTCCTGGCCGACGAGAATGTCCGCGCGAACGACGCCGGCCTGCGCCGCCGGCGGTGTGAGGCCGAGTGAGATGGCCATTGAGGTGGGCAGATCGAGCCGCATCAGATGGCCGCTCTCGAATGTCGGCAGCGTCTCCGCGCCCGGCCATGGAACGAACGCCGACGCGTCGCGCGAGGCCGCGGGCCCGTGGTGAGCCGACACTCGACGCGCCGCCGCCGTTTTCACCGCGGCCGGCGCGGCGTGAGCATCTGAAGGCAGTGAAGCCGCCGGCTGTGCCGCCGGCGATTCAACGCGCGGCGCCGCGGCTGCAATCCGCGGCGATGCGGTGTCCGGCCCGTGAACGCCCGCGAGGCGATTCGCGGTCATCCACGCGGCGGTCGCCCCGAGGGCCACGACCGCTGCGGCCGCAAGCGGCTGCCACGCGCGCGCGTGAGCGACGGCGCGCGGCTCGGTCCACGCGGCATCGAATGCCGCGAGCAGCGCTCGCTCGGATTGCGGATCCGGCGCCGGTTCGCCCAACACCTGCGCGAGGCGGCCGAGGGCGGCCGACATCGCCCGCTCTTCCGCCAGCCGCGCGGCGCAGCGGCGGCACTCACGCAGGTGCCGATCGACGTCCGCCTGACGATCGGCGTCCAGGACGATGCCGCGCGCGAGGTCGACGAGAGAGGGGGCGACGGTGCGGCACGTCATAGCAACCACCTGGTGGCGGGATTGGGAAGCAGCGCACCATCGCTTCCGCGAAGACGATTGGCGAGCAGCGCGCTCCCGCGATGGAGGCGCGAGCGTACGGTGCCGACGGCGCATGCGAGCGCCGTGGCGGCGTCGGCGTAAGTCAACTCCTGCAGATCGCACAGCACGACCGCCTCGCGGTACTTCGCCGGCAGTGTAAGCAGCGCCCGGCGGAGCGCGGCCACATGCCTGCGGCGCGCGAGGCCGGCGAGCGGATCGGTTTCATGCGTCAGCGCTCGCCCCGCGTCCGAGTCGGCGTCGGGGAGCGGAAGCGTCGGCCGCCCGGTGGCCGCCGATCGCCGGACGTAGTTGCGCGTGATGCCGAGCAGCCATGGGACGACGCCGGATTGGCCAGGTCGGTAGCGTTCGGCGTGATGAATGACCGCCATAAACACATCCTGCGTGACATCGTCGGCCACCGGCGGCGAGCCGGTGACGTGGAGCGCGAAACGGTAGACGTCGGGCCGGCGGCGGCGATACAGCGCGGCGAAGGCGTCGCGATCGCCGGCGGCGATCCGGGCGATTAGATCTTCGTCCGACGGTTCTTCGGAAGCGGCCATCAGGTGCCGAGTTTGACGCCGGCATCACATATTCAGTTTGAGGGGGAGAAAGGTTCCAGGCTGGGGCGAGGTGGGCGGGTAGTCGATACCCGACGGGAAGCTCGTTCGCATCGTCTGCCGGCAGTTCTTGCGATTTTTTCTAGGAAACGGCGTGATTCGGCATTGGCCGGGCTGGCACTGAAGCTGCTCTAGAGGGTGCGGGGGATTCATGATCCGAAGCGTCCTGGTCAATCACGCTGCGGAGATTCTCGGCGTGTCGCGGCGGACGGTGTACAACCGGATTCGCGAGGGGCGGCTGCGGACGATTCGGACGCGGTGCGGGTCGCAGCGTGTGCTGCTCGAATCGGTGGAGAGTCTGTTGCTGGAAGGAGCGCGGCGCCGGTCGGGGAGGCGCGCGCGTGCCGCTGACGCGTGTGCCGGCTAGAGGCCGAGCCGCTGCCGTTTCAGGTAGAGGCCTTTGCGTGAGATGCCGAGCGCGTGTGCCGCCGCGTCGACTTTGCCGTGGTGTTCGTGGAGCGCGGCTTTGATCATCTCGCGCTCGATCCCCGATAGAGTCGGGCCCAGCTTGTTGTGCAGCGGCACGGCGATTTCTGATCCGTTGACCGGCCGCGTGAGCGCCCGTTTTTCCCGGAGGATCGCTTCGGAGAGGTGCGGCGGCGTGAGCACCGTGTCGCGCTCGGCGAGCGCCACCATGCGCCGCAGCTCATTGTTCAGTTGCCGCACGTTGCCTGGCCACGGATAGAGCAGCAGGTACTCCATCGTTTCTTCGGCGAGCCGGACCTGGCCCTTGTCGAACTCCTGGGCGGCGCGCCCGACGAAATAGTTCACCAGGCCGGGGATTTCGTCGCGCCGCTCGTGCAGGGGCGGGATGCGCAGGCGGATGACGTTGATTCGGTAGAATAGATCTTCGCGGAACCGCCCCTCTTTCACCAACGTCTCCAGATTCGAATTGGTCGCGGCGATGACGCGGACGTCGACCGTGAACGGCGTCGGCTCGCCGAGCGGGTTGATCTCGCCCGACTCGAGAAAGCGCAGCAGCTTCGGCTGGAGATCGAGGCTGAGCTCGCCGATTTCGTCGAGGAAGAGCGTGCCTTCGCGCGCGCTTCGAATCAGGCCGGGGTTGTCGCGGTCGGCGCCCGTGAACGAGCCGCGCCGGTGGCCAAACAGCTGGCTTTCGAGCAGCTCACGAGGAATCGCGGTGCAGTTGAACGGGACGAAGGGTTTCTGCGCGCGCTGTGAGAAGGTGTGGATCGCCCGGGCCAGGATTTCCTTGCCGGTGCCGCTCTCGCCGGTGATGAGCACGCTGACGCTGGTGTTGGCGATGCGGCGCGCGAACGACATCAGCTCGCGCATCTGTCCGGCAACGACCGCCTGGCCGCCGCCGTCGAGTGGGACGTCGTCGATCGGCCACAGGGTGAGGCGTTCTTCGCGCTCGGCGCGCGCGCAGTCGAGGTCGTGGATGGTGCTGAGCAGCAGCGCGACGGCGTTGAGCGTCGCCACCGATTCGATGTCGGGCTTCGATGCGGCGAGCACTTCGACCGCGCGCTCGCGGGCCGTGCCGATCGCGATCCGTTTGGCCGCCTGCGGCGGAGCGTCTGCGGGAGGCGGTTCGCCGGTAACGGCGAGCGTCTGGACCTGGCCGTCGGCGTCGCGGGAGATGGCCGTGGCGCCGCGCACGCAGCCAGTGACGGCGAGCAGTTCGACGATTTCGCATGCGAGCAGTTCGGGACGCCCCGCGTGGAGCATGAGCGCGGCGGCGGCCTGCAGGGCGGTGCGCGCGCGCGCCGCCTGATCGTCGGCGTGGCGTGGGGCCGCATCCGGGCCGGGCGCGGTGTGGCTGGCCTGCGCGGTCGCGCGGTCCCAGCGGCGGTTGAGCTCGAGGAGGCCAGGGACGTGGCCGAGGCTGTCGTAGATGCGTTTGGCGCGGTCGAAGTGCGTTTGCGCCGCGTAGGTGTCGCCGTCGGCAGCGAGCGCGCACGCGAGGATGCGTTCGTAGTGGGCGTGAAGATCCGG
>JADGOC010000088.1 GCA_017883165.1 Acidobacteriota bacterium
TTCGTCCTCGCCGGCATCGGCATCCACGGCTTGCTGTCGTTCGCCGTGTCGCAGCGCGCGCAGGAGATCGGCGTGCGGATGGCGCTCGGCGCGCAGTCGAGCGACATCTTCTCGATGGTGATCCGCCGCTCGGTGCTGCTGGCGGCGGCGGGCCTCGTCCCAGGCGTCGCGCTCGCATATGCCGCGGGCCGGGGGATGGAGGCGCTGCTGGCCGGCGTCAAGCCGGCCGATGCGCTGACGATGGCGACGGCCATCGGCTTGTCGGTCGTCATGACCGCGGTCGGCAGCGTGATACCGACACTGCGCGCGCTGCATGTCGATCCGATGACCGCGCTCCGCTCGGAGTAGTCCGTCAGGCTTTCGCGGCGGCCCTCACTTCACCGACGGTGACGTCAGCGGCGCCAATCAGGTCGGCGAGGTTTTGTTTCACCCACGCCGCGGCGGCCTGATTGCCGGCATCGGCGGCCGCGCGATCCTTGTAGATGCTCACCGAGATCGCGACATCCTTGCCTGCGTCGATGGCGTGGTAGGAGACGAAGCCCGGCTGCTTGATCAGGATGGGGATCAGCCCCTTTTGCACACGCCGAATCGTTTCGTCCGTCTGGCCTGGCTTGCCCTGGTAGCGGCGGATGGTCGCGAACACGGGAACCTCCTCGGAAAACAGTGAGCGGGCAGCCTACGCCTGCCTTGAGCGCCTGTCAACGGCCGCTGCGGTCGACTATGATTTGCGCATGCTGAACCCCTCACACTGGTTCGTCCGCGGCTTCCTGCCGGTCGTCGTCCTCGCGGTCGTGGCGGGGGCCGCGTCCCCGGTCCGCGCACAAGAGAGCCTCGCGGCCGACATGCGCGCGAGCATCGACCGCGCGGCGAACGAGGTCCTCGACGCGACCGGCGCGCCGAGCGCGTCGATCGCGATCGTCCGCGACGGGCAGATCGCCTACGTCCACGCCTACGGCCGCGCCAGGCTCGACCCGGGCGTGCCGGCGCGCGCCGAGATGCGCTACAGCATTGGCTCGATCAGCAAGCAGTTCACGTCGGCCGCGATTCTGATGCTGGCCGAGGACGGCAAGCTGTCGCTCGACGACACGATCGGCCGATGGCTGCCGGAGCTGACGCGGGCGAAGGACGTGACGCTGCGCCAGACTCTCTCCATGACGTCCGGCTATCAGGATTTCTGGCCCGAGGACTACGTCATGCCCGGCATGCTCCTGCCCACGACGGCGCAGCAGATTCTGGCCGGCTGGGCGATGAAGCCGCTCGATTTCGATCCGGGCACGAAATGGCAGTACAGCAACACCAACTACGTGATCGCCGGACTCATCGTCGAGAAGGTCAGCGGGATGGGGCTCGTCGACTTCCTGCGGCAGCGCGTGTTCACGCCGCTCGGCATGGAGTCGGTCACCGACACCGATCAGGCGGCGCTCGGCGCCGCCGATCCCGCGGGCTATTTGCGCTTTGCGCTCGGTCCGCCGCGCCCGGCGCCCAAGGAGGGCAAGGGCTGGATGTTCGCCGCGGGCGAGCTCGCGATGACGGCCCGCGATCTGGCGCGCTGGGACATATCAATGATCAATCACACGCTGCTCAAGCCGGCTTCGTATCAGGCGATGCAGACGGCGACGGTCCTCACGAACGGGGTCGGCACGGGGTACGGACTCGGCGTCAGCGTGGGCACGGCGGCGGGGCGCCGGCAGATCTCACACACCGGCGAAGTGTCGGGCTTCACGGCGCGCAACGACGTCTACCCCGACGATCGCACGGCCGTGATCGTGCTCACGAATCTCGACGCGACCGGGGCCTCCTCGCAAATCGTCACTCGTATCACGGCGATGCTGTTCCGTGCGACCGACGCGGAGACCGAGCGGGCGCTCGCGCAGGCGCGGGCGATGTTCGAGGGTCTGCAGCACGGCCGGATCGACCGATCGCTCCTGACCGCGAACACGAGCGCGTACTTCACCGAGGTGGCGCTCGCCGATTTCGCCGCCAGCCTCGGTCCGCTCGGCGCGCCGCAGGAGTTCGAGCAGACGGGGCAGTCGCTTCGCGGCGGCATGACCGCGCGTCAGTTCCGGATCAAGTTCCCGCAGAAGACGCTGCGCCTGACGACGTTCACGATGTCGGACGGCAAGCTCGAGCAGTATCAGATCGCGGCGGCCGAGTAGAGGAGAGCGGACCGCGTCAGGCGATGTGGAGGCGGCGGGCGGCATCGACTCGTGCCGCTCGTCATGAGCGGCATGTTCGCCGGCGAGCAGCTCGCGCTCCAGCTCAGCATTGTCGTTTCACCCGCCGACTCATCCGCGCAACGTGCTTGGTCCGGATCCTGGCCCGTTGAACCTGGCGGAGCGCAGCCACGAGAGTGTGTTCGCCGAGGCGCGGAATCCCTGCTCGCTGCAGAGATCGCGGAGCTCGCAGGACAGACAGGCCGGTGAGCGCCTGCGGAGTGCGCCCGAAGGGGTCGGCCGCGAGTCCGCCGATGCCTGGGCACGCATCGCCGAAGGTCTCTCATCCGGGCTATCGTCCGAAGCGTGGGACTACGCGTCTCATCCAGTTTCGGACAACATGCGTCTTGTTCTCAGTAAACGTGGACACGAGCCAGGCGAAACTGAGAGCAGCCGCGCCAATGGTAGCGCCGTAGAAAAGATGCGGTACGTCGGGCTGCCACCTCTGCGAAGGTACGATCCACGCCCTCAGGAAGAGCAGCAAGGGAAAATGCAGCACATACAGACTGTAAGAGAATCCCGCAAAGAAGCGGGCGGCATTGTGGTAGTGCGCTGATCGCGTCCCGAAATCCACGTAGAGGACTGCGAAGAGGAACAGAGTGAACGTGACCCCCACGGAGAGGTCCGTGCCTAGTGCGGCCGGTCTTCCAGTTCGCGCGGCCATAAGACAACCGGCGAGCGCCAGCGAAGAAATCAGCGCATAGGGGATCAACCAACGCTTGCCCAGCGACGGGAATGCGGAATACGCGATGACCAGAACGCATCCCGCCATCCAGACGAGAAACCCGATGACCTTGTCCGATCCCAGGAAGACGAGTAAACCGAAAGCCAGAATCGTAAGCGGAATCGCCCGGCGCATCGAATGTTTCGTCCAAGCGAGGCCGGCGAACAACCCCACAGGAAAGAGCACGTAGTACCAGAATTCATTGGAGAGGCTCCACAGGGGTCCGTTCGATCCGAACGTCGAGCAGACGATAGTCTGCAGGAAAAACAGGTTTCCTGTGAAGGTCCGAAGCGTGATCTGGCTCTGCGCAATCGCTGGACCAAAGTGTTCCAGTGGATGTGAGTAGAGACCGGTGGAAGCAAAAAGCGAACTGCCGACCTTGTCCCACAACAATCCGAACAGAAGCCCCGGAATCAATACCGGGTACAGACGAGAAGCACGATTGATGGCGTAATCGCGCCACGACCAGGTTCCCGACGCCTGGTTGCTTAGGATGGAGGACGATATGAGAAATCCGCTCAGGACAAAAAAGACCATGACTGCCTGGCGGCCAAATCCGGTCAGGAAATAGAGAATGTGCACCAGTAGCCCGCTTCGCTGTAGACGCTGAAACTCGACGAAGAAATCGCCCCGCACATGGCCCCACATGACTGCCCATGCGGCAAAGGCGCGGATGAAATCGAGATGCGCGGAGGCCGCCGGCGTGAGAGGATGCGGCCTTGGAATCGAGATCGTACGTTGCACAATAAATTTTAGCATGGCACTCTCTAATCGGGGCTGTCGTCACCGAGACGTCGCATCCGGTTCCGGGGTGTTGTCACGCTTCGCCATTCACAATAGGATTCATCAACCTCTCGTCCAGCGACCTCAAGCTCCTCGCCTTCACCCTGTCCGACGCCCGCGCCTTCGAAACGCGGGCCGAGATCTTTCGGACGTGGCCCTACGCGAAGAAGCTGACGTACCGGCCGATCGCCGACTACATCATGATGGGCAGCTTCGAGCACTTTGAGGTGATCCGGACGACAGGCGGCCAGGAGCAACGTGAGCGGCAGGTTGGCGACGAAACCATGCATATCATGTTCGACGTGAATTTGCTGCCCAGAGGCGCCGGCGGCTCGCTCACCGACGATGACGGGGTTCTTTTACGTCTTCGGCGTGGTGATCTTGATGTACTTGCTGTTTCAGGTGCGGCCGCTCTACAAGGCCTGACATGACGCGCATGTTCCGCGTGTTCGTCGTCCTCGCGACCACCGTGGCGCTGGCGCAGACGCCGCGTGGGTACACCACGCCCGGTTTTCTGAAGCCCTGGGAGTTTGAAGGGCAAACCAGCGACCTGGCCCATGGCGGCGCCACGGCGGCCGAGATGAGAGCGCTCGTCGGCAAAATGCTGGAACTCCGCGAGCTGCTGAGGGCATCGCCGGTGGCGGGCAGGCCCGTGGGCTACAACACGATCCTCACAGGCCACTTCGAACCGTTCAACGCGCCCGAGCGGCCGGATCTCAAGGCCGGCGACTTCCCGTTGAGCGCGCTCATCTGGTTCGGCGCGTTCCCGCAGGAGTTCGACGACCACGGCAAACTGCTCCCGACGATCGGGGAGACGCGGCTGATGTCGTTCACCGTGAATGCGCTGCCACGCTGGGTGGACAAGCCCCCGGAGTGGCGTGACCAGCTCACCGACGTCGCGCTGCATCCGCCACACTACCCCGATCTGGCCGGGCTGCCTCACTTCGGCGATACCGTCGTGCTGAAGAAGAACTCGAGACCTCTGTGGCTGCCGGTCAACTTCGAGGACTCGTTCACGCTGATCCTGGCGCACAGAAAACAGGCGGTTGCGGGATTCGAGGGTACGGCGACCAAGCTCCGGAAGGACTACGCCGACTATCTCGAACCGGCTCACCGCGCCGAGCGGCAGGCGACCTACAAGATCGCAGCGCGGTATCAGAAAGACCCCGTTGCGTTTCTTGCGCAGATGGACAAGGTCGATCGCACCGGCGAGGAGACGCTCCGCAAGCAAGTCGAAATGTCGACCCCGGAAGCCGACAAATACTGGGCCGATGCGATCGCGAAGGTCAAGGAAGCCGAACGGGATTTCGCGTCTCTCTCGGCGGCGCAGAAGGCGGCGCCGGCCTGCTACATGGATCAGTCGAGCAGCCGGAATCCGGACACGCGTCCGCTGGTCAGCTTCGTACCGGTCGGCACACCGCGCTGCCGCCCGGTGATCCGTCCCAACTGGAAGTACTTCGACCGGACGCTACCGCGCACGGCGATCCAGTTGCTCACGATCATGGTGAGCGACTGCCCCGGACGGAAGCCCTCAAAGGACGGCAACCCGGCCGGCTGTGCGGCGAACATGGCGCTGCTGCACAGCCTCGACTGGGAGAAGGTGAAAGCGATTATGGCCGAGTAGTGTTGGAGGATTCGCAAGAGCATCAACGCGCGACGGCGCCTGCCCGCGGCAGGTGCAACGACATCAACGTGATGGTTCCATCGATGGCGCTCAGCCAGTGCGGCGTGTTCTCCGGAACCATCACGAAGTCGCCCTTGGCCACGCGCTGCGACGTGCCGCCTTCGATGCTGGTTCCGCTCAGGTTCTCCGCGTTCGTGCGTTTCTCGCCCACGAGCGTGCCGCCCATGACCAGGGTGGCCGCTCCATCGATCACGTAGAAGAGCTCCGCCTCGGTCTGGTGAACGTTTGCCGTCCACACGGCGACGCGATATTCGATGTTCACGTTGTACGGCGCAAGCTGGAGGAGCGGTTCGACGACGAGCGCCTGGCCCTCTTTCCGTTCGCTCTTCGCTTTGGCGATCAGCGCGGCCACATCCGCGGAAGCCGCGACGGCCTTCATCGCGGGCGCCGGATTCTGAGCCGCCGGCTGCTGGGCCATCGCTGGAAGCGCCACGAACGCGAGGGCAAGACCGATCACCGCGGCGCGCATACACACACCTCCGTTGGCGCCATTGTAGTCCGAAAAAAATCTGCCCGCCTCCGGCAGGCCGGTGTATAACCGTGCCATGAGACAGCTACTCGCCTTGATACTCGTGATGATCTGGGGCGGCGCCGGCGCGCCTGTCGCGGATCAACAGACCTGGACCGGGACGATCAGCGACAGCCAGTGCGGCATCAACCACGAGGGCGAGCTCAACGAAACCGACTGCACACTGCGGTGCATTCAGATCGGTTTCAAGTACGTGCTTGTCGCCGACGGGAAAGTGTTGAAGATCGCGAATCAGGACTTCGCCGACCTGAAGGCGAACGCCGGCCGCAACGTGAAGCTAACGGGAGAACTGAAGGGCGACACGATCACCGTCTCCAAGATCGAGACGCCGGCGAAGTCCAAGTAACGCGAGAGGTGTCTCGACACGCGTTCTCTGCGGTCTCTGCGTTGATCGTCGTGGCCATTGTGCCAAGCGCCGCCGGATCGGCGCCTGTCTTCACGAAGGACGTCGCCCCGATTCTCCAGCAGCACTGCCAGAGCTGCCATCGTCCCGGCATGATGGCGCCGATGTCGTTGCTGACCTTCCAGGAGGCTCGCCCGTGGGCCGACGCGATCAGGCGGCGCGTCGCGGCGCGCGAGATGCCGCCGTGGCCCCTCGACCGACACATCGGCATCCAGCAGTTCAAGAACGATCCGTCCTTGAGCGACGCCGAGGTCGACACGATCGTCAGGTGGGCCGACGCCGGCGCACCCAAAGGCGATCCGGCCGACATGCCGCCTCCCCGGCACTTCGAATCGGCGGACGCGTGGCACATCGGCAAGCCGGATCTGATTGTGAGCCTGCCGGACGATCACATCGTCCCCGCGCATCATCCCGACGAATTCCTCAAGCCGATCGTGGACTCGGGACTCACCGAAGACCGCTACATCAAAGCCGTCGAAACGCGGCCGGCCGCGCACATGGCGGTGCATCACGCGCTGGCGTACATGATCGAAGATCCGCAGCATCCGGAGGACGCCTCGAAGGATTCCTTCCTCAACGAGTATTCGGTGGGGAAGAACGGCGACATGTTCCCCGAGGGCTCGGGCCGTCTGATGAAGGCGGGCACGAAGATCCGGTTCGATCTGCATTACCACTCGTACGGCGTGCAGACCACGGACCGGATCCAGTTGGGCCTTGTCTTCTATCCGAAAGGCTATGTGCCCAGGCACGTCCAGAACGCCAAGCCGCTCGCCGGCACGAGCGACCTCGACATCCCAGGCGGCGATCCCAATGCGCGCACCGACGGGTACCACGTGATGACGAAGGCCGCGCGGATCACGGCGTACCAGCCGCACATGCACAACCGCGGGAAGGCGCAGTGCCTGGAAGCGATCTATCCGGATGCGCGAGTCGAGACGCTGAATTGCGTCCGCTTCCAGCAAGGATGGCAGGCCGTCTACAACTACGCGGACGCGGCGGCGCCGCTGCTGCCGGCGCAGACCATCCTGCATCTCATCAGCTGGCACGACAACTCGGCGGCCAACCCATTGATCTCCGATCCGAGAAACTGGGTGGGGTACGGGCAGCGCGCGGTCGACGAAATGAGCTTCGCGTGGATCAGCTGGTACGACATGACCGACGAGGAGTACGAGCAGGAAGTCGCCGCGCGGGCACAACCGAAGACGGTGACGACGCCGTCGCGGTCCGCGCGAAGCGGTCCGATCTCGTCGGCCGATCGCTTTCCGGCCAAGTACGACGCAGGCGCCGACGTCGTGCCAGAGTTTGACGGATGGGAGCGGAACGCCGACGGCACGTTCAACATGGTCTTTGGGTACATGAACAGGAATTACGTCGAGGAGCCGATTGTGCCGGTCGGCCCCGACAACCACATCGAGCCGGGCGGGCCGGATCACGGGCAGCCTGCGTACTTTTATCCCCGACTGAGCCGCTACGTCTTCAGGGTGACCGTGCCGAAGGATTTTGGGAAACACGAGCTGGTGTGGACGCTGAGCGTCCATGGACGAACCGAGCGGGCATACGCGACGCTCGCGCCCGACCTGGAGATCGACAGGAGGATCATCGTGAAGAACACGGTGATGATCGGCAGCGAGCTCGTGGACGAGAATCAGCCGCCGTCAATAACACTTGACCCGATTCCGCCCGTGACGGCCGGAACGCCGGTGACGCTTGTCGCATCGGCGAGCGACGATGGGCTGCCGGCCCCGGGAAGATCGTCAGGATCGGCTGGATTGTTGTCGGTTGCGTGGATCGTGTATCGAGGGCCGGGGAAGGTGACCTTCGACCCCGAGGGCGCCCAGCATGTGACCAATCCTGGGGCCTCGAGGTCGATGGCGAGATTCAGCGAGTCTGGGTCGTACGTACTCCGCGCGATCGCGTTCGATGGAATGCTTCAGACGTTCGTCGACGTCTCGGTCTTCGTCGAGGCGCCCGTCGTCAAATAGCCACGCTCCGCCTGAAGGCGGACCAGGCCGTCTACTGCAGCAACGTCCCCGTGGTATTTCGCTTCGGCACGTAGCCGACCGGGATGCGAGCGATTTCTTTCATCGACTTGATGTCGATGACCGAGACGTCGTTGGTCACGGCCATCGCGACGTACGCCGACTTGCCGTCAGGCGTCAGCGTCACCCACGCCGCACCCTGCCCGCCCAGCTCGGCGCCGCCGATCGGCGCCAGGTCCGGGAGCGAGTACGAGTACAGATAGTTGTTTAGCCGGCTGCACACGACCAGCGTCTTGCCATCCGCGGTGACGGCCATGCCGTGCGACGGATCGGCGCCCGCCGAGACGGTGGCCTTCCCGGGAGGCAGGTCCGGGTTCGGGATTCGGTGGATTTCCTTGTGCGTCGCAAAATCGACGACGGTGAATCCGTTGAAGCCGGACAGCTGAACGAAGATCCACTTGGTCGAGCCGTCGGGATTGGTGACGAATGCCATCGGGCGGACGCCCAGGTCCTCGTCGAGCACCCACGCCGTCTGATCGGTCTTCGCGTCGATGACGTTGACCGTCTTGCCTTGAATGGAACCGGCCACGACATACTTGCCGTCCGGCGTGACGTACGGGTTGTGGATGCTGCCCTTGGTTGGCAGCGTCTTGATGTTCTTCAGCGAGGCGGTGTCGATCACGTCGACGCCGCCGGGCGCCTGGATGATGCCGACGTAGACCCGCTTTCCATCGGGAGCCACCGCGACATTGTTGGGGTGGCCGCTCAGCGGGATGCGGTTGGTCACCTTCAGCGTCTTCGCGTCGACGACGTCGAGCGTGCTGTCCGCTTCGTCGCTCACGTAGATCCGGGTGCCCTCCGGGGCGACCGCGACGCCGTGGTTCACTTCGATCCCTTCGATCACTCCCACCACCTTGTTCGTGACGGGATCGATGACGTGGACCGAGTCTCCAGCGCTGTTGGACT
Source organism: Acidobacteriota bacterium (assembly GCA_017883165.1). GTDB lineage: Bacteria > Acidobacteriota > Vicinamibacteria > Vicinamibacterales > CAVVIG01 > JADGOC01. The sequence continues at coordinate 9,282 of JADGOC010000088.1, forward strand.
GGATGATCCGGACGTTGCGCTGCTGCGCGGACGTCGGCGACCACGTGCACAGCAGGATCGCGCCGAACAGGATGAGCCACCGCCGAAACGAATATGTGGTCGTCACGTCACTCCACTCCAGTCTTTCCGAGAACCCATGCCTTCATAGCCTGCCACTCCGGGTCGTCCTGCGAGTTGAAGTGCTTGCCGCCGCTGTGAAAAAAATCGCCGCCGGCCGCTTGGAGGAGCGGGTGGGCGAGCAGCGGGCTCTTCAGGCTGCCGGGCACCACCATGCGCTTGGCCGCCTCGAAGTTCTTGAGCGACTCCTCTTCGTTCCAGGTCGTGCTGCCTTTCTGCAGCGGCTGCAACCGAAACGGCGTGGCGTCGGAATGGCATGACACGCATCGCGCATGGCCGGGACGCTTGTTCAGGAAGATCGGCTGCACCTTCGCCTTGAAGTACTCGTAGTCGAGCGCGGATGCGGTGGACGAGGGTGGTTGCTGGCTCAGCACCCCGACCAGGATCAACGCCCAACACGTCACGACTGTTGAATACACGAAACCTCCTGTCTTATTTTGTCGCGCGGCTCCACTCCGACTTCCACTTGGCCCGCAATGCCGCACGGTCGACTTCCTGCCCCCGGAGATAGACCTTGTTGATCTTTCGCGAGTTGGCGATGTTCTCGAGCGGATTCGCGTCGAGGACGATGAAATCGGCGCTTCGCTGGAATCCGATGTGGCCGTGGAGATCGACCTTGGCGAGCATGACCGTCGTGCCCCTCAGGTCGACGTGCGCCGCGCCGGCGGGATCGGCAGCTCGCCCCGCCGGCCGACGCGCGTGAACTGGTTGTTCGTGACGAGGAAGGCGGAGTCCTCGATAGGCTCGGTGCCGTCACCGGTGATGAGCCGCGCGCCTTCTCATAGACGGTCACGCCGGATGACCTCACCTGGCCCGCCTGGGGCCCCTGGCCTGCCACCCGCCAGGACCACGCCGATGCGAGCACGAGACACGCGGCAACGAGCAGCGACGCGACGTCTTATTGATGCGGCGCACAGAGGCCTCTCAGTCTTCTTGCTACGGGTGCAGGATCAGCTTCTGTATGCGCCAGTTCAGCAACTCCCCGACATAGAGCTCGTTTTCCGACGGGCACGCGATTTCGTGAATCCAGCCGAACTGCTTCAGCTGATGTCCGGTCTTGCCGAGCCAACCGACCACTTTGCCGTCGAGCGTGAGCTTGTAGACGCGGCCAGGGAACGCGTCGGCGGCGTAGAGATACTGCGTCGGACCCGGCGTGATGCAGATCGCCCACGGCGCGCCGCCCTGCATCAAGCCCGCGTCGCCGGCCGGCTGCGCGCCCATCCACGGATGCGCGTCGGGCGGAACCGGCACGTCGATCCTGATCTCGCGGACGAACTTGTTCGTTTTGGGATCGATGACCTGAATCCGGCGGTTGCCGCGATCGGCGACGTAGATGTTGCCCTTCGCGTCGGCCGCGATGCTGTGCGCCGTGTTGATCTCGCCGAGCTTGGTGCGGCCGGGCTCGCCGATCGAGGTGACCCAGTCGCCGTTCTTGTCGAACTTCGCGACGCGCGAGTTGACGTAGCCGTCGCTGATGTAGATGTTGCCGTCGGCGTCCCAGGCGACGTCGGTCGGTTGGCGGAACTGCCCCGGAATCGGCGGCAGCGGTGGATTCACCTTCTCCCACGGCTCGGCCTTCTCGGACGCTTCCTTCTTCCGTCCGAACACCATCGTCACGTGCCCTTCCGGGTTGAAGCGGACGATCATGTCCGAGCCCTTGTCGATCGCCCAGAGGTTGTCGTCCTTGTCGAAGCGAATCGCGTGGGCGTAGGACCAGGCGTACAAGCCTTTGCCGATCTCGCGAATGAACTTGCCGGTCCGATCGAACTCGAGGAGCTGCGCCGCGGTCGCGGCGTATGCCGGTCCGCTCGCGCTGTTCGAGCGCGTGAAGACGAAGACGTGGCCCTTCGAGTTGACCGCGACGCCGGCCGCCTCGCCGAGATTCATGTCCGGCGGCAGCTTCAGGAAGTCCGGCACCGAGTCGAACGGGATTTCAGGAACCGGTGATTGCGCGAGCGAGTGGGGCGCCAGAGCGACGAGCGCCATGCCGAGCAGTGCGAGCAGATGTTTTTTCACGGTCGTCTCCAGCTTCGCGTCACCGAACCAGTGTGCGGGGGCGGTCAGTATAGCCCGGGTTTTCGGCTCACCGCACACGAAGTTGACCGCCTCGTCGATGCTAGGTCTTGGCCCCCCTCGGGAAAGACAAGAAGAGACACGCGTCGAGGGATATGGGAAGGTATAACTTCGCATCGGCGTCAAGGGAGAAAGCATGGGATTGGTCACACAGGTGTTGGCAGTCGGCGTGTTGTGCGGCGGCATCGCGGCAGCGCTGCCCGATCGGACCGACGCGGCGGAGGCCTTCGCCGCCCGACCGCGCGTTGACGCTGGCGCTCGCCACGGCGGACAAGACGGCTGTCGGCGCGCTCCTGGACGCGAAGTTTCAATGGGTGGACGTCTCGGGCACCGTGCGGAACAAGGCCGAGGCGCTCGAGAATCTCGAGGCGTTCGCCGCATCAGACAAGGGGATCGGGAGCCCGACCGAGCTGGTCACGCGCGACTACGGACAGGTTGAAGTGCTCCGAGGGATCCACGACCACGTGAAGTTCGGGCACATCTGGGTGAAGAGTTCCCCATCCGCCGGCTGGCGTGCGTTCGTGTACGTCGACACGCCGATCCGCGACGTGCCTGAGCGCTCCTTCACACCCCGGAAGCCGACCAACGCGGACTCGTGCGAGAACCCCTGCAACACGACGCCGTTCAACGAAGAGAACGCAGCCACGGCGGCCGTGAAGAAGACGTGGATGCGGATCAAGACCGATGAATGGAAGGCGAACGCCGAGGATTGGGACGCGCTGAGCGACGTCGATCACATCACGATCAGCTCCACCGGGGCGCTGCCCAAGCGGCCGCACGTGGAAGAGCTCGCCAAGCAGCATGCGGCGTTCGGCGGCGCCGGCGCGGGCGTCCCCGTCATCTCGGGGCACCTGGCGGACTTCGGGAACGTCGTCGTCATGACGGATCTCGAAGGGCGCAACCCCGCCAAGCCGGCGGCGTTTGCGCTCCGCCTGTTCATCGACCGGGGCCAGGGCTGGAAGATCTGTTTGAGCATCCACACCGAGATTGGCGCGGGACGAGCAGCCGAAGGCGACTGAGAGACACAGAAGTCCTCTGTGTCTCTACTCCGCCGCCAGGGCGCGCACTGGATCGATTCTCGTGACCCGCCGCGCGGGCAGGAAGCTTGCGATGAGGCTGGCGGCGGCCAGCGTCGCGACGACCGTGACAAACACCATCACGTCGCGCGGGTTCACGTGATAGAGCACGGGCTGCAGCGCACCGGAGGCGAGCAGCGCGAGGCCGAGTCCCAGGACCAGGCCGATCGCGAGTTGAATGACACTGCGCCGCATCACCAGCAGGATCAGTTGGCCGCCTTGCGCGCCGAGCGCCGAGCGGACGCCGATCTCGCGCGTCCGCTGCGTCACGGCAAATGACATGACGCCGTAGAGGCCGGCCGCCGCCAGAAACAACGCGCAGAAGCCGAACGCCATGAAGAACGTGCCGAAGATGGTGTAGAACCACGTCTGGCGATCGATCACGGTTCGCATCGTGTCGATCTGGTAAATCGCGAGGTCGTTGTCGAGCGAGTTGACGGCCGCGCGGGCGAGCGCGGTCATCGAGGACGCCTCGCCCCGCGTCCGCAGCGCGATGCGGACGCTGTTGGCGACATCGCTCTGTGAGATCGGAATGTAGTAGCCCACCGGGCTGGCGTTGTTGTTGCCGATGCCTTCCATGATCAGATCGGGCACGACGCCGACGATCGTCATCCACGGCTCCGGGTGACCGGACTGTGGGAAGCGCTTCATCTGCCGCCCGATGGGATCGACGCCCGGAAACTGGGTTCGCGCGAGCGACGCGTTGATGATCGCCACCGGCTGGCTCGTCGCCACGTCACCGGTCGTGAAATCGCGGCCGCTCAGAATTTTCGTCTGGAACGTGTCGAAGTAGCCGAGCGTGATGATGCCCTCGCGCGCGAGCGGCGCATCGCTGTGGTCGGCCTGATAGGACTTTCCCTCAACCTCCACGGGGATCGCGCCGTTGCCGGCCGCCGGCAGTCCATCAGAAAGCGTCGCGGCCTCCACTCCGGGAATCGCTTGAAGCTTGGGTAGCAGCCGCTCGAAAAACCGGATGCTTGCCGCCGAATCGGGATAGCTTGCGAGAGGCAGATCGACGCGCGCCGTGAGGATATTCTCGATCCCGAACGGCATCTGCACGTTCCTCAATTGCACGACGCTCTTGACCATCAGCCCCGCGGCGATCAGCAACCCGCACGACACGGCAAGCTCGGCGACCACGAGCGCGTTGCTGAACCGCCCGAGGCTGGCGCTCGTCGACGAGCGGCTGTCGTCTTTCAGCACCGAGCCGACCTGGACCCCTGCCGCGTGGAGGGCGGGCAACGTGCCGGCCATCAGGCTCGCGAGAACGATCAGGCCGAGCACGAAGAGCAACACGTGATAGTCGAGATCGAAACTCATCCAGAAGGGCGGCGGATTCACCGAGATGGCCTGCGTGAACCAGCGGGATCCAAACACGCTCATCACGACGCCGATGCCGGCGCCGACCAAGGCGAGCACGAGCACTTCCGTGAGGTGCTGGCGCACGACGCGATAGCGGCTCGCGCCGAGCGCAATCCGCACCGCCACCTCTCGTCGTCTCAGCGACGCGCGCGCGACGAGCAGATTGGAGACGTTGACGCACGCAATCAGCAGGACGCCGATGCCGGCGCCGAGCATCGTGTACAGGAGCGCGTAGATCTGCGGACCGAGCACCGATTTCGCGTAGGGCGTCACGTCGGCGCTGATCCGGCTGTTGGTCTTCGGAAAATCGGCGGCAATCTGTCCCGCAATCGTCGCGGCCTGCGCGCGCGCCTGCGAGACCGTGGCGCCGGGCTTGAGCCGCGCGATCATCAGGTAGGAGGGTCCCGACCCACGCTGGCTTGCCAGGGGATCGAGAGTCAGCGGCATCCAGGCGGCTTCTCGGATCGGAAAGCCGAATTTCTCCGGCATGACGCCGATCACCGTTCGATACACGCTGTTGGCTCTGATGCTCGTGCCGACGATGTCGGCGGCGCCGGCGTAGCGGTCGCGCCACAGGGAATAGCTCAGAAGGATCACCGGCTCGGCGCCGGCGCGATCGTCGCCCGCGCGAAGGCTGCGCCCGAGAATCGGCTGCACGCCAAGCGCCTGAAACGCCTCGGCCGTCAACAGTCCGCCGCTGAAGCGTTCCGGCCTGCCGTCCGCAGTCGAGAGGTTGATCGCGCCGAAGGAATACGCGCCGAGATGCTCGAACGAGGTTTGCCGCGACAGAAACACCGCGATGTCCTGGACGCTGACCGGCTGCAGCGGCTGCTGCTGGGACGGATTGGTCTCGACGACCGCCACAACCCGGCCGGCGTCGGGAAACGGGAGCCCCTTGAACAAGCCGCCGTTGACCACGCAAAAGACGGTCGTGCTGAGGCCGATGCCCAGCCCAAGCGTCAGCATGGCCACGACCGACAAGGTCGGATATTTGACGAGCATCCGCACGCCGGAACGGATGTCGGTGAAGAGTTGGTTCACTGGTTACTCATACGAGCGAAGCCGGCTGACGGTTCACCGCGCGGGCAGCCGTTTCAGCAGTGCGTTGGCCTTTCGAAACCACGGGCGTTCCCGGCGGCGAATGTAGTCGGGCATCGTGGCTTTCTTGCGCAGGATGCGCTCGGCCCATTCGCGCGCCTCGGCGGTCCGGCCCACGGTGGCCAGAAAGCACGCGTAGTTGTACTGAGTCTCCGAAAGCGTGGACGTCTGCGTCACGTCGGCGAAGAGCGCCTCGGCCTTCT
>JADGOC010000243.1 GCA_017883165.1 Acidobacteriota bacterium
TTCTGAGCCGCGCGCCGGCGATGAAGAGCGCCGCGAGGCCCACCAGGTGGAACGCGATCGTGCAGAGCTTGGTCGCGAGCAGCGGCGGAACCTTGTAGGTGGATGCGGCGCCGAGCGCCGGACGATCCGGCGAATCGGCGTTCACCGGCTCCGGCGCCAGCGCGAGCTGGAACGGTAGGTGCGCGACGTACAGGAGCGGCCCGTAGGCGGCGCCGGGGCTGCCCGTGAGCAGCGGGTCGCCGTATGGGAGCACGCCGCGCTCGCGAAGCCGCTGTGCGCCCAGGTTCACGAAGAATCCGACATCGTCGGGCTCGCGCACGAGCGCCGCCATCGTGTCGCACACCACGAGCGCCAGCGCGATCGTCATGAGGGCGCGCTTGCCGGGCAGCGGCCGCCATGGGATCCGGGCGGGCCGCGCGATCCGTCGGAGCGCCCGGACGATGAGCCACACGTTCAGGAAGAAGATGCCGGAGAATACCCAGTCCATGAGCGCGACATACGCGGCGTCCTGCAGCACTCTGAAGAAGCGAAGGATCTCGAAGAAGAGGAAGCCGAGGGCCTGCATGATCAGGAGATCGACGTTCCGAGGGTTGTCGAGGCGCTCGAAATCAAACGCGATGAGCAGCGCCAGCACGAGCGACAGCCAGAGCACGCCCGCCTGGTCGGGCAGCATGCGCTGCAGAAAAGCCTGACCGTCGGGCGTCCGCAGGTCCTGCCACAGACGCGCGATCACGGCCGTCACCGGCGGCGCCGGGGGGACGCGCCGGAAGCTCGGAGTATAAACCTGGGTCAGCAGCTCCTGCGGCGCGCGCTCAATGGCCGCCAGGCCGATCAGGCCGACGACCGCCGTCACGACGAGAGCGCCGGCAATGATCTTCATGACAGTGCCTTCAGTAGCCGAATGATGCCCATCTGCACCCGCTGCTTGTGCGCCGACACGTCGGACCGCCGTGCAATCTCGTCCACGTGATGGCGGTAGTAGTCGAAGGCCTCGAATAGCATCTCGCCGTTGGTCAACGTGGGGCGCCAGCCGAGGCGGCGCTCGATTTTCGTCGTGTCGAACGCGAACGACTCGGCGATCATCCGGTACTGATACGGCCCGAGCGGCGAGAGTCCGACGCGGTACGCGAGGCGCATCATCGCGAGCGTCGGCCGCCGCGGCAGCGACGCCACCCGGGCGCCGGTCGCCGCACGATCGACGACGTACTGATACGTTTCGCGCAGCGTCGGCACGTTGTGCGAGCCGACGTTGAAAATGCCGGACACGCCCGGCGCGAGTGCGCGCAGGCAGGCATCGGCCAGATCCGGCGCGTACACGAATTGGTACCGGTTGTCGCCGCGGCCGACCACCCAGACGCGCCGCCCCTCGAGGATGAAGTCGAAGAGGATGGACAACAGACCGAGGCGGCCCGCCGCCAGGATCGTCGGGGTGCGGAGGATCACCACGCGTTCGGCGCCGGCGTGCTCGACGAGCGCCTGTTCCGCCCGCCACTTGGACTCGCCGTAGATCTCCCGGGGCTGCGGCTCGTCGTCTTCGGTCACCGGCCGCGAGAAGGGCGCCGCCCAGAGGCAGTTCGAGGAAATGAAGACGACCTTCGGTACCTCGTGCCACGCCGCGAGGCGCGCGATCGAGGCGGTGCCATCCACGTTGCAGCTCCACAAGCGCGCACGATCGTGGACGTCGTGCGCCAGCAGCGCCGCGCAGTGGAACACGGCGGTGAACCGATACTCGGCGAACAACCGCTCGATGAGCTCGCGATCGCAGATGTCGCCCTGCACCGACACCAGCGCGGGGTGCCGCATCGCATCGGGCTGAAGATCGACGTTGACGCAGCGGCGTCCGTCTGCAAGGAGACGGGCCTTGAGCGTCTCGCCGAAAAATCCCGACCCGCCGGTGACGAGTACGTGTTCCATTGACTGCGCAGACCAGTCCCCGAACCGTCATTGACGATCGGGGCGCGAACGTGGAAACCGGTAATCAGGAAAGCAGGGAGGAGGCGGGCGGCCCGCGCGGCGAACGGGTCGCCAGACGATGCGAGCCGACGAAAGAGGCGTATCCCCACCAGACGATCTGGATCGGCTCGTCCTGCGGCCACCGCACGCCAGCGGCCGCGGGGAACGACGTGCCGTCTGCGTCGGCGACTAGCGGCGTCGCGCGGAGTGCGGCCGTCCTGAGCCGAGCCGTCGAGGCGAAAGGATCATCGAGCGCCAACATTGTGTTGCCGGTGGAGCCGCCGCCGCGCTCGACGGCCGCGGCGCGGGACGTCTGGGGAAGAGTGGTGGCACGTTGCGAGAAGACGGGATGCCCGTCCGCAAACAGCGTCAGGAGATCGGCGCGGCCGTCGAAGTCGATGTCGACCGTCGAGCGGATCGGCTCGCGGCTCATTGGATCGAATTCTTCGATCAAGTCGACGCGGCCGTCGAAGTTGCGGTCGCGCTCGAGCCTGACAAGCCGGCCGTCAACGAACTGCTGGTCGGAATCGGATTGGCCGTCGAAGTTCGTGTCGGTCTCGACCGCGAGCAGCGTGCCGGCGGCGTCGTAGTACTGCCAGAGGTCGGGCCGGCCGTCGCCATTCCGATCGACCGTGCTGATCCGGATGAACGATCGCGAGGCGAGCAAGGCGGCGAGCAGAGCCACGAGCAGCCCTAGCCCCGACAGTCGTCTCAGCACGCATCCTCTGTTCATCATCAATGACGTCACGATGATTTAACGATTCCCAATCCGGATCCGCTTCTCACTCAGAAATCGGGGTTATTTACTGGGAATCGACCCAACAAACTGTACCGGCCGACCGTGCCGGCGCCGAACGTGGCGTCAGTGACGTCGACGATTTGCGTCTTGCAGCCGACCACGGCGTCGAGGCCGCCGATCACATCGAAGATATACACCTTGGTGCTCTGCTCGCTCGAGCCCACACCCCAGTGATATGTGATGGCGTCGTTTGACGGATCGGCGCAGTTGCCGCGCCGGCAGTTGAACCCCCAGCGGTTGTCAATCTGGCGCAGCGCCTGGAGCAGCACCGTCGGAAAATCGAGCACGTTGCGGCCGTTATTGCAGGAGGCCTGCACTTCAGCGTTGTGGGCGGCCGTGACCGGGCCAAGTTGCGACTGCAGGTCGGCGATCGCCAGATTCCTTGGCACCTGGCCACCAAACGCGTTGGCGTCACGGCGCGGCTGGCCGCCGGTCGTGAAGGCTTGGGCCGACGACCACGGGCCGGGCGCACCCCCTGATTCGGCGCGCACGCGCCACGCGTAGGGTGTGAGCAAATTGAGCGATCCTGTGTTCACCGACACGACAGAGTTGCTGGGCGAGGCGAAGAGCGTCGCGACCGGCGAACCCGCAATTGAGGAACCCTTGTACACCTCGAACCGATAACTGAGCGTCGGCGCGGACGAGAACTGCCCGGTGGCGGCCGTCGCCTGCAGTTGCGCCGAGGTGACGCCCTGCGCGAATGTGCTGTTGTTGGCGGGCGCGGTCGGGACCGGCGCCGTGACCTTGACGGTTGAACCGTCGCTGTTCGTTGTCAGTACGGCGGTCGTCGGCGAGGCCGGCGTGGCCGGTGCAGTCGATGGACCGGCGCAGGCCGCCGCCAGGGTGAGAAGCGCCACGAGACAGGTCAGGACAAGGGATCGCGTTCCGGGCATGCACAACTCCTGAGAAAGGGACAAAGGTTCACGGGTCATCTCACGTGGGTTCACGTCGGGCGCCCATCAGCGCGCCGTTTCGGGGCGGTGGATCTGGTGCGGCGGCGCGCTGGCCTCGTGGATTCGAGCACGATGATGTTGCGTTGGTGCAGTTCCACGCCTTCAGCGCGGCGGGCGCTCCTCAGCAGGTCCGCGATGCTCCCGAAGATCTCCGCATCTTCGGGGGACAGCCCCTTCTCCTCCATCGAATCCCGGAGGACGAGCTCGAGACGCGCCACGGTCATCGACTCACTGAAGGAAATCAGCGCGCGCCCATCGGCGAGCGGCACGAGGACGATGCCCGTGCGCTGCTCGAGCATCCGGCTGGGATTCACGACGATGACGGCGCGCCGGCCAAATGTCGACAACTCCGCCGGCGGATGCGGACGCTTTCCCAGTTCCGGCTGGGTGACGCGCACGACCGCCCGGCTCAAGTCGTGGTCGACGGCATCGAGCGCGGCGATGACCTCTTCGGGCAACGTCAGCGTGATGGCACGGGACGCCGCCCCGAACTTGCGCGGACGTCCTCGCCGCGGTTCCATGGCCTCTAGCGAGCTGTTCATAGGAAACCTGCGCATTAACTATTGGTAATTACCGAAAGCCCATGTATTATACATAACAATTAAAGCCCGGCGCACCCGTTGCCCGGATCGCGTGCCGCCGATCACAAACCGCAGTCAACCGCGAGGGATTGATGACGAAGACGATGCGAGTAATGGCGCTGGCAGGGGTGTGGACACTTGGGGGAGTCGGCGCGGCGTTCGCGCAGACGCCGCCGCCGGCGCCGGCTGAGAGTCAGATGTTTGCGAACGTCAGTCTCGGGGGCCAGGTTCAGAGCCACACGTTCAGCGACAGCACCAGTTTCGCGCTGTACAACGA
>JADGOC010000244.1 GCA_017883165.1 Acidobacteriota bacterium
AGCCACGTGTAAGTCCATCGATTGCTTGCTTGGTCACGTGCGCAACTCTGCGATGTTCAGCAATTCACTGACATCGCCAATCTCCTGCCTGATGATGCGCCCTGGAAATCAGCCTGGACGACGGCTGTCTTTCGGCCTTGAGACACAACGGCAGAAAAACGAACGGCGCGATAGAATGTTCGGCGAGACCTAACGTGGCACATAGACACCCCAAAGCGGCAGCCATTGGTTTCGCCGGTGCCCTTGCGTTATTGGGGGCGTCCGCCCCCGCGTGGGCCCAAACCGGCGCGAACGTCCTGCTCGTCGTCAACGACGCGAGCCCCACGGGCGAGACGATCGCGAAACGCTACGTGGGGCAGCGCGGCGTGCCCACCACGAACATCTGTCACATCGCCACGACGTTGGACGAAACGATCGAGCGCCCCGTTTACGCGCAGCAGATCGAGACGGGCATTTGGCGGTGCATCGCTCGCCAGGCGGCGCAGGATCGCATCCTGTACATCGTGCTCACCAAAGGGGTGCCGATTCGAATCGCCGGCACCGGCGGCCGATTGGGCACCGTCTCGAGCGTGGATTCCGAGCTGACGCTCCTCTACCGGCGGCACGTCGGGCAGCCGGCTGCGATCGTCGGGTCGATCCCAAACCCCTATTTCGCAGGCACCGCGCCGGTTTCGACCATCACGCCGTTCACGCATGAGAAGTACGACATCTATCTGGTGACGCGTCTCGACGGCTACACACTCGAAGACGCGCTCGGCCTGATCGACCGGGGCGCGGCACCGGTGCGGGAGGGCCGCTTCATTCTCGACGAGCGCGCGTCGTGGAACGACAACGGAAACGCCTGGCTTCGGGAGGCGGCGGAACGGCTCAAGGCCGAAGGATTAGCGGATCGGGTGTTGCTCGACGAGTCGAGCAAGGTGGTCACCGGAGAATCCGGCGTCTTTGGATACTACTCATGGGGGTCGAACGATCCGGCGATCCGGATCCGCCACTTTCAGTTTGGATTCGTCCCCGGCGCTCTCGCGGCGATGTTCGTGAGCTCGGACGCCCGGACGTTCAAGGAGCCGCCGCCAGCCTGGACGCCGGGCGACAACAACAACCCTGCGGGCTCCTTCGGCGGTTCGCCCCAGTCCCTGGCTGCTGATTTCGTGCGCGATGGAGTGACGGGTACGGCGGGCCATGTGGCGGAGCCATACCTGGACGCGACCATTCGGCCAGACATTCTGTTTCCCGCGTATGTCAAAGGCATGAACCTGGCCGAAGCGTTCTACGCCGCGATGCCGTATCTGAGCTGGCAGACGATCGTGCTCGGGGATCCGCTGTGTGCGCCGTTTCGAGCCCATGCCCTGACCGAACGTGACATCGACAAAGGGTTCGACACGGCGACAGAAATGCCGGAGCTGTTTTCAAAGCGGTTTCTGGCGTCGCTGCAAGATATCAAGCCGGAGGCGCGAACGGCGTACGCAAAAGCAGCCGCCCGCGAGGATCGAGGCGATGTGGCGGCCGCACGTGAGGCGCTTCAGGCAGCGATCGCGGCCGAGCCGCAGTTTACGACTGCGCGATTGCGGCTCGCGATCCTCGACGAAGAGGTCAAGCGCTACGACGAAGCGATCGCGCAGTACCGCGCGGTCCTCGCGTACGCCCCGAATCAGGTGATCACGCTGAACAACCTCGCGTACGCTCTCGCGGTTCACAAAGGCGCCGCGGCGGAAGCGCTGCCCCTCGCCGAGCGCGCCGCGGCGCTCAACGGGAACGTCCAGACCTTCGAGGAAGCGCTGCGCCGCGTCGAGCGCGCCGCGACGCGCAACGTGAACATGGACGTCCCGACCGTCCTCGATACGGTCGCCTGGATTCAGCACCTGCTCGGGCGTCACGCCGACGCGGTGCGGACGATGGGAGCCGCGATCGGCGGCGCCCCGCCTGAGCAGGCGGAGATCTTCTGGCACGCGGCCGTCATCTTTTCGGGCGCAAACGACCGTCCGCGGGCGCTTCTGATGCTGCAGACCGCGCTGAAGCTCAACCCGTCGCTCGCCGAGCAGCCGGACGTGAAGGAACTGCAGCAGCAACTGAGCGGTCGTCCATAGGAAACCCCCCGACACCCGGGAATAAAGTTCTCCAAACCGGGGACTTCTTGCCTAAGCGAGACGCTTGCTGCCCTGGAGGCCTTGCGCTATTGTCAATGTACCCATGTCTTTACAGCTGCTCAGTACACGTTTCGCATCTGCGGACGATGATTTGCTCTAAAGGGGCGAGATGGATCTAAGAGCGATCCCTGCCACATGAGCATCGACTGGAAGAAAATCGGCGCAACTCTGATGGTCGCGGCCGGTTTCGTCCTGCTGTACCGGCACGTGATGGTGAAGCTGACGTTGGACTGGTGGACCGACGGCAACTACTCGCACGGCTTCTTCATCATCCCTATTGCCGCGTATCTCGCCTGGGAGCGGCGCGATCGCTTTTACGCAGCGACGCACCGGCCGACGGTGTTCGGCCTCCTCGTCATCGTCGGCAGCATCCTGGTGCTGGCTGGCGGCGTGCTCGGCTCGGAGCTGTTCCTCACGCGCATCTCGCTCCTCGGGACGGCGGTCGGCATCGTCCTCTTCTTTTTCGGCTGGGCCCGGCTGGGCGTCCTGGCGTTTCCGATGGCGTTTCTGTTCCTTATGATTCCGCTGCCGGCGATCATCTTCAATCAGATCGCCTTCCCCCTGCAGCTGCTGGCGTCCAGGTTCGGCGAAGCCACGCTCAGCTCGGTTAATATCCCGGTCCTGCGCGAAGGCAATGTCTTGATCCTTGCCAACACAACGCTCGAGGTTGCGGAGGCGTGCAGCGGCATCCGGTCCCTGATATCGCTGCTCACGCTCGGCATCGTGTTCGGGTATTTCGCGGATTCTCGGGTGTGGGTGAGAAGCCTCATTGCGCTCTCATCGGTTCCTGTCGCTATCGTTGCGAACGGGGCGCGTGTGGCAGGAACAGGGATCGCGGCGCATTACATGGGGCCGGCGGCCGCCGAGGGTTTCTTCCACGAGTTCTCGGGCTGGATTGTCTTCATTGCTGCCTTTGCAATGATGCTAGTCATCCAGCGCGGCATTCTCCTCGTTGCCCCGCGGCCTCGGGCCGAGGCCAAGGCGGCGGCGCAGGCCGCTTAAGGGAGGTCAGGTGTTAGCTCGCGCGATCGTCGTGTTTGTCTGTCTGGCCGGCGGCGCCGGCGTGATTGCCCGCGCCCAGCGGTACGAGGCAGTGCCCATGCGCACGTCGTTTGCGGTGTTTCCGATGCAGATTGGCGAGTGGACAGGTGTCCAGGAGCCGCCGTTCGAGCCGCGGATCCTCGAAGTGCTCGGAGTGAACGATTATCTGACCCGCGCGTACTTCCGTCCCGACAAAGCCGGCGTAGGGCTCTATATCGGGTACTGGGAAAGCCAGCGGCAAGGCGACACGATCCATGCTCCCCTGAACTGTTTGCCGGGAGCGGGATGGGATCCGGTGTCGAAAACCACGATCGAGGTGCCGAACGGGATCGGCGACGATCGGATCGCCGTCAACCGCTACCTCGTCCGCAAGGGCCTCGACTCGGAGATGATCCTCTACTGGTATCAGAGCCACGGGAGGGTGGTCGCGAGCGAGTACTGGAGCCGGCTCTTCCTGATTCGCGACGCCGTCCGACTGAACCGCACGGACGGATCGATTGTCCGCGTCATCGCGCCTGTTCTACCGAACGTCGAGAACGCCGAGACGGTCGCCGAGCGGACCGCGGCCCAGTTCGTCAAAGCGCTGTTCCCGTTGCTGCCCACCTATTTGCCTTCTTGAAAGAGACCCATGGCTTGCAATTCAGGTAACACGTCTCGACTGTTCATCGTTGTCCTCTGTCTGGTCGTCGCGGGAACCGCCTGCCGTAAGTCGTCGCCGGACGATCATCTCCGCAGAGCGTCCGCATACTCCGAGCAGTCGAAATTCCAGGAAGCGATCATCGAGCTGCGTGCGGCGCTTCAGATTGACCCGCGCCGCGGCGACGTCCGACTGAAGCTCGGCGATGCGTACGCGCGGGTCAACGACGGCAACGGCGCGCTGCGTGAGTACACCCGCGCGGCCGATCTGCTGCCGAAGAGCGCAGACGCGCAGCTCAAGGCCGGCAGCTTCCTGCTGCTGGCGGGCGCGTACGAGGACGCCAAGACGCGGGCGGACCGCGCGCTGGAGATCGACCCGAAGAACACGGCGGCGCAGATCCTCCGCGGGAATGCTCTCGCCGGTCTGAAGGATTTCGACGGCGCGGTGTCCAACTACGAGGAAGCGATCGCGCTCGATCCGTCGCGGTACCAGGGATACGTGAACCTCGGGACCATCCAGTACATCCAGGGGAAGCGCGACGAAGCGGAAGCGACGTTCAAGACGGCGGTCGAGACCGATCCGAAGTCGGTGCCGGCGCGTCTCGCGCTGGCGAATTTCTACTGGGCGGCAAAGCGGGCGGGAGACACCGAAAACACGCTGAAAGCCGCGATCGGGCTCGATCCGAACAACATCACGGCGAACCGGGCGCTGGGCGTTTTCTACATGGCGACGGGGCACGG
>JADGOC010000245.1 GCA_017883165.1 Acidobacteriota bacterium
CGTCGGTGACGATTAGATCGACCGGTTCAGGGAGGGTTGCGCGAGTGGACAGCGCCTGAATGCAGACGATGCGATCGCCGAAGCCGTTGTCGCTGGCGATCTGCCGCGCGAGCTCGACGATCGGCTCCATCTCGATCGCGTAGACACGATCGGCCCCGGCCCGACAGGCCAGCAAGCCCAGAATCCCGGTGCCCGATGCGAGATCGAGGACGACGTCGCCGGGCCTGACAACCGCTTTCAGCGCGCGGTCGAACGCGTCGACGCGCGCCGTATCCGCCAGGTATTGCCGGTGCTCATCGACAACGAGCGACACGGCGCGCCTCGGTTGATCGGCAGCGTTGCACCATCACAGGCACAAGCGCGCCTTTTTCGGAACGATCTCCCAGGCCGTGCTGCCCTTAGTCATCGTCAACTTGGACACGCTCCCGTATTCCGTCAACGTGGGCGCGGCGTACGGCTTCTTGGTCTCGTCCTGCGGCGTTTTGTCGGGCTTTTCTGATTCAGACACCACTGCTCTCCTCAGGTCTACGTAAGCTATTGAACCACAGTTTCGCTCACGGCCGCGAAGCGCTCCTGTGCCGTGATCGGGGCGCGAGTGACGAGCTGAAGCCACATTTCTATCGACAAAATGAGCCAAAGCGTCCACGCCATCGGCGGGTAGCGCGCGTCGCCTGAGTGATACAGATGCGTCATGCGCTGATATAGCTTACGGACCAGCGGCCCGCGGACCCACCCGAGCCGCTCGGCGGCCATGTCGTCGAATGGCGCCGGACCTCCTTCGGCGACGATCGCCTCGACGAACGCGCCCGACGCGCCCGGGCTGAGCAGCCGGCTGGCGATCGCCGGCGGCACGTGCGGCGCCATGGCGCGGCGGAACAGATCCTTCTCGCGCCCGTCGCGCCACCGCTGCTCGGCCGGCAGGGCGAGGCCGAATTCGACAATGCGGCGGTCCTGAAAGGGATGCCAGTGCTCGATGCCGAAGCGTGCGCCGGCGCGGTCGAACATTTCGGCCGAGTGCACCGCGGAGCCGCTGGTGCCTTCGTGCCATGTCTCGGTCTGCTCGAGCGACGGGAACCGGAGGCCATCGTCGTGTCGCGCGAGCCGTCCGGCGAGATCGATGTGCGCGGCGAAGTCCGGGTCGAGCCATGCCGGCGGGCGGCCGCGGCGGAGCGCCCGCTTGATGGCGTGCTGCGCGAGCGCCGGCACGAGCGGCCAGACAGCCGCCTTCGCGGCGGCGCGCCATCCCATGAAATCTCCGAGCGCGGCCTCGCGCCGCCATCGCCGGGCGAGCGCGCCAAGACGCCCCTGCTTGAGCAAGTCGGCATACGCGGCGGGACTCGAGCCGAGCCATTCGTCCGCGCCGATCCCGGTCAGCAGCACGCCGACGCCGCGCTGTCGCGCGCACTCGCAGAGCGGATCCACGGTCGGCGCATTCGGGTAGGTCAGGACGTCACAGTGCCGTGCGATCTCGTCGCGAAACTGGCCTTTCGTCGGCGGCCGGCCGGTGGTGCAGTGCGCGGGCAGCTGCCACCGATCGGCCACCTGATCGAAGAATGGACGTTCATCGTCTGGTCCCGGCACGCTGATGGAGAACGTCTCGAGGCCGGCGCACGGCACCACGCCTTCCCGCCACAACTGCGCCGCGATGCCGGTGACCGAGGAGGAGTCCACGCCGCCGCTGAGCATGACGCCGACTGTCCGGCGCGTGCGCAAGCGTGCGGCGACGGCGCTGTGCACCAGTTCGGAGAGCTGTTCGACGTACTCCTCGTTGCGCCGGTACCGAAGTTCACGCTGGGGATCGGGCTGCCAGTAGGCACGCACCGCGATCCCACGCGCGTCGGCGGTGAGCAGGTGCGCAGGCGGCAGGCGGAAGATGTCGCGAAAAAGCGTCTCGCGCTTGTCGGTGATGATGCCCGCGAGGTACTCACCCACCATGCCTTCGTTGGGAGCCGGCATCGGTCCGGCGGCCGCGGCGAGCACGCCGATATCCGACGCCCACGCGATCGAGTGGCGGTCGACGCGATAGTAGAAGGGCTTGATGCCCATCGCGTCCCGCGCGCAGAAGAGCCTCCGGCGTAGTGTCTCCCAGATGGCGAACGCAAAATCACCAAGCAGATGATCGACCACGGCGTCGCCGAACACCCGATACGCGCGCAGAATCAGGTCGGCATCTCCGATCGCGCCAAGGTCGACGATCGCGACGTCGAGCAGGCGCGAGAGCTCGGCGCGATTGTCGATCCGGCCGTCGAAGGTGATCGCCAGGCCGGCGCCCGCGTCCACGACGGGCTGGCGCTCGGTCGCGGACTCAGGTGTCGTGACGATCAGCCCGTGCACGAGCCCCGCGCTCCCCTCGGTCCAGATCGACGTGCCGCCCGGCGCGCGGTACGCGAGGGCGTCGGCCAGTTTCTGCACGGCCGCGGGATCGCACGGCCGGCCGTCGAGGTGCACCAGGCCGGCGATGGCGCTCACGTACCTTCCGCCATGGACGGGCCGTTGGGCAGCCGGCGGTAGATCCGGCCGAAAAAGCGCCTGTCGCTGAATCGTTGCTGCGTCAGTTGCAGGATCGGGGCGGTATCGTCGATGGCGTTCACGTCCCGGAAGGCGATGACGTCGACGAGCTTACTTGAAGCAAGCCCTTCGTGAGCATCTGATGGGCCAGCCGCAGCAGATCGTCGCGCAATACCACGGGATCCGCGGCGTATTGCGCACGCACCGTCTCGACGGCCTCGCCGAGCGCCTTTGTGGAATGCATGGCGCGCCACATGTCGGTGCCCACGGCGTCGAGGCCAAAGTAGATGCCCGTATCGAGGTTGAGCAGAACGGTTTCACCGTCCAGCTCGCGCGACACCACGCCTTCGGGCACCGAGACGGAATCGACGAGCGTCAGTTCTTTGGGCATTGCGATTCGAATTTTAACACCGAACAGCGCCCGCGGTAGTGCCGGTTTTCCGGCGCACCGGCGAAGCGCGTGCGCCCTTTTCACCAGCTCTCGTCCGCCTCGCCGGTTGGCCAGAGCTTGCCCTTCACCGACGCGAAAAGCGCGGCGCTGTCGTAAATCTCGCCCGACTTCATCACGAGCCGGACGTTGTGCGTGTTGCGGATGTCGGTGAGCGGGTTGCCTGTAATGACGAACAAATCGGCGAGCTTGCCCGGCTCGATCGTGCCGAGCGTGGTGGCCACGTTGAGCGCGCGGGCGCCGTTGATCGTCGCCATCTTGATGGCCGCCGCGGGAGGAATGCCGGAGGCGACGAGCGCCTGCAGCTCGCGGTGCGATCCGAAGCCCGAGAGAAACTCACCCCAGCTCGGGTGATCGGTGCCCACCGTGATCAGCCGGCCGCCGCCGGCGTCGTAGAACTTCTTCCCCTCGCGGTGCTTGACCTGATAGATCCTCTCGAACTGCCGGTTCACCGGCCGCGGCAGCTGCTTCTCGACCGCGGCGCGCGCGTACGGCGTGAGGAAGTCGCGCTCGTTCACCCAGTACGTGTAGACCGTGGGATCCTTCTCGCCGAACTAGCCGTAGGCGCTGATCGTCGCGTCGTAGAAGACGTTCCGCTTCAGGTAGAGCGCGATGATCGCGGCGACCTCGGGACGATCGACGTCGAGATTCTCGAGCGACTTCATGCCCGCGCGATCAACCGATCCAGGGCGTCGGCGATCATCGGAGCGGTCCCGTCCCAATAGTGCGTATGCGCGCCGGCGCCAATGCAGAACTCGACCCGAGACGCGTCGTCCGCGTGCTCGTGCGGCCACAACGATCGGCCGATGTAATCGCCGCTGCGGTACGCGTTGGTCCACTGCCGGACGCCGAGCGCTGCGGGATCGGGTGCCGCGGCCCAATGATAAAGACGCGGGAACCTCAAGGCATACAGATCGCGGAGCGGACAACCCATCGTCAGGAAATACACCGGCAACGCGCCGAGCCCGGCAAGCTGCAGATCGTCGCCCGCATTGCCTCGAAGAAAGCGGAGCAGGTCGGCGGTGATCACGGTGCCCTGGCTGTGCGCGACGATCACGAGCGCATCGTACTGACGCGCGGCCAGGTAGCGGAGCAGCGACACGTAGCGGCCCGAGATCCGCGCCCTCGGGCTCGCATCCGCGGGAAGCTCGCGCATCCAGTTGTCGACGTCGAGCAGAATGTCGAGGGCGGGGCGGAAGCCGAGCGCAAGCTGTTTCAGGCGCCCGCGGATCGCGAAGAGCCACGCGAATGCCACGCCTGTGGCCATGCCGAGCGTCTGAATGTGCGGGAGCGCGGCGCCCCACAAGTCCGGCGGCAGGTACTTGAGCGTTTGCAGCAGCGCGACCAGCGCGCCGACTGGCAGCGCGAACGTCATGGCGCTGTACATGACGATGCCCGAGAGCTTGAGGCCGGCGATGGCGTGCGTCAGCCAGCGGCCGAGGCGCGCCGTGTACGCGGCGTCCCGCGCGTCGCGCGGTCCAGGCGCCCGCAGCTCGGTCCAGAGCACGGGCGCCATGCCCCAGATCGCCGGCAACGCGGCGACGCCGCCGGCCATGAGCACGAGCGGCAGCGCGACGGTGGCCGGGTTCTG
>JADGOC010000246.1 GCA_017883165.1 Acidobacteriota bacterium
GATCGTGGCGACCTGGCTCAACAGCCGCCGGCCCAGAAGCTGCCCGCGCCTCGCCAACTGGCACCGGTCCTCATCGGTCAGCCGTAGGCGTCGTCCGCGCAACTGCGCTCGGAGGATCCGGTTTTCCTCGATCAGATACGCCACAGTCTCCTGCCGCCGGTCGTTCCACCAGCCCGCAAAGGCCATCAGCATGAACCGGAGCGCGGCGCCCTCCATCACGGCGGGAGTCTACACGATCGACATCAACCGACAATCGAAACCGAAGCGTCGGCGGAGAAGTGGGACACGACGGGGTGAACGCGTGGGTACTTGATTCGCGTGGGTCGCCGCGTGGGCAACCCGAGTCTGGATGGCCGCCCTAGGCGCGAGGCATTTCGCACACATCGCACGTTTGCCCGCCCTTTAGGAAGAGAGTAAGCTCCGCGCCGTGAGCGCCAATCGCCGCGAGTTTCTGCAGTTTCTCGCCGCCAGCACCGTCATCGCCCCCGCGGCGCGTGCCTGGGCGCAGCAGTTGGCCGTCTCGCACGAGCCGCTCGCACTGGCAAGCGCGCAAGACGCGCTCAACGTGATGGCCTTCGAGGAGGCGGCGCGCCGCGCGCTCCCTCCGGCCCACTGGGGCTACATGGCCACCGGTGTCGATGACGACCTGACGCTCAAAGCCAACATGGAAGCCTTCAGACACATCGGACTGAAGCCGCGGCGCCTGGTCGACGTATCCAAGGCCGACCTTCGGACGGAGGTGTTCGGCACGACGTGGGACACACCGATCTTCATTTGCCCTGTCGGCTCGCAGCGGGCGTTTCATCCCGACGGCGAGCTCGCCACCGCGCGCGCGGCGCGCGCGAAGAACACCACCTTGATGCTCTCCTCGGTTACGACGCATTCGGTCGAGGATGTCGCGAAGGCGCTCGGCACCCCTCCCTGGTATCAGCTGTACATGCCGTTGATATGGGAGGAGACGGAGAAGCTGGTGAAGCGCGTCGAGGACGCCGGCTGTCCGGCCCTCGTGTGGACCGTCGATCTACTGGCCGGCAGAAACACGGAGACGGCCACGCGCTTCGCGCGGGAGGACACTCGCAACTGCCTCGCGTGCCACACCCACGGCCCCGGCACTCCAATCCATCGTCCGATGTTCGACGGTCTCGATGGTCGCTACAATCCGCCCGGCGCGACGTGGGCGTACGTCGACCGGCTGAAGAAGCTCACACGGATGAAGGTGCTGCTCAAAGGTATCGACAGCGCGGACGATGCGCGGCTGGCCGCCGACCATGGGGTGGACGGCCTCGTCGTGTCGAATCACGGGGGACGCGCCAGCGAAACGCTGCGCGCCACGATCGACTGCCTTCCCGAAGTGGTTGACGCGGTGCGCGGGCGGATGCCGGTGTTCGTCGACGGCGGGTTCCGCCGCGGGAGCGACATCTACAAGGCGCTAGCGTCGGGCGCGCGGGCGGTCGGAATCGGCCGTCCTTATATCTGGGGCCTGTCGGCGTTCGGGCAGGAAGGGATCGAGCGCGTGCTGGACATCCTGCGCGCTGAACTGACGTTGGTCATGCGCCAGATGGGCACGCCGTCGATTCGCGAGATCACTCCGGCTCGCGTCATCCGAGGGTGAGTTTTGCGCGTCGTGAGGCCGAAGAGCTGAGGTGATGCGCGCCGTAGCTCACCTGGATAGCGCCTGGGTCTTCTAAGCCGGTGGTCGCAGGTTCGAGTCCTGCCGGGCGCGCCAATCTGGCCAGAAATCGCGAAGTCGCGGACTCGGTCCGCGGAATTCCGCCACACTTTCGCCGCCCACCGCGACCGGTCGGAACCTACCAACTGAAATACTTCTCGCAATTTCAGGCCACTTCTGAGGCTGCGGCCACCGGCGGATTCTCATCGCCGTTCATTCGCTTCCGATCGCGGCGGACCAGTGGCATCGTCGTGACCGATGGCCACAGATGCATCGGCCCTTAGGGAGATTCGGACCCGGCTCCACTTGTCCCAGGCGGAATGCGCCGCCGCATGATCAAGTGCCGCTTCAAGTCCTGGCCGACGAACTCCACGTGCACGTGCGGACGTTGCGCGCCGCGACGTTCGGTCCGCGACCGTTCTTCGGGAAGCTCAGCGCGACGGCGGTACGCGCTTGACAACCCGCAAGAACGGCGTATATTGCTTCGATCCTACCGGAAATCCGTTAGTGCCGACTTTCCGGCATCCACGGGTTTCTCTGGAACGCGGAATCGCCGACCCAAACGGCGCCAAAAATACGAAACCACTGAAGAACTTACAGAGGAAAACAAAATGAAACGATCACTGATCGTGTCGGGAGTGGCGGCTCTAATCATCGCCGCGGCGTCGGTGGGTGTTGCGCAGGCCCAGAAAGAGTCGAGCAAGAACAAGACGCACGTGATCTATGTGGCTGCAGCGCAGGCGACCTTCAAGCAATCGCCGATGGCAGGGGTCTCCATGGCCGTCCTCTGGGGCGACATGGACAAGGCGGCTCACGGAACATTCACGAAGTTCGCGCCGGGGTACGACGCGGGAATGCACACACATACGAGCGATATGCGGCTGGTCGTTATCAAAGGCGCGTATCTCTACAAGGATGAAGCGGGCGAAAAGCGTGTGGGGCCGGGAGATTTCATCCGAATCCCGGGCGGCCACAAGCATTGGAGCGGCGGTGACAAGACGGAAGGCGCGCTCTTTTATGAGGAAGGGTCGGGGAAATTCGATGTCATATCGGTGAAGTAACGGAACGTAGAAGAGACACGAGAATCGCGTATTCGGATTGCGGATGGCGGAAGGCTGAAGTCAGGGGTCAGAGCGCGAAAGTAACCGGATGCGCGGAGCCCGCGCTGGACCAGAGCGGGCGAGGGCGCACGTTCCCACAAGCTGATCAAGAGGGACCATGAATCGACATCTGCTGAAAGTCGGGATTGCGGCGGCGCTGACGTGTGGCATCAGCCATTCGGCGGTGGCCGCAACACGTTGTGTCAAGCCGGGAGGCGGATCGGGGTGTTTCGCGACAATCGGCGCCGCGGTCGCGGCGTCGGCGCCTGGCGATACCATTCGGGTCGCTGAAGGTACCTACGCGGAGGACGTCATCATCGACAGAACGCTGTCGCTGATCGGTGCCAGTCTCGAGGAGACCATCATCAACGCGACGGGAAAGGCGAACGGCATCAACATCGACGGCCTGGACCATCCTGGCATGGTGGATCACGTCGTCGTCAGGGACTTTACGGTCGAGAACGCCAACAACGAGGGCATCCTCATTTCGAATGCCTCGGACGTCACGATTTCGGGCAACCGCGTCAGGGGCAATAATCGGGGCCTCGACGATGGAGTGTGCCCGACGGTGGCGCCTCCGGATTCGCACGCCGGCGAAGATTTCGACTGCGGTGAGGGGATCCACTTGAGCGGCGTCGATCACTCAACGATCACGTCCAACCTGGTCGAACACAACGCTGGCGGGATTCTTCTCACCGACGATTCCGGTCCGACGCACGACAACCTGATCGGCGGCAACATCGTGCGCGACAATCCGTTCGATTGTGGCATCACGCTCGCCTCCCACGTGCCCGCGCAATTTGCGCCGCATGGCAACGGCGTCTTCCACAACACGGTCGCCGACAACGAGTCGTCTCGCAATGGACGGGCCGTTGGCGGGGCCGGCGCCGGCGTTGGGCTGTTCACGCCGGCTCCCGGGACGGCCACGTATGGCAATGTCGTGATGCACAACCGGCTGACTGACAACGGACTGCCGGGAGTCGCCATGCACAGCCACGCGCCAAACCAGAACCTGAATGACAACGCGATCGTCGGCAACTACATCGCCGGAAACGGCGCAGACACTGACGACACGGCCACACCCGGTCCGACCGGCATTAACATCTCTTCCGGCCGCGACGGGAGCGGCAACGTGGTTGGGTCGGCGATCATCGGAACC
The DNA here is from genome assembly GCA_017883165.1 of Acidobacteriota bacterium. GTDB lineage: Bacteria > Acidobacteriota > Vicinamibacteria > Vicinamibacterales > CAVVIG01 > JADGOC01. The sequence continues at coordinate 3,929 of JADGOC010000246.1, forward strand.
CTCGTGTCGCATAACGTGATCGAGCACGAGGCCGTGGACATCGCCGTCAGCAATCGCGCGGGCGTCAGCGTCAACGCGCACCTGAACGACCTGCACGGCCACCAGGGCATCGGCGTTGCGAACCTGGGCGCGGGGACCGTCGATGCGATCGAGAACTGGTGGGGCTGTCCGGGCGGACCGGGTGCGGGCGGCTGCTCCGGCGTAAGCGGCGCCGTTCTCTTCACGCCGTGGCTCACTCACCCCGTCCACGACGGCCACCGATAGACGTTTCCGCGCGGGGCCAGCATGCGAGACATCGCGTCCACGCTTCGCATGCCGGCCCTTCAATGACTGGGAAAATAGACTTAAGCTTTAATGTTGACGATCCTCTCGATAAACGCCGCAGTGGTTCGGATCGCCCTTTGAGCGAACGACTGGGTGACGCGGTACGCGTTTAACCGATTCAAGGACGTTGGTTTAGAAACGAACAATCTTCACGAGCGATGGACGCGCCCGTAGCTCACCTGGATAGCGCATCGGTCTTCTAAGCCGGGGGTCGCAGGTTCGAGTCCTGCCGGGCGCGCCATTTCCTAGAGAATTCGCCGATTTCGCCCTCAAGAAAATTGGTG
>JADGOC010000089.1 GCA_017883165.1 Acidobacteriota bacterium
ATCGGCGCGCAGAAGGGCGCCGCCGGCGTGCTGCTGATTCACGAGACGGGGCCGGCCGGCTATCCGTTCAGCGTCGTGCAGGGGAAGACCGGCGAACAATTCGATCTGATCACGCCGGACAAGAACATGGGGCGGGCGGCGATCGAAGGTTGGATCACGCTGGACCAGGGCAGGAAGCTCTTGAAGATGGCGGGCCAGGACTTCGACGCGCTGAAGCAGCAGGCAGCCACGCGCGAGTTCAAGCCGGTGCCGCTCGGCGTCACCGCGTCGATGACGCTGCACAACAAGCTGCGCACGATCGATTCGAAGAACGTGCTCGCCAGGCTCGACGGCGGCGATCCGAAGCTGAAGGACGAGTTCGTGGTGTACACCGCGCACTGGGATCATTTCGGCAAGAACGCCGACGGCATCTTCCATGGCGCCGAAGACGATGCGCTGGGCTGCGCGAGCCTGATCGAGATGGCGCGGGCGTTCACGAAACTGCCGGCGCCGCCGCGCCGGTCGATTCTGTTTCTGGCGGTGACGGCGGAAGAGCAGGGGCTTCTCGGATCGCAGTACTACTCGGTGACCCCGATTTATCCGTTGGCCAAGACGGCGGCCGACATCAACATGGACAGTTGGAACGTGCACGGGCGGACGAAGGATCTGACGCTCGTCGGGTACGGCGCCTCGGACCTGGACGACTACGCACGCGACGCGGCGGGCGAGCAGGGGCGCCTCGTGCACGCGGACGCCGAGCCGGAGAAGGGGTTCTACTACCGCTCCGACCATTTCAACTTCGCCAAGCAGGGCGTGCCGGCGCTCGATCCCGACGGCGGCATGCAGTTCATCGGCAAACCGGCCGATTACGGCCAGAAGATGCGCGACGAGTGGAACGAGCAGCGGTACCACAAACCGGCCGACGTGGTGATGCCGGAGTGGGACATGACCGGCACGCGCGAGGACGTGAAGGTGTTCTTCGCCATCGGCTACCGTGTGGCGCAGGCCGACAAGATGCCGGAGTGGAAGCCGGGGAACGAGTTCAAGGCGAAACGCGACGCGGTACTCAAGGGGGCGAAATGACCGGCGACGAGATGATTGCGCTTTCCAGGAAGCACACGCTGTTCGAGTGGTCCGCGCAGTCGAAGGTCGATCCGATTCCGGTCGCGCGCGCCAAAGGCATCTACTTCTGGACACCGGAAGGTAAACGGTTCATCGACTTCAACAGCCAGTTGATGTGCGTGAACATCGGCCACGGCGACGCGCGCGTGGTTCGCGCGATCCAGGAGCAGGCGGCGGTGCTCGCATACGCGAACCCCTTCATGGTGACCGAGGCGCGCGCGCGCCTGGGCGCCAAGCTCGCGGAGATCGCGCCGGGCGACATCGACGTCTTCTTCTTCACCAACGGCGGCGCCGAAGCCAACGAGAACGCGATCAAGCTCGCACGGCTGGCGACCGGGCGTCACAAGATTCTTGCGCGGTACCGCTCGTATCACGGCGCGACGGCCGGCGCCATGACGCTCACCGGCGATCCGCGCCGCTGGGCCTCGGAGCCGGGCATCCCCGGCGTCGTCCACGTGCTGGATCCGTATCACGGCATTGAACGAGGCTGGGACACGGCCGCCGAGTCGCTCACGATGCTCGAGGAAGTGATTCAGCTCGAGGGGTCGCACACGATTGCGGCGTTCTTCCTCGAAACCGTCACGGGGACCAACGGTTTGCTCGTGCCGCCCGATGGATATCTGGAAGGCGTGCGCGAGCTCTGCACGAAGTACGGCATCCTGATGGTCTGCGACGAAGTGATGGCCGGCTTCGGCCGGACCGGTGAGTGGTTCGCGATCGATCACTGGAAGGTCGTCCCGGACATGATCACGATGGCCAAAGGGCTGACGAGCGCGTACGTCCCGCTGGGCGCGGTCGGGATGCGCCGGGCGCTCGCGGATCATTTCAAGGACAAGGTGTTCTACGGCGGCCTGACCTACAACAGCCACCCGCTCGCGTGCGCTGCGGCGCTCGCGACAATTCAGGTATACGAAGAGGACAAGCTCCTCGAAAACGCACGGCGGATGGGCGTGCTGATGAAGGAGCTGACCGCGGACCTTTCGCGGCGGCATCCGTCGGTCGGCGTCGCGCGGTCGATTGGGCTGTTCGGGCTCGTCGAGCTCGTGCGCGATCGAGCCAAGAAGACGCCGCTCGCGCCGTTCAACGGCACATCAGACGAGATGGCGGCGCTCGGCAAGTTCTTCCGGCAGGAAGGGCTCTACACCTTCGTGCGGTGGAACTCGTTCTTCACGAATCCGCCGCTCTGCATTACCGAACCGGAGATGCGGGAAGCATTCGGCATCATCGATCGCGGCCTCGAGATCACCGACAGAGCGGTGAAGTAATCGTTAATAAGTCTCGCGGACGCGTTTCGAGCGCCACAAGTACAGCAGCCAGACGCCGGAGTAGGCGAGCGACGCCGCCACGTACACGGGCGTCGTTCCAGGCGTGCGGTTGTTCGGAAAGTACGGCGTCGTGTAGACGAACAAATCCGCGGCGGCCGTCAGCAGGAGCGCCGCTTTCGCAAGCGTCACCGCGCCCGGTCGGCGCTTGACGAGCGCGAGGCCCGCTGCGATGCCGACCGCTGCGACGCCGATGCGCATCAGGATGGTCAGGGCGAGCGGCAGGCCGCGGATCGTCAGCGCCTCGAGCGCGCTCGATGCGATCACGGCCACGCTGAGCGGCTGCCAGACGAGCAGCAGCAGACACAGCACCAGCAGCCACCCGCCGACCCCCCTGGAATCGTTGACCGTTTTCACAGCGAACACTACGATGCCACCAAGGAAGCTCAATGATTGCACGAACGTTCCTCGCGGCCGCCGTCGCCTTCACGATGGCCGCCGACTCGGCCTACGTCAAGGAGATCAACGCGTGGCGGGCGAAGCACGAGATCGACTACCGCCGCGACTGGGTCACCATCTCGGGCCTGTTCTTCCTCAAGCCGGGTGAGAATCGCGCCGGCAGCGACGCGGCAAACGACATGGTGCTGCCCAGGTCGGTGGCGCCGTCCATCGGGACATTTGTCCTGAATGGCACGCGCGTTCGTTTTCAACCGCGCGACGGCGTCAAGGTAGTGCTCGACAATGGCACGCCGGTCGCCACGACGATCGACCTCAGGCCCGACGGCGGCGGCCCCAACGATCACGTGGACGTGCTCGCGGTCGGTCCGTTGACGTTGTCTGTCCACAAGAGCGGCCAGCGGCTCGCGATCCGCGTCCGCGAAGAGCACGGCGAAGTGGCGCGGTCTTTTCTTGGGTTCCACTGGTTCCCGATTGACGCGAAGTACCGCGTGACCGCGCGATTCATCAAAGATCCGTCGCCCCACGACGTGGTGATCCCGAATCTGCTCGGCGACAACGACACGTACCAGACCGAAGGGGTCGTCGAGTTCACGCTGAACGGCCGGACACTGCGCATGCGGCCGATGACGACGCGGCCGGGACGGTTCTATTTCATTTTCAAGGACGCCACGAGCGGCCACGAAACGTACGCGGCCGCGCGGTTTCTGTATTCAGACCTGCGCGCGGACGGCACGACGGTCCTCGATTTCAACGAGGCGTACAATCCGCCGTGCGCGTTCAATCCGTACACGACGTGTCCGCTGCCGCCAGCTGAAAACCGGCTGAAGGTCCGCATTCCGGTTGGCGAAAAGAATTATCCGCATCACCCGGCCAAGCCGACCGACTGACGATCCGTGGACCTCTTTCTCGTCCATCACGGCGACGCCGTCGGCCCGGACGTCGATACGCGGCGTCCGCTGTCGGTCGCGGGGCGCGAGGCGGTGGCGCGCGCGGCGGCCGACGCCGCGGCCCGAGGCGCGCATCCGGCCGTCGTGTGGCACAGCGGGAAGCTGAGGGCGCGGCAGACGGCCGAGGCGTTCTGGCGCGCGTGCAACGCGCTCGCGGAATTCGCGGCGACACGGGATTTGCAGCCCGACGACCCGCCGACGTGGATGCGCGATCGGCTCCTCGGCGAGAAGCGCGACATCCTGATCGCGGGCCACTTTCCGCATCTGCCGCGGCTGCTCACGCTGCTCGTCGCGCCGCGCGAGGATCGCATGGTCTCCTTTCCACAGCACGGCGTTGTCGCCCTGGTGAGCGACGACGCCGGAGAGACGTGGAAAGAAATGTGGCGGCTGGGGCCGTAGCACCACGCATCGTTATGACGCGTGCGCGTGCGTTTGAAGCAGATCCCACACGCGGCGGACATGCTGCTCGGTCGTTCGGATGTGGCCGATTGCGACGCGCAGCGCGACCCGGCCGCGCAGCTTGGTCGGCGAGATGAACACCTCGCCCGTCTGGTTGACCGCATCGTTCAGCCGTTGGTTCGCTGCATCGAGCGCCTCGTCGGACAACGTCCGGCCGGCAGGTTTCCATCGGAAGCAGACGACGCTGAAGGGCACAGGCGCCAGGCGCTCGAAATCCGGATGCGCATCGATCCAGCCGGCGAGCTGCTGCGCGAGCTGGATGTGCGCGCTCAGGTGCTGGCGGATCGTCTGGGCGCCGTAGGAGCGCAAAATCATCCACAGCTTCAGCGCGCGGAAGCGGCGCCCGAGCTGGACGCCGGTGTCCATCAGGTTCTTCACCTGGCCCGCTTCCGCCGTCATCAGGTAGTCGGGCGTCAGCGCGAAGGCGGCGCGGATCATGTCCATGCGCCGGCAATAGAACGCGCTCAGATCGAACGGCGTGAACAGCCACTTGTGCGGGTTGACGACGAGGGAGTCCGCGCGATCCGCGCCATCGAGAATGTGCGCGTGCGACGGCAGCATCGCGGCGACGCCGGCATAGGCGGCATCGACGTGGAGCCAGAGTTGCTCGCGCTCGCAGACGTCCGCGATTGCCGCCACCGGATCGACACTGGTGGTCGACGTCGTGCCCACGGTGGCGACGACGGCGATCGGCAGCCAGAGGTCCGCGCGGTCTTCGGCGATCGCGGCGTCTAGCGCGTCAACCCGCATCCGATACGCATCGTCCACCGCGATCTTGCGCAGCGACTCGTGGCCGAGGCCGATGGCGATCACCGCCTTGTCGATCGAGGAGTGCGCCTGCTCGGAGCAGTAGACGCGGATACGCGGAACGTCGGGCCGTCCGGCGAGGCCTTTCGCGCGGACTCCCGGGATCGCCGCTTCGCGCGCGGCGACGAGCGCGTGCATGCTCGCGATGGACGCCGTGTCGTAGATGACGCCCTCGAACGCCTCCGGCAAGCCGATCAGCCGCCGCAGCCACGCGAGCGTCACTTCCTCGAGCTCGGTGGCGGCCGGCGAGGTGCGCCACAACATCGCCTGCTGATTGAGCGCCGCCGAGAGAAAATCGGCGAGCACGCCTGGCGCGCTGCCGGTGATCGCGAAGTACGCGAAGAAGCCCGGGTGGTTCCAGTGCGTGAGGCCAGGCACGAGCACACGCTCGAAGTCGGCCATGATCGCGTCGAACGGCTCGCCAGCTTCCGGCGCGTGCCGTGGAAGCGCGGACGCGATCTCGCCGGGCCTGACGCGAGAGAGCACCGGATATCGTTCCGGATGCTCGAGGTACTCCGCGATCCAATCGACGAGCTCGTGGCCGTGACGCCGAAACGTTGCCGGATCCATCGGAATACCAGCAGCTCAGCGCGAGTGCGATTGGATGTAATCGAGAGCAAACGTCTTCATCGCCGGATTGGTCATGCCGAGCGCTTCGGCCTCTTTCGTGGCGCGATCGATCGCCCACCCGTCGACGAGCACGCGCTTGATCATCCACAACCCCGCGGCGCGGTTGCCGCCGCCGCAATGAATGTAGGCCGGCTGATTGGCCGGATCGCCGACCGCTTTGAGGAACCGATCGACCGCGGTGGGGTCGGGCGACGCCATCAGAAACGGCACGTGCACGTAATTGAGACCGGCGGCGCCGGCTGCCGCCGATTCGCCCGGGATGTCGGCCGTCGGTTCGTCGGCGAGCTGCAGGTTCACGATGGCCTTGAACCCGCGCTTCTTGAGCTCGGCCACCCCGTTCGGCTTGATGGGACCGCCGCAGGCGACGGTGGTTTCGACGCCGGCGAAGTTCACGATGCCGGGGACGTTTTCCTTGACGACCTGCTGCGCGGCAACCGGCGCCGCGAGAAGTCCGACGAACGCGAGAAGAGCCATCCCGAAGCGTGTACTCCTAGCCATGATGGAGCCTCCAGAAAAAGACGGCCCCATCATAACGCCTGCGCTCATCAGGACCGTAAGCGCCCGCGCCACCAGGACAGGAACCGCCGCGCGCCGCGGTGCGTGCCGACGAAAATGCCCGTGCCGCAGAAGAGCGCGAACGGAATTACCCAGTAGCCGCCGTGCAGCTCCGTGCCTGGTGCGAGCGGGAAGTGCGCGCCCAGGGCGACAGGGATGCCATGCACGTACTGCACACCGACGTTGGCCGGGAAGATCGGCTTGAGGACCGCGAGCGCGAAGAACGCGAAGCTCGCCGTGTAGCCGATGAGCAGCGCGACGGCGAACCAGAAGCCGGTGATCGTCGTGCCGGCGAGATGCAGCATGGCGCGCCACATCGGCACGAATCGTCCGGTCGTGACCGCCTCGTCTATCGTGCGTTCGGCGGAGTACGCCTGCGCCACGCGCAGCGGCGGCCCGAGCTCGGCGAGGATCTTTTCGACAGCCGCGCGTTCGTCCGGCGCCGCCGCGGCCGACGCGATGCGCTCGCGCAGGTGCGATTCGATCTCGCGCACGGCATCGCGCATTACCTCGTGCGGCAAGAATGTCCCGAGGGATCGTTCGAGTACGAAGAGATATCCGTTGACGCGGGATTCGCCCGTTTCACTGAGCAGCACGGCCAGGCCTTTCCGCCGCATCGATCAAGCGGCCGATTTTTTCGGTGAACGCGCGCCAGTCCGCCTTCATGTCGGCCAGACGCTTCAGGCCGAGCTTCGTCAGGCGATAGTACTTGCGCGGGTGCGGTGCTTCGTCCTCGACCCACGTGGCCTCGAGCAGCCCCTCGCGCGTCAGCCGGCCGAGGATCGGGTAGATCGTGCCTTCGGTGACGACGAGATCGGTGAAGTCTTCGAGATGCTGGATGAGCGAGAGGCCGTAGCGCGGGCCGGCGGAGACGGTCAGGAGGATGGCGAGATCGAGCCCGCCGCGCCGAAGCTGTTCCTGCCAGGTGTCGAGCGGCATACCTTGTGTCACAAGGCTTTGACGGACGACCCAGCGAAAATGTTCAGGATGTCTTTCCCGCCCGTCCTGCCTGACTAGCGCTCGACGGTGATCGTGACGGGCGAGAGGATGCGGACGGTCGTCTGCGTGCCCGCGGGGAACGTGGCCGCGCTGCGGTCGCCGGCCGCCGCCGCCGCCGCGCCGGCGCCCGCTCCGGTAGCGCCGCCGATCGCGGCGCCCTTCGCGCCGCCGAGAATCGCGCCGAGAATGGCGCCGGCCACCGCGCCGCCGCCCATCTTCTGCGCGGCCGCCGGCGGATCGCCGTCGCGGTAAATCGTTTCGGTGCTCATCGGCACGCGCGTGCCGTCCGCGAGCACGAGCGTGTGAAAGCGGATGCCGAGCCGCGCGCGCTCCTTGAATTTTCCGCCGCGATCGACTTCGGTGACCGACCCGATCGCTCGGGCGCCGGATGGAATCGCAACCTTCTCGCCGACGCGCACGTCGCGCGTCACCCGCGCGTCCACCCGATCCTCGACGCGCGCCGTGGCGGTGCTGATCGTCCGTTCGAACTGCAGCCCGAGCACCGAGTCGGGCGCGATGACCAGCTCTTCGTACACTTTTTCCGGCGGCTCGGATGCCCGCGCCGCGTCGGAGGAACGGTCGTCAGGCCTGGTTGTTGACGACAGCGACGCTGGACTCTCGCCGGCTGACGGCGGGGCGACGGCTGGCGGCGGCGCCGGCGCGATGCCCTGTGGCGATGTGGGCGATGTGGGCCACGTCCTGTCCACCGGCGGCGGATCCTGATGCGGCGTGCCCGACTTGACAGCGGTCGCTGACGCGGCGGCGCGCGTTGCCACCGTGCGCGTCGTCGTCCCGCGCGGCGCGCTCGATGTCGTTGCGGCCGGCGCGGACGGCGTCGTCGACGCCGACGGTATCTTCGGGGTGCTGTCGCTCTTACCGCCTCTATCGCCCCCATCGCCAACGACCGCTTCGGTTTCCTGCACCGGCTTAATCGCGGCAGGCGATCCCGCGATCGGCGCCGCCGCGGCGGCTGCCGGCGACGCCGCTGGCGTCGCGTTCGAGCGCGTGGCGAGATACCCGCCTACGCCCGCGGCGGCGACGCATGCAGTGGCGAGCGCGGCGAAGGCGAACCGATTCGACCACATCTTCTTGATCTCCTTGAAACCGACCGGTTGAGCAGCAAGCGTTGTACCCGGCCGCCAACCGATCGGCCAGCCATAAACGCTTGCGAAAATGGAGTTTACCAGAATAGTTCGTCGGCCCTGACTGTCCCCTCCCAGTGAATGTGTCCTGGGCGGAGAGCAGTGAAAAATCACGAATGGCGTGTCCGAGGGCGGCCGCTTCACATCGCAAAGTGATGGTGGTACGCTACAGAGCCTCTTTGATGTCCGGTCCTCTTGAGCTCACGGTCGAGCTGACGCCCCGGTCACGGTTCGACGTCATCGACGTGCGTGGCCGCGCGGCGGCGCTGCACGGCGACGCGCTCGACGCTTATCCGCGGTGCCTGTACTACTCCTTCCACACGACCGCGGGATATCTGGACCAAAGCCTCGCGTCGCGCCTCGGACGCAGCCAGGCCAGTGTCGAGCCGTACGTCGAGGTGTTCCGGCAGATCTTTCCTGAAGGCGCGCCGTACGAGCACGATCAGCTCGATCGCCGCGACGAGCTGACGAGCGCGCAGCGCGCCGTGGAGCCGCGCAACGCCGATTCCCATCTCGCCTTTATCGCCGCCGGCCTTCGCACCTGCGTCCAGTATCGCAACCGTCCCGGCGACCCGGTCTGTTTCGTCGATCTGGACGGCGTGTATCAGAACCGGCCGCGGCGGCGCTTGACGACGATTGTCGGCTTCACCGAGGAACAGGAAGTGGCGCGCGTGCGTCTGCAGGTACCGGTGTCATCGCATCCGGTCGATTCGATCAACTTGAAGGATCCTCGCCTCGGCGTGTACGAGCAGCTCGTCGAGCTCGTGGCGCGCCACGGGGTGACGTCCGGGCGCATCCGGCTGGATCTGGCGTCTGGCGAGCGGCACGCCGGCCTCACCGTCAACGAGTACGAAACGCTGCTGATGCGCCACGATCTCGCGCACGTGCTGCGCAATCCCCTGCGGTTCGCGGCGGAGAAGGGGCGGCACATGTGGGCCGACCCGCGCGCGATTCCGGCGAAGACGCTCGACTACGCGAAGTACGACATGGTCCGCACGTTCAACAAGGTGTTCGACGCGCTCGGCCTTCGGGAATCAGCAGTGGAACGCGTGCTCGCGCGCGCGATCGCGCTGCCGGCCGCGCGGTTCCTGCGCATGAAGCGGTCGGTGAGCCTGCTGGTGTCGGACCGCGACACAACCGGCCGCGGCGCGATCATCGACGGCACCTATCAGAGTCCGATCCTCGTGCAGTGGCACCGCGCCGCCCGCCAGGCCCGCCAGATCGACGTCGTCGTCAGCCGCTTCGTGTAAGGCCACGCGCACTGCGCGGCCTCGCCGCGATCAAAACAGAACTTCGAAAGCCGTCAACGCCACGGTACCCGCCGCCAGATACGCCACAATCCCGATCGCCTGCCGAGATAAGCGCGACAGGCTTCGCTCCGCCGATCGATGATTCTGCATGGCGAATCGCAGCAGCAGGACGGCGAGGCCCGCGGCGATCGCGAGCGGAATGTCGCTGCTCCAAAATCGATAGTACATATTTGGGGAGATGCGGATCAGGTTGGGCCGCCGTCCTAAGTGAGTCACAACTTTGTACGCCATGCTCGGTGCCCAGTCGGCCACGTAGGGCAGGATGGCGGCGCCCGCAAAGGCGACTGGAATCGACAGCACCAACGCTTGAACGGCGGCGGTCGACAACGACGAAAGATAAAGGCCGCACGCCGTCAGCAGGACGATGGCGGCTGTCATGCGAACGACGAACACCTTGTCGGTCCACAGCGGCGTGCCCTGCACTCGCACATCTTCGGAAACGTGAATGTAGCTGAGTGCGATCGGCAGCGCTACTCCCAGGGCAAGTGCAAGGCCGATGACCACCGTTACCTTCACCATCCACTGCCGCCATATCGGCATCGGCAGCAGCACCTGCCATTCGAGCGTGCCGAGCTGTCGTTCCTCGGCGCTCGCCAGCGAGCCGATCACGATCGATAACAGAGCGAAATACATGATCGTCAATGGAAGAAGAGGAAAGTCCACCGGAAAATCAGGAACGAAGCGGTCCATCAATGCCGCCGTCGCCCAGCAAAGGACGTACAAGGCGGCGATGACCAACGTCATCTGCTGCAGGTGCAGCTCCTTCTTCACGAGCATCCATACCGGACTTTGCCCGCGTGACGACGCGGTTTGCGCGCGCGATGCCGCCTCGGCTCCGCTTCGCAGCCAGCGCGGCAGGCGCAGGTCCGCTCCTCGCCCCTCGATTGCTTCGAGCCGCATGAACCGGCGCCACGCCGCAATTGCGGCGAACGCGCAGACGCCGAACATCGTCCAGACGGCCAGGGTCAGGCTGTTCACGCCGATCCGGCTGTTCACGCCGTCCTTCACGATGAAGAAGACGGCGCTCGCGCCCCACAGCAGCCAGAAAAGAGAGCCCGTGAAGACGATGCCCGCGAGAGAACTGCGGCAGAGCATCGTCAACCACGGCGCGACGAAGAGCGCCGACAGAAAGAGCAGTTCTGGGCCGTACCCCGACCACGCCCGGTTGAAATCAGCATCGTTGCGTGGGACGCTCCACATCCACATCGCGGCGTTCAGCATCAGCAGCATCGCTGCCACCACGCCAAGTTTCGTCAGCCACAGGCGCCGTCGATCGGAAGGTTGAGCGAGCAGGATCCCAAGCGTGCGACAGCTGTACTCGTGGCCGATCGAGTGCGCGCCGAGCGCGAGCGAGCCGAAGACGTAGCCGAGCAGCCCAAGGCTCGCGACTGTCCCGTGGAACACCCCGGCGCCCACGACAGCGCGCGCCCCGGTCGCGATGACGGAGGCCAGCAGCAGCGGGAAGAGCGCCCGCGCTTCTTTCATCACGCTCGGAAGCGGTCGAGTCACGCGACCTGACCTCCGGGCGTCAGTGTCGAGACGAAGATCTCTTCGAGAGTGAGCGTTTCGGTTGTCAGCGACTCGGGCGACCCCGCGCGCAGGCGCTCGATGATCGCGGCGGAGTTGCCGTTGGCGATGATCTCGATCTCGCGCCCGCGCTGCCGGAAGACGTGCGCGCCACCGAGATCGAGCGCGCCCGGTTCGGCCGGGAAGCGCGCGTAGATCTTTTCGTATCGCTCACGCGCGGCGTCGGCCTTCATCGTGAGGACCTCGCGTCCGCGGTCGATGATCGTGAACTCGTCGATCAGCCCTTCGAATTCCGAGATGAGATGCGTCGAGACGAACACCGTGCGCCGCTCCGGTGCGCCGTCCTGGTACGCGCCGATGACCGTCTGGATGAACTCGCGCCGGACAATCGGATCGAGACCGGAAGTCGGCTCGTCCAGGATCAGCAGCTCGGGCTCCGGGCAGATGGCCGTGATGAGCGCCAACTGCGTCCGCTGGCCCCTCGAGAGGTGGCTTGTCTTCTGGCGGACATCGAGCCGGAACTGCTGCAACAGCGCCCCTTCGGTTTCCTGGTTCCAGTGGCGGCGGAACGAGGCGAAATAGTCGAGCGTCTCCCGCACGGTCATCCACGGATAGAACGCAACGTGGTCCGGCACGTACGCGATCCGCGATTTGACCGCCGCTTCGTTGCGCGCCGGATCCAATCCAAAGACCTTCGTCTCGCCGCTCGTCGGCCGAATCAGATTCAGCAGGCATTTGATCGTCGTCGTCTTGCCGGCGCCGTTGCGGCCAAAGAAGCCGTAGCAGCGACCGGGCTCGACGCGCAGGTTGAGGCCGTCGACGGCGTCGGTGTGGCCGTAGCGGCGGACCAGATTCGTGATCTCGATGACCGGCTGTTGTTGGCTCATAAAGTTCAGGAAAGCGCGGCGCGGGCCCGCTTGTGTTCGAGCGCGTCGAACCGTTCGTCCGCGAGCCGGAGGAACTCGTCCTTGCCGATCTGCAGGTGATGCGCGTGCACGACGGCCGCGTCTATGGTTTCCGCGAGCAGTTTGCGGCGAACGTCCTTTTTGAACGGCGAGTTGGTGGGGCGGACGAAGCAGCCTTTTCCGACGACCGTTTCGATGATGCCCTGGCTTTCGAGCTCCGCGTACGCCTTGGCGACAGTGTTGCGGTTGACGCGCAATTCTTCGGCGAGCGGACGGATTGCGGGCAGCGGCTCACCGGGCTGGACCGCGCCGCAGGCGGCAGCGACCTTCACCTGGTCGACGAGCTGGAGGTATACCGCCTTGCCGGACTTGAAGTTGAGCTGGAAAACCATGTAACTGTCATATGACAGTATGACAGTTGAGCTCTTCTGTCAACCGACGTCCATCTTGGGCGACAAGGGGTCAATGGAAATTGCGGTAAGCTGATTGGCCATGACCTCGCGTCCTACCGACGTCGTCGTTGTCGGCGCCGGGATCATCGGATGCGCCGTCGCCTGCGAGCTGGCGCGCCGCGGCGCGTCGGTGCAGCTCGTCGACGAGCGCCAGGCCGGCATGGGCGCCACCCAGGCGTCGGCCGGCATGCTCGCGCCCTACAAAGAGGCGTCGGCTGGCAGCCCGCTACTCGATTTCGCCGTCCGCAGTCTCGATCTGTTCGACGACTTCGTCACCCGGGCGTCTTCCGACAGCGGCGTCGCCGTGCCGTATCGCCGCACCGGGACGATTGACGTGGCGCTGCAGGAGGGCGCGATGGGGAAGTTGCGCGCGACCGCCGCGCTGCTCGCCAGCCGTGGCGTGGCGGCGGAAATCGTCGATGGCCACACTGCGCGCGGAGAAGAGCCGCATTTGACGGCCGACGTGATCGGCGGTCTGCTGATTCCGGCCCACGGGTTCGTTGCGGCCGGCGATCTCACACGCGCGCTTGCCACTTCGGCGCGCCGCCACGGCACGCAGGTGATCGAAGGGGGCCGTGTCGTCCGCATCGCGCCGGCCGGCGGCGACATGCTCGTCGCCACCGAGCGCGGCACGCTCACTGGAAACGCCGTGGTGCTCGCAGCGGGAAGCTGGTCGGGCCAGATCGACATCGCCGGCCTCGTCGCGCGCGTGCCGGTCAGGCCGGTGCGCGGCCAGCTCCTGCGCTTGGGCTGGAACGGCGCCGCCCTGCGCCGCGTGACGTGGAGCGATCGCTGCTATCTCGTTCCGTGGGACGATGGGACGCTGCTCGTGGGAGCGACGGCCGAGGATGCCGGATTCGACGAGCGTGCGACGGCGGCTGGCGTGCGCGATCTGCTCGAGGCGGCGTGCGATGTCGTTCCGCACGCGTGGGCGGCGGGCTTTCTCGGCGCGCGCGTCGGCTTGCGGCCGGCGACGCCGGACGATCTGCCGATCATCGGCGCGTCGCACGTGCTGCCAAATCTGTTCTACGCAACGGGCCACTATCGAAGCGGCATCCTCCTGGCGCCTCTGACGGCGCAGCTCGTGGCCGACGCGATGCTCGACGGCCGGATTGATCCCGCGCTCGCAGCTTTGAGGCCCCAGCGATTCGGAGATGTGTGACCATGAAGACAGACGAGTACCGACTTGTCGCATCCCAACGCGACGGGCAGTGGATCGCCGTCGCCGAGCGCGCCGACACGGGCGATCGATTCGGGATCGAATGTGCCGGCGGATCGGAAGCCGACGCGGTCGATCGGCTGGCGCGCTGGCTTGAGTGGCAGAGCGAGCACACAGCGGCGCTCGCCGCGCTGCAGCGGGCCGAGCACGCGTATCACCGCACGATCGCCGGCAGCGCGTTTGCGAGCCCGACGGAAGGGCCGTCGGCGATCGAGTTGCAGAAGGAATCGCTCGAGCAGGTGGAAGAAGCGCGTGTCCGGCTCGACGATGTCCGAGCGCGCAAACCGGAATAACGAGGCACGATGATGGCGAAGCTCGAGAAAGATGAGATTCAGCAGCGACTGAAGACGCTCACGGGCTGGTCGCTCGACGGCGACGCGATCCGCAAGCAGTTCACGTTCGCCGGCTTCCCCGAGGCCGTGGCGTTCGTCGATCGGCTCGCGCCGAAAGCGCAGGCGGCCGATCATCATCCCGACATCCTGATCAACTACAAGCGCGTCACGCTGACCTACTCGACGCACAGCGAAGGCGGCCTCACGGCGAAGGATTTTGCGGGCGCCGCGACGGCCGACCGGCTGGCCTGACACCGTGAAGCTGAAGAAGACCTACAGCTCGCGCGAAGTGGCGGCGCTCACGGGTCTCACCGCGCGGCAGCTGCAGGTGTGGGACACGAGCGGCCTCATCTCGTCGGCGATTCCGTCGCACAAGACGCCGGCCGGCGGCTACACGGAGCGGCGCTACACGCCGATCGATCTGTTCGAGCTACTCGTCCTCGCGGACCTGCGGCGGCGCGGGTTCACCGTTCATCAGCTTCACCTGATCTTGCAGATTCTGAAGGACCAGTTCGCGACGCGGCTCTTCGACGCGACCGGCGGCGGCGGTCCGGTCCAGCTGCTGACCGATGGCACCGAGGTCTACGCGCGCACCGCCGGCGGCGACTTCTACAATTTGCTCAAGACGCCGACGCAGCCGCTGCTCGTGCTGGGGAATGAAGGCTTGCTCAAAGAGCTGAGCGCGTCGTTGCGCCCGAGGCGGC
>JADGOC010000247.1 GCA_017883165.1 Acidobacteriota bacterium
GGCGACTGCGCCGCGAACCGAAAGGGGGCGAGCGGCGCACGCTCTGTCTACCCTCGCCGCCATGCGAATGAATACCGCGTCTTTGAGGTAGGATTCGTCGCATGAACGGTCAGATGATGGACTTCCCGCTCACCATCACGTCGATTTTTCGGCGCGCCGAAACATTTTTCCGCGCCCGGGAAGTGGTCACGCGGCGGCCGGACAAGACCATCACGCGCTATCGGTTCGGCGATTTTGCCGATCGGACGCGGCGTCTGCTCCGCGTGCTGCAGGATCTCGGCGTGCAGCGGGGCGACCGCGTCGCGACGCTCGCGTGGACGCACGCCCACCACCTCGAAGCCTACTTTGCCGTGCCACTCGCGGGCGCCGTGCTCCATACACTCAACCTGCGGCTCCATCCTGACGACCTCGCGTACATCATCAATCACGCGGAGGATCGTGTCCTCATCGTGGACGCCTCGCTCGTTCCGCTGCTTGAGCGCATTCGACCCAACGTGAAGCTCGAGACCGTGATCGTCATCGGACACGACGGGACCGTCAAGGACGCGGTCGATTACGAATCGGCGATCGCGAACGCCGAGCCGGCCACCGACCTCCCTGATCTCGACGAGCGCGCCGCCGCCGCGATGTGCTACACGACAGGCACGACCGGCAAGCCCAAGGGTGTCCTCTACTCGCATCGATCGATCGCGCTGCACTCGCTCGCCATCTGCCTTCCCGACGCGCTCGGCATCGGCGAGTGCGACGCCGTGCTGCCCGCCGTGCCGATGTTCCACGCGAATGGCTGGGGGCTGCCCTATTCGTGCGCCATGGTCGGCGCCAAGCTCGTGCTGCCGGGCTCGCATCTGGATCCGGTCAGCGTCCTGGAGCTGCTCGAGGGGGAGCGCGTCACCGTCGCCGGCGGCGTGCCGACGATCTGGATGTCGATTCTTCAGACGCTCGAGTCGGGCCAGCGATCCTACGACCTGTCGGCGCTTCGCCACGTGCTCGTTGGCGGATCCGCGCCGCCCGCGTCGCTCATCCGCGCGCTGGATAAGCACGGGATCAAAGTCCTTCACGCGTGGGGCATGACCGAAACCTCACCGCTCGGCACGGTGGCGCGTGTGCCGGCCGCACTCGTCAACGCGTCGGAAGAGGAACAGTACCGCTGCCGCTCAAAGCAGGGCCGGCCCACGCCGTTCGTCGAGATTCGCGCGGCCAAGGTCGAGGGCCTGGTCCCATGGGACGGACAGACGATGGGCGAGCTCGAGGTCAGGGGACCGTGGGTGACATCCGGTTACTTCAAGGATGATGGCGCCGATCGGTTCACGGCCGACGGCTGGTTCAAGACCGGCGACATCGCGACGATCGACGAGAGCGGCACGATGGAGATTCAGGATCGATCGAAGGATCTCATCAAGTCCGGTGGCGAGTGGATCAGTTCGGTCGCGCTCGAGAACTGTTTGATGGGCCACCCTGCAGTCGCGGAGGCCGCCGTGATCGCGATAGCTCATGCCAAGTGGGCCGAGCGTCCTCTCGCGGTGGTCGTTCTCAAGCCGGGCGCGTCGGCCACGGCGGACGATCTGCGCGCGTTTCTCGCGCCTCAGTTTCCGAAGTTCTGGCTGCCGGACGCGTTCGAATTCATCGACGCGATTCCGCGAACTTCGGTGGGTAAGTTTCTGAAGTCCGCGCTGCGCGAGCGGTACAAGACGTATCGCATTGAAGCGTAGGGCTTAGCGTAACTGAGGCGCGGTCGTTCGGCCGTCATCGAGCGAATCGCCCGACCCGGAGCAATCGGGCCACGGCGAACGCCAGCCCGCCCCCCGCGATGGTGACGAGCGCGCCCATCTTCATTTCGAGCAGGAGGGGCCCCAGCGGCATCACGGCCGACGCAAAGAACAAGGCGAAGACGAGTCCAATAGAGGCCGTGCATCCAACCACCAGGAGTTCCCGCCAGCCGACGCGCTGCGGGAGATGCAGTCCTGCGGCGATCGCCACCCCGGCAGCCGCGACGATACCGATCGGCCGTCCGAGCGCGGCAATCGGGATCGCCCACATGCCGGCCTCGAGGCCGTGGAGCGGGACGCCGGCATTGACCAGCCCGAACAGCAGGAGCACGCCCTCCACGGGAAGGCGCCACCAGCGCTCGAAAAGCGTTAGCGTATCGTGAGCCTGCGGCGCCGGCTCGACAAGCAGGCCTCGATCATGTCTCCCGTGGGGAAAAAATGGAACGATTGGCACCAACGCGAGCGCGGGATGAACGCCGCCCAGGAACAGGGCCCACCAGGACAGCGTGCCCGGACCGACCAGGTACAGCCAAAAATTCTTGACGCCACGATGCCGCAAGGCGGCGGCCGAACCGACGGCGATGGCCATGAGACCGAGACCAATCGCAGGGTGCACGTCACCAATGGGTTGAAGCACGGCCACAAAGGCCAGACCGATCGCGTCGGCGGAAATCGCCAGCAAGAGTAGAAATGGAACGGCTGGATGACGCCCGAAGATCAATCGCGCGATGATGTAGGTTCCAGGAATATCGACGGCACAGGCCGCCACCCACCCGCCCTTGAGCATATGCTCACCGGCATTGTGGACAAACGCGAGATAGCACGTGATCGACACGACCACGCCGCCGATGGCGGCGGCCACGGGCAGCGCGGCACGGCGCCACGGGTGAAGGGCCCCGCCCGGTATCGTGGCCTCCGCCACCTCCTTGGTGATCAGCGCAAAGAAGAAGACGATGCCGACATCGTTCACGAGGAAGGTGGCGGCGTGCGCGAATCGGTAGTAGCTGTCCGGGAGTGTGTTGGCCCAGACCAGCGCGGCGGCGCAGCCGACCGGCAGGGCGAGCAGATAGTCGAGGACGAATCCGGAGACACGAAGGGCGATCCGCCGCCGTCTCGACAACACCTCACTCATCGAAACACGCTCCTTCACTCCTCAACGCGTCGTCGGCAGCAGACGGGCGACGGGGGCCGCTGGTCGGATTTGGCGCTGAATGGTCCCGGAATCGACCGTCGTGCCGGTGCGGGAGATGGTTTGGAATGAGAGCTGGTTCCTGTCGATTTCCACGAGCATGAAACTCTGATCCTGATCGAAGGCCATGGCGGTCGTGGCCGAGCGGTTGGTGTCCCCCTTTCGCAACTGACCCGCGGCCCCCTCGATGAAGTAGTAGATCCCTTTCTGCGGTGTGAGGCGCTCGTAAATGTGGTCGTGGCCCGAAAAGACGACATTGACGCCATAGGTGACAAACAGCGGCTCGAACACAACACGCACGTCGACGGAGGGGCCGTGCGTGCCACCATCCGAATACAGCGGATGATGGAAATAGCAGATCTTCCACTCGTCCTGCGAGCTCTTTAAGGCATTCTCGAGCCAGGCTAGTTCCTTCTGATCGACCTTGTTGCTGTCGAGCGCGAAGAACCGGACGTTTTTCGTCGAGTAGCTGTAGTACTGCTGACCCTCCATGTTCCACAGAGGGTATCGACTGTTGACGGGATCGTCATGGTTGCCGAGCGAGGCGTAGAACTTGACGCCCATGTCGAGCAGCGCTTTGTACGGCTGCGAGAACTTCTTGACAAGGTCCTGCGGTCCCTGCCCGCCGTAGATGTTGTCGCCGAGCATGATGACCCGGTCGAACGGGAACTTCGCGTGGAACCGCGTCATCTGATTCGCGATGTCATACTGCGGCGGATCGCCCGTCCCGTTATCGCCGATGGCGGCGAACTTCACCGAATTCGGTGCGGAGGGAAGTGCGAACTCCTGGGCCGTAACGCCCCACCATCCGGAGATGACGAGGAGAAGCGTCGTCAGGAGCCGAGTGGCACACGTGCGGTCCATCGCGTCCTTCCAATCTTAGCGCGATATAGGCCTCGATCGGCCGCAACCACAAGCAGCGCTGGCTTGCCGTCGCGGCTACCGCGGCCGCTTCAGCAAGAAGGTCGTGCCTTCCGCGGAGGTGACGCGTCCGTCCGCACGTCTGGCAGATCCAGGTTTCCATCGTGGCTCCGGAGGATGTGGATCCTGACACGCGCGCCTCAACGGCGGCCGGCCACGACCGCCAGCGCTCTGAACGCGCCGAGCATCTCCGCGTAGCTGAAATTCGCGTTCCGGCCGCTCGGATTGGGCAGCACGAACACGCGCGCACCTCCGAACGCGTCGTCTTGCAGCCCGAGTGCGATCGACCCCTTCTTCGCGAAGATCGCGCGGTAGAGCGAGACGCCCACGAACGCCACGACCCGCGGTTTCCACCGCCGCACTTTCCGGCGAAGCGCGCCGACGCCGGCGAGATACTCGGCGGGCCGCAAGGTGTCGATGCCCGGCGTCGGACGCCCGATGAGATTCGTGATCCCGAGCCCCCCCTCCGGCAGCCGCACGTCGTCTTCCGCGCCGATAGCCTCGGGAACGAGCCCTGACTCGTGCAAAAGCTTCCAGAAGCGGTTTGAGTAGCCCGCGAAGTGATGACCGATCGCCGCCGACCGGATGCCGGGATTGATGCCGACGAGCAGGACGCGCACGCCGG
>JADGOC010000248.1 GCA_017883165.1 Acidobacteriota bacterium
GTGAGGCGGGTGTCGTCGCCGACGAGATACTTCACCTTGCCATTGAACTGCTGGCGGTTGGCCGCCGAGTGGTCGCGATAGCCGTCGGTGTGAAATTGCGACCAGTCGCCGATGTAATTGAGCGCGCCCGACTCGCCGCCGGCCTGCGCGCCGATGCGCCGCGTGCCGTAACTGCCGACGAGCAAGTCCCCGGAGACGGTCGGGCGCTTGGGCCCGTCCGCGGTGAACAGATTGACCACGCCGCCGGAGGCATTGCCGTACAAGGCGGCGAGCGGCCCGCGCATGACTTCGATGCGCTGGGCCGTGGCCAGGTTGAAGTTCGCCGCCTGCCCCTGGCCGTCGGGCATGGTCGCGGGAATGCCGTCGGCGTAGAGCTTGACGCCGCGGATGCCGAAGGTCGAGCGCGCGCCGAAGCCGCGGATTGACAGCTGCAGGTCCTGCGCATAGTTCTGGCGGTTCTGCAGCGTGAGGCCGGGCACGCGGCCGAGCGCTTCGGACAGGTTGACCTTGGGCTGGCCTTCGCGCAGGGTGTCGCCGCTGACGACGTCGATCGAGCCGGGGATGTCCAGATTGCGCCGCTCGGTTCTGGTGGCGGACACCACCACTCGCGCGTCTGCGTCCTGCGCGGCGGCGGGCGCCGCGGGGAGGACGATGGCGAGCGCCAGATATATGACCGCGCGCGAACCGCGTCTTACAGTAGGATTACGGCACACCGAGTCTGGAGAGGTCGGCGGCGGGGATATCGATGTCGGCATCGGTCAGAGCCTGCGAAGGATGGGAAATTCAACAATACCCTGGAAGTATCCCGCGGTCCTGCTGCCGCAGTCAACCGCAGATTGCGTGCACAGAGCCGCTCTGAATAATGCTCGAAATCGCGCCGCGGGCGCTGCTTGACCGACACCTGGTTGGGGATGGTTTCGCCGGCGGTCGGGATGCGGGATGCGAGTGAGCTGGAATGTCCTGTTGCGCGCCCACCGGCAGACGCCGAAATCGGCGTCATAGACGCAGCATACGTCTGGCCGTCCCGTCGTTCCGGAACGAATTGTAGATTACCTTACCGATATGCACCGCTATGACCACCAGCAGTAGGTAGCATGTCGAGTTGTGGATGCCTGAATACAGGATATTCAGCTCGTCGTTGTCATAGCCCCAGTTCGGCAGGTCGACGAGCCACCACAGCCGCGTGCGCCACCCGCTGTACGACGACGACAAGTAGCCGCTGATGCAGCACGCCAGGACAAGACCGTACAAGAGCACATTCTGGACAAACGCACTCCTGCTCATCCACGGCCTTGCTGGCGCCAAGGTCCTGGCCGCCAGAACGAATTTGAGACGCAAGTACAGGAGCACGGCGACGAGGAAGACGACGGTGATGCCGACGTTCTTATGCAGCTGGAACGGGAATGCCCGATACGTGAACACCTTGGACGGCAAAGGCAAGGCCATCATCCACCAGCTGGAGATCAGCACGAAGAACACGGCAACCGCGATCAGCGCGTGGATGAGCGGGGCCATCGCCCGCAGGTCTCGTCTTGGCATGTCGATCCGATTTTAGTGAACTCTTTTCCGTCAGGCCATGACCGCCCGGTGCTGAGCGACGTACTCTGCGTGTCGGCCGGCGATGGCGCCAAGGGTCATGGAGAGATGAATCGAGAACCAGAGAAGAATGTTCCAGAGGTACAGCGCCCGCAACAGCGGTCCCGTGTAGAACGCGGCGATGAAGCCGACGCCGTCGAGTGCCAGCAGAGTCGCGAACGTGATCACGGCGGCGCCGGGCGCCCAGCGGCGATAGTCGACGAGCGCGACACCGATCAGAATGGAGCCAAAAGCGGCGAGCGTACCGAGGAGTGCCAGGCCCATCTGAACGCCACGAAACCAACTGGGTCTGGAGGCAATCATGATCTTCACGTTCGCCACCATCAGTTCGCACTCCGCGACCGACACGCTTTCTTGTTTAGCCTCGTCTTTACGGCAGTCGGCCGGGATATTCCGTGCCGCGGCGCTGTCTGGGGCGATGACTGCCTGGATCATCAACTCATTGCCTTGCGCAGCGGTGAACAAGATTCCGAACAATACGGCAATCGTGCCCAGGCAGTTCGCCCAGGCCGGTTCTCTCGCGTGAAGAGGCGTCGATTCACCGCTCATGTGTCAGGAAGGGAAGCCAGCGCGCCCGCCAGAAACAGCGAGTTGACGTGAGCGATCGTCGGGCGCGGCGACATGGGCACGACGCCGCTCGCGACGGTCAAAAGGAGAGGATAGGAAATTCAACCGCACGTGTCAAAGTATCCTCGACGTAAGCGCGCTCTGTCAAGCGCCCATGTTCATCGTTGGGGCAGTCGAATACCTGTCTGGCCAACTCGCGTCCTCGCACCGCGTGCGTGTGCCTAGTCGCGTCCGGTCAATCGCCCGCGGTCATGTTCTTCGTCGTGCGGGGCGACTCGATCAGCCGCACGGTGTCGTCGTACTTCAACTCGCGTGCGATGTCTGCGGCGGTCTTGCCGCGATTGTCCTTGACGTCGGTCCGCGCGCCGGCGTCGAGCAGCACCTTCACCGCTTCGGTTTTCCCTTCTCCCGCGGCCCACATCAGCGCCGTCAGGTCGTTTTCGTAGACGGCGTTCGGGTCCACGCCTTTGGCGAGCAGCAGCCCGACGATTTCGGCGTGGCCCTCGCCTGCGGCGTAGGTCATCGCGTTTTTCCTCAGCCGGTCCAGCGCGTTAATGTCCGCGCCCTTCGCGAGAAGTTCCTTCACGACGTCGGCCTGTCCGGCGTATGCGGCGGCCATCAGCGGCGTCACGCCGTTTACGGCCGCGAGGTTGACGTCGGTGCCCGCGTCGAGCATTGCTCTGGCTATCCTGTAATCGTTTTTCTTCAGCGCAATGACCAGCGCCGTTTCGCCGATCCGGTTGCGTGAGTTCGCCGCCGCGCCTTCCTTGAGCGAGCGCTCGACGCCGGACGCGTCCCCGTTCCGGGCGAAGACCAGCAGTCGCGCATTGACCGACAGGTTTTCCTCGCTGGCGGCAAGCGTCGGCAAAGTACTCGCGGCGAGCGCGAGCACGAAAGCGAGAAGCGCAATGGTGGGGCGGGCGAGGGGCGGCATCGGAATCCTCCGTGAGCTGCGGCGCATATTGCGCCGCATAATCGTAATCTATATCATTTGCATTGCAATGGCAGCGGCTTCGGAGTATAACGCGCTTTATCCCGAAGCGGCCTGAGCTGTTGGCTCTGGACCAGTCGCGGCGGCATTGCGGCGCGGGAATCAAAAAACTCAAAACACTACGGAGGAAGTATGCGATACCAAAATCTAATTCTAATGTTAGGCATGGCTGCCCTGTCCAGTTTGTGGCTGGCGTGCGCGCCTGCGGCGCTTGCGCAGGAAATCAGCGGCGGCACGACGACGACCGGCAAGCCGATGGCGAGGGCGCCCTCGGACGTCACCCAGCCAATGCTCAACGCCGCCGCAGGCGACGCGAAGAACTGGATCCACCCCAACGGCAGCTACGACCAGACACGCTACTACCCCGGGACGCAGATCGGCACGGGAAATGTCGGCAAATTGAAGCCGGCGTTCGTATTCCAGACTGCGGTGCTCGAATCGATGGAGACCGCGCCGATCGTCGTCGACGGTGTGATGTTCCTCACGACCTCGTTCAACCACGTCTACGCGATCGACGCGAAGACGGGCGAGGAATACTGGCACTACAAGCACAAGCTCGGCCCGATCGTCACGGTTTGCTGCGGCAACAATAACCGCGGCGTCGCGATCGAGGGTGGCAAGCTGTTCATGGGCACGATCGACGCGAAGCTGGTCGCCCTCGACGCCAAGACCGGCAAAGCACTGTGGGAAACGCAGATCGCCGACCCCGAGAAGGGCTATTCGGAGACGATGGCGCCCGCCGTCGTCGACGGCAAGGTGCTGATCGGCACCAACGGCGGCGAGTACGGTGTCCGCGGCTTCGTCAAGGCATTCGACGCCAAGGATGGCAAGCTGCTATGGACGTTCTATACAATCCCGGAAAAAGGGCATGAAGGCGTGTGGGCGGTCAACGACGCGACCGGCCGCGACATGCATCGCGACATCGCCGCGGAGAAGAAGGTGCTGGCCGAGAAGGGCGGCGACTTCTATCAGACGCTGGGCGGCGGCGTGTGGATGACGCCGGCGGTGGACTTGAAGACGCGCACCGTGTTCTTCGTGGCCGGCAACCCGTCGCCCGACCTGTACGGCGCGATCCGTCCCGGGGACAACCTGTACACCGACTCGATCATCGCCGTCGACCTCGACAAAGGCACGTACAAGTGGCACTTCCAGTACGTTTCCCACGACGTGTGGGACCTGGATGCCGTCAGCGCGCCGATCCTGACGCAGGCGAAGGACAATAACGGCAAGATGGTTGACGTGGTGATCCACGGCGGCAAGACCGGCCACATCTACATCCACGAGCGCAACACCGGCAAGCTGATCCGGTTCTCGGAAGCGATGATCCCGCAGGAG
>JADGOC010000090.1 GCA_017883165.1 Acidobacteriota bacterium
TCAGAGCGGCGACGAACGTCGATACCCGATTCCCCCGGCCGACAGCGTGAACGTGGACCATGCCGCGCAACTGATCGTGGCGCGCGTTGCGGGCCAGGTCTATGTGTTTGCGCTGTCGTGCCCGCACCAGAACAACGCCGTGAAGTGGCTCCCGCAGGACCACCGCTTCCAGTGCACGAAGCATGATTCCCAGTATTCGCCCGACGGCGTCCACACGTTCGGGCGGTCGACGAGGAACCTGGACCGGTACGTGATCCGGCGCGACGGCGACTCCATCGTCGTCGACCTGCATCGGTGGATTCAATCCGACAAGGATCCGGCGGGCTGGGCGGCCGCGGCCATCGCCGTCTAGATGCTGTGATGGATACATGCGCCGTGGGCGTCTCCACGCTCATGCTGGTGCTGGCATGCCCGGCATTCGCGCGCGCGGCGCCCGGCGGGCAGGCGATCCCGCTGACCATCAATTCCGGACGGCCGTTGTCGGTGGCGCTCGATGAACGTGTCACCGTCAAGCGGGTGGGTCAGCCGATCACAGGCACCCTGATCGAAGCTGTGTACGCCTACGACCGGGTCGTCGTCCCCGCCGGCACAAAAGTGCTGGGGCATGTCGCGCAACTCGACGGGCCGTCGAAGCTGACTCGGATCCACGCCCTCCTCAATGGCGATCTGACACCCGCTCGTCACGTCGTCCTGCAGTTCGACACGCTGATGCTCGACACCCGTGAGGTGTCTATTCGCACGATCGTCACGGGAGAAATCGCCCGTTTGAGGCGCACGGCCGCCGCCAACCCAGCCAGTAACACATCGCCGCCCGAGCCGGGCGGCCATGTCGCTCGCGCGCGTGAGGAAGTGAAGAATCAGGCCAGGGACGCCATCGACGCGACGAAGCAGAAAGCGCACGATGCGCTGTCAGCCCTCACGCAGCCGGGCAAGATGGAACGACTGAAGGACGCCGCCATTCAGCGGCTGCCGTATCACCCTCAGTTTCTCAGTAAGGGAGTCGTGTTTCAGGCGGAACTCGTCGTGCCGGTCGATTTTGGCACCGCCACAGGCAGCGATGTGGCGTCTGACGGCACCCGGCCGGCACCGGCCAGTCTCCTGAATGCCCGGCTGGCCACGACGCTCGATTCGTCAAAGACGCGCCGGGGTACGCCGATCGAAGCCATCGTGACCGAGCCGGTCTTCTCGGCGGATCACCGCCTGATCTTTCCTGAAGGCACGACGCTGAAGGGTGAGGTGACGTTCGCGAGACCAGCGCGACGGTTCCATCGCAATGGTCAACTGCGGTTCCTGTTCGAAACCGTGCAGGTACCACATCCCGGCGACGCGCAAGCCGAGGCGCCGCTTTTGGCTTCGTTGGAAAGCGTGCAAGCGAGCGCCGACGATCACGTGGTGATTGACGAAGAAGGCGGCGCGACACTGTCGAGTCCGAAGACACGATTCATCGCGCCGGCGCTCGCCGTCCTGGCGCTCCGGGCGAACGTGGACCATCACCATCGGTTCGACAACGACGGTGACGCGAACGACGTGGCCGGGGCGACGGTGCAGTCGGGCAGCGTCGGCACGCGAGGGCTGGGCGGTTTTTTCGGGTTGGGCGTGCTCGGGATCGGCCTCAGCCAGATTTCGAGACCCGTGGGAGTCGCGTTGTCACTCGTCGGCGCCGGCCGAACGGTGTATTCGAACGTGTTGGGCAAAGGTCGGGAGGTGCGATTCCCTGCTGATACATCGATCCAGCTCCAGCTGGCGCCGGGCCCCACGCGCCAACCATGAACCGAATCCGCGCCGCGAGTGTCCTGCTCGTCACGCTCCTCTTTCAGCAGCCGTTCGACGGACGGCAAGCATCGGTCTTCCACACCGACACGCGATGGGTGGTGCTGCAGGCCACGGTCACGAACCGCCGCGGCGAACTGGTCACGAATCTGGAGCAGCGGGCATTCACGGTCTACGAGAGCGGCAAGCGGCAGCCGATCACGCTCTTTCGGCGCGGCGATGTGCCGGTCTCGCTCGGCCTGCTCATCGACAACAGCGGCAGCATGCGCCAGCTCCGAGCGAAGGTCGAAGCTGCGGCATTGGCATTAGTCCGGGCCTCCAACCAGCAGGACGAGGCGTTCGTCCTCAATTTCGCGGACAAGCCGCGCATCGACGTGCCGTTCACGAGCGACGTCCACGTGCTCGAAGGCGGCATCGCGCGTGTCGATTCGATCGGCGGCACCGCCCTGCGAGACGCGATCGACATGGCCGAGGCGTATCTTCGTGAACATGCCGCGCGAGACCGAAAGGTCCTGCTCGTCCTCACGGATGGGAACGACAACGCGAGCGTCGCAACGGTCAGTCAGATTCAGAAACAGGCCGAGCGCAGCGAGACCGTCATCGACGCCATCGGGTTGTTCATGCAAGCGGATACCGCCCAAGCCACGGCAGGCCGGCACGAGCTGGAGCAACTCACCGAGCGAACCGGCGGCGTCGCGTATTATCCGATGAGTCTCGATCAAATCGACACGGTCGCGCTCGATCTGGCCCGGCAGATTCGGAACCAATATACGATTGCGTACGCCCCCCTCAATCAGGCGCTCGATGGGTCGTATCGAACCATTCAGGTGAAGATCGCGGGTCCCGAGAAATTGTCGGTGCACACGCGCGCGGGTTATCGCGCGACGGCGGCTTCTCGTCCCTGATCCGCTCACGCTGACACGCGTTCCGCCGCGCCGTTCATTGACAGGAGCCGAAGCAGCAGTGTAGGCTCGGACTACGCTATCGGAAGTAGATATCGCATTTCGATGATAGATCGCACGCTGTATACCGGTCTGATTCGGCTCCACATTCTGCATCATGCGGCCGAGGGCCCGATCTTCGGTCAAGGGATGATCGACGAGCTTGGCCGACACGGGTACCGGATGAGCGCGGGCACGCTCTATCCCATTCTCCATGGGATGGAACGCCAGGGATATCTGCGGTCGCAGCTGACCCAGAACGGAGGCCGCCACCGCCGCGTCTACCGGGCGACGCCGACTGGCCGCAAGGCGCTCGTGACGGCGAGAGCGCGGGTGCAGGAGCTGTTCGGTGAGATGTTCGAGCACGACTGATCAATCCTATTGAGACGATCGATGCGACAACCGCGTGTCTGGACTGTCACCGTTGTGCTGATGCTCGGCTCGCCCGTTGGCGGGTGGGCACAGGCGACGCCCGGACCGTCGGCGCCGCAGCAGACGTTCACGCTCGAGCAAGCGATCCAGTACGCCGTCGATCACTACCCTACCGTGCGCGCGGCGTTAGAGCAGATCGATGTGTCAACCGCCGGCGTGAGCGTCGCGAGAGCCGCATATCTTCCGCGGCTCGATGCGCTCTGGCAGTCGAACCGCGCGACGGCCAACAACATCTTCGGTCAGGTCTTTCCGCAATCGGTCATCCCCGCGATGTCAGGTCCCGTGCTGCCGTCGGCCTCTGGGCAGAGCGTGTGGGGAAGCGCGGCCGGCGCACTGCTCTCGTGGGAGCCGTTCGACTTCGGTCTTCGAGAGGCGACCGTGACCGGGGCTGAGGCGGTCGTGGTGCGCGCGCGTGCGGGTGAAGCGCTGACGCGTCTCGATGTGCAGAGCGCGGTCGGCGCCGCGTTCTTGGGCATCCTGGCGGCTCAGCGGGCGGTCGCGGCCACGCAGGCCGATTCCGAACGACGCGACGTCCTGTCGCGAGCCGTCCACGCGCTGGTCGACAACCAGCTTCGACCCGGTGCCGAAGCCTCGCGGGCTGACGCCGAACGTGCCGCGGCACACATACGGCTCATTCAGGCGCAGCAGACCCTCACGCTGGCGCAGATGACGATCAGCCGCGTGCTGGGCCTGACGGCGGGGCACATCACGATCGATGGGGCGAGCCTGCTCGACCAGCTTCCCGCGCTCGATGTGAACGCGAGTGCGGCGACGACGACGCATCCACTGGCCCAGATCCACCAAGCGGCCGTTGACGTGGCGCGGGCACAGGAAGAGGTCCTCGCGCGGAGCGATCTGCCGCGTCTCTATCTGCAGTCCAGCCTGTTCGCGCGCGGCAGCGGGGCGAATCCGAATGGGCAACTCGACGGAAGCCTCGCCGGGCTTGGTCTTGATCGCGCGAATTGGGCGGCCGGCGTGCAGATCTTGTTCCCCAACGTCTTCGACTTTTCGAGTCTGCGGGCACGCAAAGCCGCCGCCGCCGCGTCTGAACGGGCGGAGGCCGCGTTGTACGACGAGGCGCTCCTCACGATCACGAGCCAACAGCAGGCAGCCGCGGCGATGGTGCAGGCAGCCCGAGCCATCGCGGCGAACACGCCGGTGCAGCTCGCGGCGGCCCGGCAGAGCGAAGCGCAGGCCCGCGCGCGTTACCAAGCCGGTTTGACGAGCATCACCGAAGTCGCGGATGCGCAAAGCCTGCTCGCCCAAGCCGAAGTGCAGGATCAGCTCGCTCGGGTTGATGTCTGGCGGGCGCTGCTGGCCGAAGCGGTGGCGCAGGGCGACCTCACCTCATTCCTGACGATCATCCATTCGTCCTCCGGAGTTCGTTGACACCATGTGGTTGATTCGCGCGGCGCTCCGGCGTCCGATTTCCGTCCTGGTCGCCGTGATCGCCGTGGCGCTGGCGGCCGCGTTCGGCGTCACCCGGATGCGCGCCGACATCTTTCCGGATCTGAACCTGCCGGTCATTTACGTCGCGCAGCCGTACGGGGGGATGAGCCCGGCGCAGATGGAGGGCTATCTCGTCTATTACTACGAGTACCACTTCCTCTATATCAACGGCATCGAGAGTGTCGAATCGAAATCGATTCAGAACACCGGGCTGTTGAAGCTGACGTTTCACCCCGGCACGGACATGGCCGAGGCACTCGCGCAGACGATTGGCTATGTGAACCGCGCGCGGGCATTCATGCCGCCCGGGACGGTCGGACCGTTCATCATGCGGTTCGATGCGGGCACCGTCCCGGTCGGCTACCTGGTGTTTCGGAGCGACAGCCGCAGCCTCGGCGAAATCCAGGATCTCGCGCTCAATCGCGTCCGGCCCCAGTTCGCGACCCTGCCTGGGCTCACGTCACCGCCGCCGTTCGGCGGCAGCCAGCGGACCATCGTGATCAGGGTCGATCCCGACCGGCTGCGCTCGTATGGCATGTCCCCGGACGAAGTGATTCGGGCGGTGACCGCCGGCAACGTGATCATGCCGTCCGGGAGCGTCAACATCGGCGACGAGACGCGCATCTCGCCCATGAACTCGGTGGTCACGAATATCGACGATCTCCTCGAGCTCCCGATCCGCACGGGCGCGGGGCCGCCGGTGTCGATTCGCGACATCGGGTCGGTCAGCGACAGCGCCGACATCCCGACCGCCTACGCACTGGTGAACGGCCGCCGCGCCGTCTACATTCCGGTGACCAAGCGCCCCAATGCATCGACGTTGAGCGTGGTCAGCGAGGTGAAGGCCAATCTGGCGCGGTTTCAAGCGTTGGTGCCCGACGACATTAGGGTCTCCTATGAGCTCGATCAGTCGCGCAACGTGTCCGCCGCGCTTCAGTCCGTCCTTCGCGAGGCCGTGTTCGGCGCCCTGCTGACCGGCCTGATGGTGCTGCTGTTCCTGCGTGACTGGCGCAGCGCGACGATCGTCGTGGTCACGATTCCCGTCGCCCTGCTGGCCGCGGTCGTCGCGCTGTGGGGCGCCGGCCAGACCATCAACATCATGACGCTCGGCGGACTCGCCCTGGCGGTCGGTATCCTCGTCGACGAGGCGACGGTCGCGATCGAGAACATCCACACGCACCTGGCGCGCGGCGCGCCGATCGCTCGCGGCGTGCTCGACGCCAGCGGCGAGGTGGTGGTGCCGCGACTGCTGGCGATGCTGTCGGTCGTGGCCGTGTTCGTTCCGTCCTTCTTCATGACGGGTGTGTCGCAATCGCTGTTCGTGCCGCTGTCGCTCGCCGTGGGCTTTGCGATGATTGCGTCGTTCTTCCTGTCGAGCTCGCTCGTGCCGGTGTTGTCGGTGTGGCTGCTGGCGAAGCATCGGTTGTCGCGTGAAGCAGAAGCGCACGCCGAGGATT
Organism: Acidobacteriota bacterium; assembly: GCA_017883165.1. GTDB lineage: Bacteria > Acidobacteriota > Vicinamibacteria > Vicinamibacterales > CAVVIG01 > JADGOC01. The sequence goes on from JADGOC010000090.1 coordinate 6,050, forward strand.
GGGTCGCGCGACTCCGCAACCGCCTGGAGCAGGTGCTGCACCGGCTGGCGCCGGCGCGGGGCCTGCTCGTCGCGGCCTACCTCCTCGTGACGGTGGCGATCGTCGTGGCGGTGGGCCTGACACTCGGGCGTGAGATCTTTCCGCCGGCCGGCACCAATCAGTTCCAGTTGCGGCTGCGTGCGCCGGCCGGCACGAAGTTCGAGTCCACTGAGCGGCTGGCCGGCGACGTGCTCGACGAGATCAATCGCGCGGCCGGCCCGAACAACGTGGACATGACGCTCGGGTACGTGGGCGTGCAGCCGTCGTCGTATCCGATCAACACGATCTTTCTCTGGACCGGGGGGTCGCACGAAGGCGTGTTGCAGGTCGCGCTCAAGCCCGAGGCGAGATTGCCGCTTGGCGCCTTCCAAGAGGAGTTGCGCCGTCGGTTCCGCGACCGGTTTCCGACAGCACAGTTCTCCTTCGAGCCCGGCGACATCGTCAGTCGAATCATGAACTTTGGCGCGCCCACGCCGGTGGAGGTGGCGATCACCGGACCGGATTTTGCCGCGAGCCGGACGTTTGCGACGAAGGTTCGGGACGAGCTCGCCCGGATTCCGACACTCCGCGATCTGCAGTTTGGGCAGGCGCTCGACTACCCGGCGATTCAAGTGGACGTGAACCGGCAGATGGCCGGGCAGCTCGGCGTGACCGTCGACCAGATCGGCCGATCCTTTGCCGCGGCGACGTCTTCGAGCCGGTTCGTCGCGCCGAACTATTGGGCCGATCCGCGCACGGGCATCGCGTTTCAGGTCCAGATCGAAGTGCCGCAGCCACGGATGACCAGTCTTGACGATCTGCGGGCCATCCCGGTGAGCGCGGATCGAGGCTCGCATCCGCTGCTCGGCGATGTCGCGCGGATCGAAAACAGCACGATCGTCGGCGAATACGACCGCGTGAACGGACAACGGATGGTCACCCTGACGGCGAACGTGTTCGGTGACGATCTGGGACGGATGGTCGGCCGCGTGGATCAGGCGATCGCGCGCGCCGGGGCGCCCCCGCGCGGGGCGGCGGTGACCGTTCGCGGCCAAATCGCCGCGATGCGCGAGACCTTTACGAACATCACGGCCGGTTTGGTCGTCGCCGTGGTCGTGATCTTTCTCCTCCTGGCCGCCAACTTTCAGTCGTTGCGCCTCGCGTTCGTCGTGGTGTCCACGGTGCCCGCCGTGCTGACGGGAGTGGTCCTGATGCTGGCGGCCACGCGGACCACCCTGAACGTGCAGTCGTTCATGGGCGCAATCATGGCCATCGGGGTCGCTGTGGCGAACGCGATCCTGCTGGTGACCTTCGCCGAACAGGCGCGGCGGCACGGCGGCTCGCCGCTGGACACCGCGATCCACGCCGCCCAGGCGCGGATGCGCCCGGTGCTGATGACCAGCGCGGCGATGATCGCGGGCATGATTCCGATGGCGCTCGCGTTCGGCGAGGGCGCGGAGGCCACCGCGCCGCTCGGGCGTGCGGTCATCGGCGGCCTTGCCGCTGCCACCTTCGCCACCTTGATCGTGCTGCCCTCGGTGTACTCGCTCGTGCAGCAGTCGGCAGCCGCCGCCTCACCGTCGTTGGATCCAGACGATCCCGAGAGCGCGTATCGCGCGGAGCAGGGAAGTCGATGAATACCAGAAGACCCGTGTGGACGCTGACGATGAGTTGTCTGGCGATGTCGTTGGACATCGCCGCCTGCGGCGGAGGAAACAGAACGCCTCAGACCCAGGTGCCTGCGTCGCCGCCTGGAGCGCCGACGATTGACGTCGTCCGCGTCGTTCAGCTGCCGGTGAATGTCACGTTGTCGATGCCGGGTGAGCTCGACCCCTATCAAACGGTGGCGATCTACCCGAAGGTGACGGCATTCGTGAAAACGATCCGCGTCGATCGCGGATCGCGCGTGCGCGCCGGCGACCTGATCGCGATGCTGGAAGCGCCGGAGGTGCTGGCGCAGCGGGCGGAGGCGCAATCGAAGGTGCAGGGCGCGGACGCACAACTGAGCGCGGCGCGGTCGAAGGCCGAATCCGACGCCGGCACCTATGAGAAGCTCAAGGCGGCAGCGGCGACGCCCGGCGCGGTGGCCGGCAACGATGTCGTGGTCGCGCAAAAGTCCGTCGAGGCCGACCAGAGTCAGGTGGCCGCGGCACAACAGAACGTCGAAGTCGCGCGCCAGGCGCTGAAGTCGATCGCCGACATGGAAGGGTATTTGAGAGTGACGGCGCCCTTTGACGGCGTCGTGACCGAACGAAATGTCCATCCGGGCGCGCTCGTCGGTCCCAACAGCGGACAAGCCGCGGCCATGCCGATGGTGCGGCTGGTCCAAGACGATCGGCTGCGGCTCGTGGTCCCGGTCCCTGAGGCGTACATCGCGGGAGTACTGACCGGGACAGCGATGTCGTTCACGGTGCCCGCGTATCCGGGCCAGACCTTCTCCGGCACGGTCGCACGCATCGCGCACGCGGTCGACGTGAAGACCCGGACCATGGCCATCGAGCTCGAGGTGGCGAACACGGACGGACGGCTCGCGCCCGGCACGTTCTGCCAGGTGCGGTGGCCCGTGCGTCGGCCGGGCCCCTCGCTGCTGGTGCCGAATGGGAGTGTCGCGAGCACGACGGATCGCATGTTCGTCGTGCGGATCCGAAACGGGCGGACCGAGTGGATCGACGTGAAGACAGGCCTCGCATCGGGGCCGCTCGTGGAAGTCTTCGGTGATCTGCGGCCGGGGGATACCATCGCGGCGCGTGGGACGGACGAGATTCGTCCCGGCACCGAGGTGCGCGTCAAGGAAGTGAAGCCCGCCGCTTCCGTGCGTCAGGCGTCGAAGTGAACACGTCGGCCGGGATCTCTCTGACCCTGACGCGCTCGGCGATCTCGCGCAACCGCCGCATCGGCACAGCCCGGAGGTCCTGGAGAGCCGGGGGACGGTCTATCGTATAGACCTGCACCCGCGAGGGCTGGATGGCGTCTATCGCACCAAGCCACTCGTTGATGGCGCCCTCGGTCGTGTTGTCCACGCGACCCTTCCCGTCGCTCACGAACATCGCCTGCACCACGACTTGCGGCAGATCGCGGAGCGCATCCACGATGGTGACGATCGAATTGCCGAGCCCGTTGATGTGGGCGTAGGTGATCGGATCGCCGGCATCGAGCTTCATGTAGCGTTCGTCGAACTTGCCGAGCGCGCGCCGCACGCTCGGCCAGGCGGCCGTCGTCGAATTCGAGAGCACGGATAGTCGGAGGTCCGGGGCCAGTCGATCTCGGACCTCCACCAACCGATCCACAATCTCCTCGAACTCGGGATGCAGTGTCGGCTCGCCATGGCCGGCCACGGTGAGCCGGTCCAGCGACTCATCGTCCCGCGCGGCCAGCCGGAGTCGGGCGGCCACCGCCGCGGACACCTGCGCTGGTGAGGGCCACGGCTTCATCCGCGCCCCGCTCAGCCGTTGGCCGCGCGTCCACCCGTACTGGCAGTACGCGCAGTTCATATTGCAGACCTTGATGCCAACCGGCAGCACGTTGATCCCGAGAGACCGGCCGAGCCTGCGCGACCGCACGGGTCCGTACATGATGTGTTGCTGCAGCGGAATGGCCATGCGTCCCTCTGCCTTGCAAATCTCCGTCCCAGTGCCCCTCTTGCGATAAGAGCGTTCGACGTGATTCGCGTGCCGGAATGTCGGCAGGCCTGGCTTGGCTTGTGGATTCGGGGTTGCCGGTTCTCTGGGCCCGATGGCGCGCCGGAGCTGGCCGGGCACATTTGTTGCCCCTTGTGAGGGACGTCCTTCATCGACCCGGTGCTCGTCGCCGATCGGATTCCGATGGGCCCGTACCTGATCGTCCACGACGGCACCAAGATGGCGCGCGGCGAACCGTGCACATCGTTCTACCGGTTCGATCCCGTCAAGGGGCGGCAGGAAGCCGTCCTGTCGTTCCACTGCACGCCGGCCCGCCGGAACCTGGTCGACACGTTCACTCTCACCCAGACGACGATCGCCGGCCTCGGCATCAAGCGGGTGACGGAATACCAGTTCGCCGGCGACGGTGAAGCGCACAAGATCCCGACCAAATCCTCAGGTCGGGTGGGATCACGATGATTGTCATTGGCGACGCGATCGACGCGGACGCTTTGCGTATTCGCCATGAGTTCCTGGCGATGCCAGGGCTCGTGCTGACCGTTGCGCAAACGGCCCGTCTCCACGCCCTGTCGACGGCGCACGCGAAAACGCTGCTCGAGACGCTCGAAGTTGGGAGGTTTTCTCGTCAGCGGCGTGAACGGCGCCTATCGGCGCTCGCTGCCTCCGCCGAGCGACTAAGTGGCTTCGGGCCGATGCCGGCTTCCCGGCAGTTGCCGCCAGAACGGCGGCTCGCGCTGCGCAAGATCGACGGAATGGCGCAGTTGTTTGAGATAATCGCGCAATGGCAGTGGCTTTGCTGAAACCAGCCGCTGGAGGAGAGAGTTCATGATCCGATCGATCATCGTGGGTGTCGCGCTCTGTGTCGCCATCGCGGGAACCGCCGCGGCGCAGGACTCGAAGGCGAAGGGCGAGAAGGTCTACACCGATTCGAAATGCTCGCTCTGCCACTCAATCGGCGGCCACGGCAACGCGAAAGGCCCGCTCGACGAGGTGGGCAGCAAGCTGTCCGCGGACGAGATCCGGCAGTGGGTCACCGATGCGAAGGGGATGACCGCGAAGACGAAGGCGGCCCGGAAGCCTGAAATGAAAGCGTACACCCTGCCGAAGGACGACGTGGACGCGCTTGTCGCGTACCTCGGCTCGCTCAAGAAGAAATAGACCGTCGAGAGACCAACCTATGCGTATCTTGTTCCGCGCGTCGCTTGTGGCTGCAGGCTTGTTGGCTGTGGCGGTCGTGGCGAGCGCGGGACAAGGTGCGCCGAAGCCGCCGGCCAACGATGACTGCCTCGCGTGTCATGGTGATCCGACGGCCAAGCGCGCCAACGGCACGTCGATCGCCTTCGATGAAGGAACTCAGAAGGCGTTCGGCGCGTCGAAGCACGCACAGATGGCGTGCGTCGACTGCCACCAGGATCTCGCCGCCCTTAAGGAATTTCCGCATCCCGACACGCTGGCGAAGGTGAACTGCGGCACGTGCCACGACGCCGCACAGGAGAAGTTCATGCGGGGCGTTCACGCACGGGCGCGCCAGGACGGCCGGATGCTGGCGGCCACGTGCGTCGACTGCCATGGGATGCACGACATCCAGGGCGCGGCCGAGCCGAGTTCGCCGACCAACCATCTGAACCTGCCGGCGACGTGCGCGAAGTGTCACGGCAATCTGGACATCATCACCCGCGGCCACATCCAGATCGGCAACGTCGCGGCGATATACCATGACAGCATCCACGGCAAGGCGCTCGAAAAGTCCGGGCTGCTCGTCGCGCCGTCGTGCGTCGATTGCCATGGCAACCACGACATCGCGCGCAAGAGCGAGGCGACGAGCCCGGTGTTCCGCGCGAACATTCCGGCGACGTGCGGCAAGTGCCACGCGGGGATCAAGCAGCAGTACGACGCCGGCGTCCACGCGGCGGCCCTCAAGAAAGGTGATTCGCGCGCGCCGGTCTGCATCGACTGCCACACCGCGCACGCGATTCAGCGCGCCGACACCGATTCGTGGCGCTTGGCCGTCACCGCGGAATGCGGGACCTGTCACGCCAATGTCGTCGACTCCTTCAGGTTGACGTTCCACGGCAAAGTGACCGAGCTCGGCTTCTCGCGCGTCGCTTCGTGCGCCGATTGCCACGGGCCGCATGACATCCTGCCCGCGCTGAACCCGGCGTCGCTCGTGTCGCAGGCGAACCTCGTGACGACATGCGGCAAGTGCCACGCGAACGCGTCCGCCAGCTTCGTAAAGTACGATCCGCATCCGAACCCGCGCAGCTACCAGCGAGGCCGCGTGCTCTGGTGGGCGAACAGGTTCTACTGGGCGTTGATTCCGGCGTGCTTCGGCTTCTTCGGGCTGCACAGCCTGCTCTGGTTCCGGCGGTCGTGGAGAAACGGCCACGGCACCGCTTCGCACGAGAAGGACGGAGGCCGCGCATGACGGCCATGCTCGCGGACCGCCCGGCACATGAGGACGGGCGGCCGTCCGCGATCGACGCGACGAGACACCTGCGCCGATTCGATCTAAAGACCCGGATTCTGCACGGCGTGATCATGGTGACGTTCCTGGGCCTGGCCGCCACCGGTATGCCGCTCTTGTTCAGCGACGCCCCATGGGGCCGCTGGCTCGCGCGTGTGTTCGGCGGCTTCCAGGGCGCCGGCCTCGTCCACCGGTTCCTCGGCGCGGTTCTCCTTGCCGCCGTCGTCTGGCATGTCGGCGAGGTGCTGTGGCGCGCGTTCGTGCGCGGCGAGAAGGGGCTGCTGTGGGGGCCGACGTCGATGGTGCCGCAGCCGAAGGACTTCGTCGACTTCTACCAGCAGATGCGATGGTTCTTCCACTTGGGATCGCAGCCGCGTTTCGAGCAGTTCACGTATTGGGAGAAGTTCGACTACTGGGCCGTGCTCTGGGGCACCGCCCTGATGGGCGCCGCCGGACTCGTCCTGTGGTTCCCGCAAGCCGCCTCTCGCATCCTGCCGGGATGGATGTTCAACGTGGCGCTGTTTGTCCACGGCGCCGAGGCCACCCTCGCGATCGGTTTCATTTTTGTCGTCCATTTCTTCAACGGCCACCTGCGTCCGGGGAAGTTTCCGATGGACCTCGTGTGGTTCACCGGCTCGGTGACCGACCACGAATTGCGTGAGGAGCGGGCGGCACAGTACGATCGCCTGGTCCGAGCCGGCGATCTCGATCGCCTGGCGGTGCCCCCGCCCACCGGCTCGCTGGTGCGAAGAGGCTACGTGCTCGGCACCGCAGGTCTGACGCTCGGCGTGGGCCTGATTCTGCTGATTCTGTACGCCGTCCTCCGATAGAATCGCCCGACGCTCGTTTGGAAAAGGTTTTGTGATGGCTGACGTGCGACTGGTACGGAACGCGATTTCATTTGCCGGGATGATCCTCGCCACGATCAGCGCCGTGTTGTTCGTGGTCGTCTTCCTGGCCGATTTGTTCGGGTGGCACACCAACCCGTACCTCGGCATCGTCTTCTTCTTGATTCTGCCGGCGTTCTTCATCGCCGGCTTGTTGCTGATCCCGCTGGGTGCGTGGCTCGAGCGCAAAAAGCGGTCGCGCGGGAAGCATCCGTCGGACTTGCGCTGGCCACGCTTCGACCTGAACGACCCGACGCAGCGCACTGCCGCCTTGATCGTGGCGGTGCTGACCATGGCGAACGTCGTCATCGTGTCGCTCGCCGCGTATCGCGGCATCGAGTACATGGACTCGGTTCAGTTCTGCGGCCAGGTCTGCCACGGCGTCATGAAGCCGGAATTCACCGCGTATCAGGACGGCCCGCACTCGCGCGTGACATGCGTGCAGTGCCACATTGGCCCGGGCGCCTCCTGGTTCGCGCGGTCGAAGCTGTCGGGCACCCGGCAGGTGTTTGCGGTGTCGCTCAACACGTTCTCGCGTCCGATTCCCTCGCCGGTCCAGAATCTGCGGCCCGCCCGCGAAGTGTGCGAGCAGTGCCACTGGCCCGAGAAGTTCCACGGCGACAAGATTCAGCGGGTCTTCGAGTATGCCGAGGACGAGGCCAATACCGAGTCGGGGACGACGCTGGACGTGCATGTGGGCGGGGGGAGCGAACGTCTGGGGATCGCGACCGGCATCCACTGGCACATGAACGTCGCGAACGAAATCGAGTACATCGCCACCGACGACAAGCGTCAGGTGATTCCCTACGTGCGGCTGAAGGATCGGTTCGGCAACGTGCGGGAGTACACGGCCGAAGGCGTGACGCCCGATCAGCTCGCCAAAGGGGAGCGCCGGCGGATGGACTGTATGGACTGCCACAACCGCCCGAGCCATCCGATGGCGCCGACGGCCGAGAAGGCCGTCAACAGCGCGATGGCGCAAGGCGAGATCCCGAAGAACTTGCCCTACGTCCGTCGCGAGGCCGTGAAAGCGCTGAAGGCGACCTACCCGACGCAAGCGGCCGCCGACGAGGGGATTTCGCGCGCGATGCGGGAGTTCTACCGCACGCAGTATCAGCAGGTGTACATGACGCGGCGGCAAGATGTCGAAAGAGCGGTGACGTCGGCGCAGAACGTTTACAACCGCAACGTGTTCCCCGAGATGAACGTCCAGTTCGGCACTTATCCGAACAACATCGGCCACATGGATTTCCCGGGCTGTTTCCGTTGCCACGACGACAACCACAAGACGAAGGACGGGACGAAGATCAGCCAGGACTGCGACACCTGCCATCACATCGAGTAGCGGGCCGTTCGGTGGTCGGAACTTGAGGTTCGCGTTCCGCACCACGGGACGGGTGTGATTCAAGACAGGTTGCGGGTTGGGCTTGCCTACCAGATTGCTGTCGGTTTTCCGCTAACCCTACTGAGTTTGGCCGCGCGATAACGAGTGAAATAGCTGCGGCACCCCACTTGCACTGCCAGGCAGCGTCTGGCATTTTTGCCGGATTACCGACGGCCCTTATAAGAACGGGGAGCTATACATCATGCATTCACGCAATGGCGGTTTTCCGGCACGAACGCTGGTAGCCGTGCTTGCGCTCGCTTGGGGGGCGGCGATTGTGTCCGCAGCGAGCGGCGGCGC
>JADGOC010000249.1 GCA_017883165.1 Acidobacteriota bacterium
GGCGTGCGGCGGCGGAAGATCAGATTGTGCGAGCACTCGTGGATGAGCACCCACAGCGCGTGATCGATGGTCGCGCCGGCCACGTACGCGCACGGGAGCCACACGAACCACCGGCGATCGCCGACCAGCAGCGCGAGGCCCAGTTGCGCCACGACGAGCGCGACCGTCCATACGGCGCTCAGCGGATTGTGCCCGGCGAGCGCTCTCAACTCCGGATGCGCGGCCAGCAGTTCGCGTCCGCGTCCCGCGTGCGGCTCGCCATGAAAGACTCGGATGTAATCGAAAGCCGGCACTGGAGTTACGGTATCCTCTGCGGCGGGTGCGCGCAAGCGAATAATCGCCCCATCACCGCGCGAAACGGATGATGAGCCGCCACCGCCGATACTCGGAGTTATAGAAAGTTCCGAAAGCCGGCGACGCGAGGTTGTTCTGCACGTCGGAGGGCGAGAACGTGTTGAACGGGTTGTTCACCCGCAGGCCGATCCACGGCCGGAAGCGCCCCACGTGGACACGCCGCTCGGCGCCAAGCTCCACGTGCATCGTATCCTCGAATCGATTCGCGTTGCGCGACCCGACGAAGTCGAGCGATTCGTTGACCACCGAGTAGGGAAATCCCGAACGCCAGTCCATGATCTCGAGCACCAGCCAGCGTCCCGTCGACAGGCGGCCGCGCACGAGGAGCCGGTGTGGCACGTCGGCGGAGCTCGGCCCGTAGGCGTCAGTACCGACAATCGGCCAGAGCACGGTCCCGAAGAAACTCGAAAACGGGTTCAGAGCGCCCTGCGACGACGATCTGACGTACGTCGCGTTGATGTCGAAGCCGGGCGCGTGGGTGAAGTGGACGCCGACCTCCGCGTCCCGGTAGAGAGACGAGCCGTCGCTCTCCAGCAGCAGCTGGGCGCCGGCGGCAGTCCGGATCGGATCCACCATCAGCTCGTTCGAGCCTCGACGCTCGAGCACGCTCGCGTGCACCGACCACGACGCGGTCAGGCGGTGCTCGTAGCTCAGATTCCAGCTCGAGCTGCGCGCCGTCCTCAGGTTGGCCGCGGTGACGTACGAGACAAGGGCCGGCGGCGCCAGCGGGCTCACCCCGTTCGCCGCGAACCGTGTTTCGATGGGGCTCTCGAACTGCTCGAACGCGCCGGCGGCGGAAGGGGTGCGCTCGAAAAACACGCCGAACCCGCCGCGCAGCACGGCGTTGCCGGCCCGGTCCAGAATCAGGGCCGTGCCGGCGCGGGGTGTCACATTCCAGTGGTTCAAAATCCCGTCGCGGTCCAGGCGGCCGCCGGCTTCGATGTACCACCGCGCGCCGATCTGAATCCGGTCCTGCGCAAACAGCGCCACGTCGGTACTCCTGACGTGCTGCGACGTCTCCGCACCGAAATCGAGCCGGCGAGCGAGGGTGCCGTCCGAGCGCTCGATGAGCACCGGCCGGCTCGCGCTCGTGCCGTCGTACGCGCTGTGCAGCGCGTCCACGCCCATCTTCAACAGATGACGCATGCCGAACGGTCCTTCGTGCGACGACGAGACGCTCCCCACCCACTGGTAGGTCATCGTCGTTCGCGCCTGGCGGTTGAAGAAGTTGCCGTTGATTGTTTCCGGCAGAAGCTCCATCGGCGCGAGGCCCTGCGGGCTGGCCGTGGTGTCGCCCGACTGGATTCTGATGGTGGAATCGGTGAGCAGCCGATCGCTCCACGTCGCGTGCTCGCTCACGGCGACGTGCCAGAGATTATCGAGCAGCTTCACCGTCGCCGGCGGCGGCACGAACGTGCCGAGCGTCGCGTCGCTCGACTGGGTACTGAAGAGGCCGCCGCTCGTCACCAGCGAGTGGCGCGCCGAGAGGTTCGCGTCCACCCGCGTCAGCGTCGTGAACGAGCGATCCGTGCTCAGAATGTTCTCCGCCAGGCTGGGGACCTCATTGGTCGCGTATCTGTACTGCGCGGTCTGCTCCAGGAACAGCCGGTGCCTGAGCAGCGGCCCTCCGGCTTCGAAGCGCGGAGCAAACTCCATCAGGCCCGTCACCCGGAACGGGTTGTCGCGGGCGGTCCGCAGGTTCGGGTCGAGATCGTTCAGCCGCAGCGTCCACCGATCGCCGGCGCGCCGCGTCTCGATGACGACGACGCCTGAGGAGAAGCGGCCGAACTCGACGGCGTACGGGTTCGGCAGGACGTCCACCGAATTGATGGCGTCCGCCGGCAGCGTCAAATACGAGAGGCCGGTTGTCGGATCGACGAGGCTGCCCACGCCGACCTGCACGCCGGTCTGATTGGACCGGCCGCCCTTGATGCTGACGCCGCCCGGCACCGTGATCACCGACGCGAGCAGCCGCAGTGCGCCCGGCACACCGCTGCTCGGCGAGAATTCATCAAGTTCTTTTCCCGTGACGCCCGACGTCGGCGCGATCGTGTCGCCGGTCGGTCCCGCGAGGATCGGCGCTCTCACGTCCACGTGCTCGGAGAGATCATGCAGCGGCATGTCGAGCGCGACGCGGGCTGGGGCGCCAGACGCGATGGTGACGGTGGCTTCGGTGGTGCGGAATCCCATCAGCGACGACACGAAGCGATAGGTGCCCGGCGGAAGATTCGGCGCGGCGAACGTGCCATCGTCGCCGCTCAGGAGCTCGGTGACTTGTGCGCCCGTGGCGTCGAATATCTGGATGACGGCGCCCGGCAGCCGCACGGATCCGTCCTGCGTGGATATCACGCCCTGGACCGAGCCGGCCCCGGCCTGCGGCGGCGTCTGCGCGGACAGCACCGCCGCCTGCATCAGGCATCCGGCGACGCACCACGCAACCGACGCTGCGGACAAAGCTCGGTTCCTGTGCCTCACGCTGTCATCACTGCGGCTTCCGATTGTACGACATCTCTTATGCGATACTGGCGCCGGCACACGCATGCACAGCACACCGGACCGTCGGCGACGGTCGTCCGTATCGCTGCCGGGGTGGGCGATCGGCCTCGTCTCCGCGCTCTTCGTGTTCAGGCTGCTCTTCGGTCTGTCGAGCGAGCTCTTCTTCGAGGACGAAACCCAGATCTTCCTCATCGGACTGCGCTATTACGCGACCGGCCACTGGCCCTTCTTCGGCGCCGACGTCGTCTGGACCAAGAGCGAGATCCCGGGCGCGCTGCAGGGTCTGCTCGTGGGCGTGCCGCTCCATGTCCTGCCGATTCCGGAAGCGCCCTACATCCTGCTGAACCTGCTCTCGGCGGTCGCGCTCGCCGCCCAGGCTTGGTACATCTGCGCCCGTGTGCCCTCGGTGCCGCGCTGGCTCGTCTGGGGATGGCTGTTCACGATTCCGTGGACACTGCAATTTTCGACCCACATCATCAACCCGTCGTACGTGCTCCCGGCGGCGGTCGCCTTCTTCATCGGATTCCTCGAGGCCGCACCGGCGTTTCGGCGAGGGCTCGTTCCGCCGGCGATCGGGTTCGCGCTGATGGGCGCCGCGCTCTTGTGGGTGATGCAGATCCACATGTCGTGGCCGCTGCTCCTCCCCTACCTCGCCTATGCGGGATTCACGAGCCGGCGCGACGGCGCGCGGCGGCTGGCCGTCTACGCGCTGGCCTGCGCGGGCGGGGCGATCATCCCCGGCGCGGCGCTCGTGCCCACCTGGCTGTACTTCGGCGGGTACACCGGATCGGGCGGCGTGCTGCGCAACATCCACGTGCATCTGGTGAATCCGTTCATCGTGGTGACGACGCTGGCGCGGTTCTTTTCGTTCGCGAGCCTGGAAATCGTCAGGTTCATCGCGACCGACAACGCGAAACGCATGGAGTTCTTCCTGCGCCACCGCTTCCTGATTCCTCTGGCGATCGTAATCTGGGCGATTGGCATCGCGCAGCCCGTGTGGATGTTGATCGAGTGGTTCCGTCACCGCAGGGCCGGCGTCGAATGGAACCGCCTTCGCTGGCTGGTCGCGTGTTCCGTCCTGCTCGTCTATGCCAGCTACTGGTTCGTGATGGAGCCGCCGCAGGCGCACGCGTTTTACGTGCTCGCGCCAATCGCGTGGCTGTTCGCGGCGTGGTGCTGGACGTTCGTGGACGGCCCGCGCGCGCGAGTGGCGGCCGGCGTGGTGCTCGCGGCCAACATCGCGTTCCACGCCGGGCTGGCGTGGGCGCAGGCGCCGGAAAAATCACTCTACAAGAACCGGGCGCCGGTGGCGGCGGCCGTCCGGTTCAAACAGCCGGAAATGCTGGCGCATCGCCGCGCGTTCGCGGTGGATGGCGGCCCGGCGGCGCTCGAGGATCCGTCGCGCCCCTACGACCCCACGCGAGACGTACAGGTGACGCAGAGCGTCCTGCACATCGGCCTCGCGGGATCGCTGAACTGGTCCGTGGTCGTGCACAACGCGAACCCCCGCGTCGCCTTCCGCGACCTGCTCTACGTCACGACCTACCGCGACGGATCGGGCCGCACGATCGACGAACGGCACGAGTTCATCAAAGACATCTTCGAGCCGGGCGACACGCGCGCCGTGA
>JADGOC010000013.1 GCA_017883165.1 Acidobacteriota bacterium
ACCGCGCCTTCGGGGATGACGAGCGGACGATCCGCGGTCGGCTTGATGATGCGGCCGTTCACGAGGTCGTACACCGGCGTCGAACCGGTCAGCACGGTGCCGGCCGCGACCACGGCGCGCGTCTTGATGATGGCACCCTCGTAGATGCCGGTGTTGCCGCCCACGAGCGCATCGTCTTCAACGATGACCGGGAGCGCGCCGATGGGCTCGATGACGCCGCCGATTTGCGCGCCCGCGCTGATGTGGACGCGCGCGCCAATCTGCGCGCATGAGCCGACGAGCGCGTGCGAGTCGATGAGCGACTGCTCGCCGATCCACGCGCCGATGTTCACGAACATCGGCGGCATGCAGATGACGCCGGCCGCGATGTAGACGCCGTCGCGCACCGACGATCCGCCGGGCACGATGCGCACGCCCGCCTGCGCGCCGGCGGGGAACTTCCGCATCGGCAGCGTGTCCTTGTCGTAGAACGGCCAGCGGCCGTGATCCATCGACGCGTCGACCGTGTCGCCGAACCTGAAGCCGAGCAGGATGCCCTGCTTCACCCACGTGTTCACGCGCCAGCCGATCGGGCTGGACGGATCAGGCTCGGCCGCACGCACCCGGCCCGCCGACAACGCCTCGCGCAGCCGCGCAAACGCGGCCCGCGCCGCGTCGCGGTCGGCGGACGCGCCGGCCGCGGCCAGGTCTTGAATGGTGATTTGCAGATCAGGCATGCACGGGCTTCTTGAGGAGATCGAGATCCTTCAACACCTTGACGATCTTCTCTTTCGACGCCGGCGTCGGCGACACCATCGGCAGCCGGTACACTTCCTCGAGCAGTCCCATCGCGGCCATCGCCGCCTTCACCGGCACCGGATTCGCCTCGACGAAGTTGATCAGCAGGAGCGGCAGGATGCGCGCGTAAATCGCGCGCGCGGCGGCGAAGTCGTTGCGCTCGGCCGCCTCGACCATCCGCGCCATCTCGGCCGGAATCTCGTTCGACGACACGGAGATGATGCCGCGCCCGCCCACCGCCATCAGCGGCAGCGTCAGGGCATCGTCTCCCGAGAGCACGATGAAGTCGGCCGGCACCGCGCCGCAGATCTCGCACATCTGCGTGACGTTGCCAGACGCTTCTTTCACGCCGACGATGTTGGGGATCGACGCCAGGCGCACGAGCGTCTTCACGTCGATGTTGAGGCCGGTGCGCCCGGGGACGTTGTAGAGCACGATCGGCAGCGGTGTGCTGTCGGCAATCGCGCGATAGTGCTGAAAGAGGCCTTCGGGCGTCGGCTTGTTGTAGTACGGCGTCACCGACAGCAGGCCGTTCGCGCCCGCCTTCTTCATCTCGCCGGCGAGATGGATCACTTCCTTGGTGTCGTAGCCGCCGGCGCCCGCGAGAATCGGTACCTGCCCCTTCGCTTCATCGACGAGGACTTCGACGATGCGCAGCCGCTCGTGCGGCGTAAGCGTCGGATTCTCGCCCGTCGTGCCGCACGGCACGAGAAAATGGACCCCGGCGTCGATCTGCCGGCGTCCGAGACGCCGCACCGCCGCTTCGTCGAGGTCACCGCTTTTCGTGAACGGCGTCACCAACGCCGTGCCGACTCCCGTCCATTGCGTTCTCATTTTTTACTCTTTCGCGGGGCCACACCCCCCGCTCGCTTGCCGTCGCTTACGCTCCGGATCTTGCTGCGGCGGCTCGTCCGCTCAGTCAGCGGTTCCGTGCTGCCTGTCCCGCCTATCCTGCCTATAGTCCGAGCACGTCTTTCATTGTGAACCAGCCTCGCTTGCCTTTGATCCACTGCGCCGCGACGAGCGCGCCGCGCGCGAACGTGCTGCGATCGCGCGCCACGTGCGACAGGGTGATCGATTCGGCTGAACCGTCGAATCCGATCGTGTGCGTCCCGGGGATATGTCCCGCGCGCGTCGACGCGACGTCAATCGGCCGGGTGAAACCGGCATGCTCCATCGCACGCTTCAGCGCGAGCGCCGTCCCGGACGGCGCGTCCTTCTTTGCCGCGTGGTGGGCCTCGTGCACAAACGCGCCGAAGTCGGCCTGCGCGGCGAAGAGCGCCGCCGCCTGCGCCACGACAGCCTCGAAGATCACGACGCCGGTCGAAAAGTTCGGGGCGGCCACGATGCCGGTGCCCGCAGCCGCCACCGCCGCGCGCACCGCCGCTTCGTCTTTCTGCCAGCCGGTGGTGCCGACGACGAGGTTCACGCCGCGGCGGGCCAGCGCCGGCGCGTTCACGGCCACCGCCAACGGCGACGAAAAATCGATCGCGACGTCCACGCGCGGCGCGCCGTCAAGATTGACGCCGGCCGCGGCGGACGAATGGCTGTCGATGATCCCGGCGACCTCGAAGCCGTAGTCGGCCGCGAGGCTCTCGACGAGCTTGCCCATCCGGCCGTGGCCCACGAGCAGGAGGCGCGTCACGTGACGGCCACGGTGCGGAAGAATTCGTCGTGCAGACGCGTCATGGCTTGCGTGACGTCGGCGTCCCGCAGTACGAAGGTGATGTTCCGCCGCGAAGCGGCCTGCGACACGAGCCGCAGCGGCACGCGGCCGAGCGACGTCACCGCGCGGCCAAACAGCGTCTGATCCACACGCAGATTCTCGCCGACCGCGCAGATGATCGCCATGTCCGGCTCGCACGAGACGTCGGCGAACTTGCGCAAGTTGTCGACGATCGCATCGAGCCGGCGCGTATCGTCCACCGTCACCGACACGCTCACCTCCGACGTGGTGACGACGTCGACGGCCGTCTTGAAGCGCTCGAACACTTCGAACAGCCGGCGCAGAAACCCGTGCGCCCCCAGCATGCGCGTCGACGTGATGTCGATGACCGTGACGCCGCGCTTGCACGCGATCGCGCTGAGCCGGCCGTCGGGCGGCCGCGCCTCGGCGGTGATGAGCGTGCCTGACACCTCCGGGCGCAGCGAGTTCAGAATCCGGACGGGAATGTTCTTGCTCACCGCCGGCAGAATCGTGCTCGGGTGCAGCACCTTCGCGCCGAAGTACGCCAACTCGGACGCCTCGGCGAACGACAGCTGCCGCACCAGCTGCGGCTCGGGAATGATGCGCGGGTCGGCGGTCAACATGCCGTCGACGTCGGTCCAGATCTGGATCTCGTCGACGCCGAGGCACGCGCCGATGATCGCCGCCGAATAATCGGATCCGCCCCGCCCGAGCGTCGTCGTCACCCCCTGGGCGGTCGCGCCGATGAAGCCGCCCATGACGGCCACGTGGCCGTCCGCCGCGAGCGGCCCGATCACCTCGTTCGCCCTCGCGCACGTCTGGGCCATCTCCGGCGTCGCACCGGTGTGCTCGGCGTCGGTCGTCATGATCGTCCGCGCATCGATCCAGACCGCCGGCACGCCGCGCTCCGCCAGCACCGCCGCCACGATGCGGCTGCTCGCCAGCTCGCCGGAGGCCACCACGGCGTCGAGCGAACGGGGCGAGATCTCGCGCAGCACCGCGAGCGCGCGCACGAGGCCGATGATCGTGGCGAACTCTTCTCGAACGGCGGCGACGAGGTCGTCCCGCCGCGTCCCGGTCGTCAGCGCCGAGGCGATCGAGAGATGACGCGCGAGGAGGTCGTCCAGGCTGGCCGCCGCCCGCTCGACGTCGCCATCCTCGGCCAGACGCGTGGCCGCGATCAGCCGATCAGTGACATCGGCCAGGGCCGACACGACGATGACGGGCGGTTTGTCCCCGCCGGACGACTCGAATCGGGCGCGCACGATGCCGGCGACGCGTTCGATCGCGGCCGCGTCGGCGATCGACGTGCCGCCGAATTTCATCACGACGCTCACAACAGTCCCTCGCGGTGCATCAGCTCGGCGTTCAGGATCGCCGCGCCCGCCGCGCCGCGAATCGTGTTGTGGCCGAGCGCGATGAATTTGTAGTCCAGCACCGGACACGGCCTCAGCCGCCCGACGCTGACCGTCATGCCGCCTCCGCGATCGACGTCGAGCGAGGGCTGCGGACGATTGGGCTCGGTCAGATACACGATCGGCTGCGCCGGCGCCGACGGAAGCCCGAGCTCCTGCGGCCGCCCTTTGAACGTGCGCCACGCCTCGACGATCGCGTCGAGCGAGGGCCGATGCTCGAGGCCGACCGACGCCGACAACGTGTGTCCGTTTTGCACGCCGACGCGCGTCGTTTGCGCGCTGATCGTCACGGGATGGAGCTCGATCCGCTTGTCGTTCAGGCAGCCGAGGATCTTCTTGGTCTCGGTTTCGATCTTCTCTTCTTCGCCGCCGCCGATGAACGGAATGATGTTGCCGAGAATGTCCCACGACGCCACGCCCGGATACCCGGCGCCCGAGATTGCCTGCATCGTCGTCACGATGGCCGTCTTGAGTCCAAAGGCACGCAGCGGCGCGAGCGCCATCGCCAGCACGACGGCCGCACAGTTCGGATTGGTGACGATCCGGCCCTTCCAGCCGGGCGTCGTCCCCGGGGCGCCTTGCGCGTCGAGCAGCGCCAGATGATCCGCGTTGATCTCGGGAATGAGCAGCGGAATCGTCGGCTCCATCCGATGGTTGCGCGCGTTGCTGACGACGATGTGGCCGGCGGCGGCGAAGGCGGCCTCGATCTCGCCGGCGACCGACGAGTCGAGACCCGAGAAGACCAGCTGTGGCGCGCGGCCCGGCGTCGCCGCGTCGACGTCGAGGTCGCCCACCTCGTCGGGCAGCGGTGCGGCGAGACGCCAGGCCGCGGCCTCGCGGTACGCCTTGCCCTCCGATCGCTGGCTGGCGCCGAGCCAGGCGACACGGAACCACGGATGGCGCGCCAGCAGCGCGACGAACTGCTGGCCGACCATGCCGGTGGCGCCGAGGATGCCGACGGGAATAGTGGGCATAAAGTGACGTTCGAAAACTGGTGAGTATAACATTACCAAATTGCTGCGATCTCTTTTTTACGCCTGGGAACGCCACCTTGTGTCCATCAGCAAGGATCGAGTCGTCAGACCCTTCGAGTGGGGGCTCGATTGGATCCCCGGGACCGGGAGACCTGCGGGCGCGCCGCCCGAAGCGATCGGCGACTGGGTGGCGCAGGTGATGGCAGATACCGACGCGTTCTTCACGCCGGCGCCGACCGATCGCTACCGTCTCGACGCGCCGGCTGACGGCGAACGGCGGCTGACGTTTCCCAGCGCCTTCGACACGCCGCACCCGGAGAACAACACCGTGTACTGCCGCTATTTTCCGGCCGCGCGGGCCGGACGCCCGGGCGCGCCGCGGGCGGCGGTGATCGTACTGCCGCAGTGGAACGCCGATCGCGGCGGACACGTCGGCCTCTGCCGCCTGCTCGCCTGGAGCGGCATGAGCGCGCTGCGCCTCAGCCTTCCCTATCACGACGAGCGCATGCCGCCCGAGCTCACGCGCGCCGACTACATCGTCAGCTCGAACGTCGCGCGAACGGTGCAGGTGTGCCGGCAGGCCGTGCTCGACGCGCGGCGCGCGATCGCGTGGCTCGCCAAGCAGGGGTACGACCGGATCGGCATCCTCGGCACGAGTCTCGGATCGTGCCTGTCGCTCCTAACGACGGCGCACGAGCCGCTCATACGGGCGCAAGCGCTCAATCACATCTCGCCGCACTTCGCCGACGTCGTGTGGCGCGGCATCTCGACGAACCACGTGCGGCAGGGTCTGGACGGCCACATCGAGCTCGATCTGCTCCGCGCGCTGTGGAAGCCGATCAGCCCGCGGTGGTATCTCGAGCGGGTCCGCGATCGACAGACGCTGCTCGTCTACGCGCGGTACGATCTGACGTTTCCGCGCGACCTCTCGGAAGATCTCGTGAACGAATTCGCCGAACGTGGGATTCCGTGCGAAGTGGTGGTACTGCCGTGCGGCCACTACTCAACCGGGAAGGCGCCGTTCAAGTTTGTCGATGGATGGGTGCTGACGCGATTTCTGAGACGAGCGCTGCTTGGGTCCTCCTAGAGGTACTTCAGCAGTCCGCGCAGGGCGTTGTACAGCAAGTCCGCCAGATCGCGCACGAGCGGCGAGATTTCGCCCTCGTTGACCGCGTTGGCGACGGTCACGGGATTGGTGAGAAACAGCCAGATCGTCGCCGACGCCAGCACGGTGCTCACGATGGCGACGACGCCGAACACGCTGGCGCTGATGCGTTGAATGATCACGTCACACCTGAAGCACGATCTTCCCGAACTGGCCCGACTCCTCGAGCCGGCGCTGCGCCTCGGCGACCTCGACGATCGGATAGGTGCGATCGATCACGGGCCTGAGCTGTCCGGCGAAGAAGAACCGCGCCACCCGCAGCATCTCGCCTTTTGAGCCCATGTACGATCCGTGGATCGTGAGCTGCTTGGCGAACAACGCGCGCAGGTCGAGCGCGGCGTTGTACCCGGTCGTGGCGCCGCAGGTCACCAGACGGCCGCCCCGGGCGAGCGATCGCACGCTTTGGGGCCACGTGGCTTCGCCAACATGTTCTATGACGACATCGACGCCCCGCCGGTTCGTCAGCCGCTTGATCTCCTCGGCGATGTCCTGCTTATGGTGGTGGATCACCTCGAAGGCACCAAGCGATCGCGCGCGCTCGAGCTTCGCCTCCGTGCCGGCGGTGGCGAACACCCGGGCGCCAAAGAGAAACGCGAGCTGAATCGCCGCCTGGCCCACTCCGCTGCCGGCGGCGAGCACGAGCACGTCCTCGCCGCGCTTGAGTTGGGCGCGCGTGATCAACATGTGCCAGGCGGTCAGGAACGTCAAGGGGAAGGCGGCCGCCTGCAGGAAGTCGATCTCGTCGGGCAGCGGCACGAGATTCTGCACCGGCACCTTGACGAGCTCGGCGTAGCCACCCGCGTGATTGAGATACCCCAGCACTTCGTACCGCGGGCATTCGTTGTCCTTGCCCGACAGACACGCCGCGCAGCGGCCGCAGCTCACGCCCGGCTGCAGCATCACGCGCCGGCCGGCGGCGACGTCGGGCACCATCGACGCGACAACCTCGCCGGCGACGTCGCTCCCCGAAATGTGCGGCATGGGAAACGTCACGCGCTCGAGGCCGCGCCGCTCCCACAGGTCGAGGTGATTGAGCGCGCAGGCGCGCACACGGACGAGCACCTCGCCCGGCGCGAGCTGCGGATCGGGCGCCTCCTCATACCGGAGGACCTCCGGCCCGCCATGTTGATGAAAACGAACAGCTTTCACGGGAGGAGCCAGTTTATCAAACGGGAACGGCAGCCACCGGGCATTCGGGGCATGCGGCGCGACAACTGTGAAACCGGGTGCGCGGGGCTGCTCAGAACGTCGTGGCGGAGAGGACGATGGGCTGGCCAAGGCCCAGCCGCTCGAGATCGGGGCCGATCGCGTCGAGATCGCCCACCACGAGCGTCACGAGGCGCGAGGGATCAAGATGCCGCGCGGCGGCGGCGGTGGCCTCGGCCGCGGTCACCGCCTCCACCCGCGGGACATACTGCGCAAAGTAGTCGTCGGGCAGGTCGTACAGCGCGATCTGCATCGCGGCGCGGGCGATCTGCTCCGGCGTCTCGAAGCTGCGCGCGTAGCCGCGCGTGAGCGCCGCCACACCGAGGGCGAGCTCGGCCTCGGTGATCGGCCGCGGCCCGCGAATCGCCGCAATCTCGTCGAGCGACTCCGCGATCGCACGGGCCGTGCCGGCCGTCTGCACGCTGACCTGCAGGGAGAAGGGACCCCTCATGCGGCGGAAGTCGAACGCGGTGCGCGCGCCGTAGGTCAGGCCCTTGTCCTCGCGCAGATTCAGGTTGATGCGGCTCACGAACTGGCCGCCGAGCACCATGTTCGCCGCGACGAGCGCGTGATAATCCTCGGTATGGCGAGCGGCGGACACCTGTCCGATGCGCAGTTCCGACTGCGGCGCGCCCGGCCGCGGCACGACGTGCAGGCGCGCGGCGGCGGCCGGCGTCTCGTCGCAGGCGGCGAGGTCCTGCGCGGCGCCGTGCCATCCGCCGAACGCGTCGCCCGCCAGCCGGCGAATCTCTTCGTGCTCGCAGTCGCCGACGGTAATCAGCGTGGCGATCGAGGGGGTCATCTCATTCGCGTGAAACGCCCGCACATCGTCGACCGTCATGCCCGCGAGCGACGGTTCGCTGCCCATCGGCGTGTGCCCGTACGGATGGTCGCCGTAGAGCAGCCTGACGAAGGCGCGGTCGGCCACCGCGCCCGGTATGTCGCGCAGCTGCGTCAGGCGGTGCAGCCGTAACTGGCGGACGCGGGCGAAGTCGGCGTCGGCCAGGCTGGGGCGCGCGGCCATGGCCGCGACGATCGCCAGGCCCTGCCCCGCAAACCGACTGAGCGTCGTCACGCTCAGCGCGGAGCCGTCCGATCCGATGTCGTTGTCGAACTGCGCGCCGAGGCGCGCGAGCGCCTCGTGCATCTCGATCGCCGAGCGCCCGCCGCTGCCTTCGTCGAGCATGTCGAGCGTGATCGCGGCAAGCCCTTCCTTGCCGGGCGGATCGCTCGCCGACCCGCGGCGGACCAGGAGAATTGACGTGACGACCGGCACCGCGGCGTGGCGCACGGTCCAGACGTGGAGGCCGTTCGGCAGCCTCGACTTCTCGATCACCGGGAAGACGAACGGCCGGCCCCGTCGAGCCTCGGGCAGCTGAGAGCGATTGACGATCACGACACCTTCGCCGAAATGGAGTCTGGAATCGCAAGCTCGATGCGGCCGCGCGGGACGACGCTCAGCGTGACGCGGCGGGAGGGCTGAAGATACGTCTCAGCCGCCTGGCGCACCGACGCCGCGGTCGCGCCATTGTAGCGGGCGAGATCGCGATCGAAGTACGCCGGGTCGCCCATGAAGACGTTGTAGGCGTTCAACTGGTCGGACTTCCCGCCGAAGCCGCCGACCGTCTGCAGCCGGAACATGAACTGCGATTCCGCCTGCACGCGCCCGCGGTCGATTTCCTGGCTGGTCGGCCCCTCGGCGGTCAGACGCGCGATCTCGTCGAGCATCACGCGCTCGAGCTCGGCGAGGGCGTGCCCCGGCGCCGCCGTCGCCGCGAGCTGGAGAAAGCCGCCGATCTCGCGCGAGTTCTGAGAGGCGGAGACGTCGGTGGCGATGCGCTCGTCGAACACGAGCCGCCGATAGAGACGCGACGTCTTGCCGTTGGCCAGGAGATCGGCGATCAGATCGAGCTCCGCGTCCTCGGTGGCAAACATCGCCGGCGTAAGCCACGAGATGTACAGACGCGGCAGCTCGACGCGGTCGTCGAGCCAGAGCCGCTGCTCGCCGTCGAGGGCCGCCGCCACGCGCACCGGCTCGACGCGCGGCCCCGCCGGAATCTCCTCGAAGTAGGCGCTCACGAGCGCGAGCGCCGCATCGGGATCGATGTCGCCGGCGAGCGCGATCGACGCGTTGGCCGGATGGTAGTACCGCTGGAAGAAGGCGTGCACTTCGTCCAATCGTACGGCTTCGAGATCCGCAATCTCGCCAATCGTCGTCCAGTGATACGGATGATCGGGCGCGAAGAGCGCCGCGAGCATCGCCATCGAGGCGAGGCCGTATGGGCGATTCTCGTAATTCTGGCGCCGCTCGTTCAGCACGACGTCACGCTGGTTGTTGAACTTGGCCTCGGTGAGCGCCGGCAGCAGAAAGCCCATGCGGTCCGATTCCATCCAGAGCGCGAGCTCGAGCGCACCCGACGGCACGACTTCCCAGTAGTTGGTGCGATCGGCGTTGGTCGATCCATTCAGCGAAGCGCCCGCTCCCTGAAGCGGATGAAAGTAGCCGCGGTCGTAGTGCTGTGATCCCTCGAACATCAGGTGCTCGAAGAGATGCGCGAATCCGGTATGGCCCGGCCGCTCGTTCTTCGATCCGACGTGGTACCAGAGGTTCACGGCGACGATCGGGCAGGTGTGATCCTCGTGCAGCAGCACGTCGAGGCCGTTGGCGAGCGTGCGCTTCGTGAAGCCGATGTTCAACGGCCCATGCTCAACGAAACGACCCGCAGGTCGGCATCTCGGTGCCGTAATACGGATTGGCGAGCGTCGACCCTTCCTGCAGCCACGGCTTGAGAACCATCGGACAGAACGCGATGCGCACACCAGGCGGCGGTGTGAGATGCAAGCCGTCCATGTAGGCGACGATGGCCTCGCTCAGCGCGCCGAAGCGGTCACGCGTGTCCGCGAGCTCCGTGGTCGACGTGAGCTGCACCGCCGCCATGTCGATCTTCATAGCCGGCGCGCCGAGGGCGCTCGCCGCCGTCGCGATGTTGCCGGCGTTCGCCTTCACATCGTCCACGCTGTCGCGCGCGAGCGAGGCCTGGATCTTGAGATACGGATCGACGATCGACTGCGGCATCTGCCCACCGGCGGGAGGCGTGTTGCCCGTCTGCGGCGCCGGCGTGCACGCGGACGCCAGCACGCCCACGAGCATCATCACGCACGCAAGCGCCGTAAGAAATGTCTTCATCGGACAATCGTCAGCGGAATCGTGGCCGGGCGGTTGAAGCTCGCAATCGACACCTGCGCGGCTGTTCGCTCGGCGGCCGCCATGAAGGCCTGCGCCGCGGGCGAATCCGGCTCGCTGATCATCAGCGGCACGCCGACGTCGCTGCCTTCGCGGATCGGCTGGTAGATCGGCACGCGGCCCAGAAAAGGAATGTTCAACTCGGCCGCCATCTTCTCGCCGCCGCCGTGGCCAAAAATGTCCGCCTCGTGCCGGCAGTTCGCGCACACGAAGTAGCTCATGTTCTCGACGATGCCGATCGGCGGGATGTTGAGCTTTTTGTACATCGCGATGGCGCGGCGGCTGTCGGCGAGCGACACCTGCTGCGGCGTCGTCACGACGATCGCGCCGGCGACGGGCACCGACTGGCTGAGGCTCAACGCGACGTCGCCGGTGCCGGGCGGCAGGTCGATCACGAGATAGTCGAGGTCGACCCAGCGGACTTCGCGGAAGAACTGCTGCAGCGCGCCGTGCAGCATCGGCCCGCGCCAGATGATCGGCGCGTCGTCGGCCGTCAGAAACGCCATCGAGACGACCTGCAGGCCGTACTTCTCCGCCGGCACGATCTTCTTGCCGTCGGTCGTGAGCTGCTCGCCTTTCATGCCGAGCATGATCGGGACGTTCGGGCCGTAGATGTCGGCGTCGATCATGCCGACCTTGCCGCCGCACTTGGCCAGCGCGATCGCGAGATTCACGGCGACCGTCGTTTTTCCGACGCCGCCCTTGCCGGCGCCGACCGCGATGATGTTCTTGACGCCGGGAATCGGCGAGCGCGTGCTGTCGCCGCCCACCGCTTCGCGCACGCGAGCGGACATGTTGACGTCGACCGCCGACACGCCCGGCAGCTGCGCGACCGCGGCGCGCGCCTGATCGCGCATCTGTTCCTTGACCGGACACGCCGGCGTCGTCAGCTCGATCGTGAAGGCGACGCGGCCGCCGTCGATCGTGAGGTCCTTGATGAAGCCGAGGCTGACGATGTCCTTGTGCAGATCGGGGTCGGTGACGACCTTGAGGGCATCGAGCACGGCCGCCTGTTGTACTGGCATCACCCAAGAATATCGGCTTTGGCGCGTGAATAACAAGGATGCTACACTCCGCGAACCGCGCGGCCGGATCCGCACGCGCCTCTCAATATGCCAGAGACCACGCCCGACTCGGCTGAACCCAATCGCGGCGTGATGATCGTGCTGGCCTATCTGTGGCTGCTCGCGCTCGTGCCGTTGCTGCTCGACAAGAGCGACCGCGAGGTCCAGTGGCACGCCAAGCACGGCATCGTCATCATGATCGCGGAGCTCGCCGCGCTGCTCGTCTACATCGTGATCACGAGCATCATCAGCCTGGCGGCGCTCGGCGTCGGCTGCGTGTTGAGCCTGTTCCTCGTGTTCGCGTGGGTCGGTGTGCTCGCGCTGCACGTCGTCGCCATCGTGAAAGGCCTCAACGGCGGGCGCCTCATCATTCCCGGCGTGAGCGAGTACGCCGACCGGCTGTGAAACCGGCGATCGCGGCCGTTGTGATCGCCGTCGGCGTACTGGCACTCCGGGGACAAGCGATCGCGATCGGCGGCATCCACGTGTATCAACGCACGCTCGCGCCGGTGGCGGCGCACGTCGGACTCCGCTGCCGCTTCACGCCGACATGCAGCCGCTACGGAGAAATCGTGATCGCGCGCGACGGATTGGTGCGTGGCGGGTGGAAGGCGGTGAAACGGATCGCGCGATGCGGACCGTGGACGGCGGCCGGAACGGTGGACGAACCCTAGCCGACGCTTCTCACGATCAGGATCAGGACCGCGGCGACAGAATGATCACCACGAGCGCGCCAACCTCGCCGTTCATGACTTCATGCTTTCCGCCATCGCCGTCAGCTCGCGACTGATGCTGGCGGATGACAAGCCTTGCGCGAGGCCCTCGGCCGCGAGCTGGCGCAGGCGCTGTCGAAACAGGTTGCGCGTTTCGGGATTCGCCGACGGCGCCACGCGAGCGAGCACGCGGACGCCGCGGCCCTGTGAGACGTCGAGCCAGCCTTCGTCGGCCAGCGTGCGGTAGGCGTCGGCGACCGTATTGAAGTGCACGCCGAGATCGACGGCCAGACGGCGCACCGACGGCAGGACGTCGCCGGGCGCGACCGCGCCCTCCACGAGCCTGGTGCGGAGTTGGTCGACGATCTGCCGGTTCGCCGGCGTCGGCGCGTCCAGATCGATCTGAATGCGGGGTGCGGGCGTCACTGTCTACTGTATACAGACAGTATACAGTTTAGGGCGCGCTGTCAAGCGATCAGCCGTGTTCGATGAACAGCTTCTTGCCTTCCTCGTTCAAGAGGACCCACAGCGCATAGCAGCCGAGCGCGGTGCCGTAGGGCAGTAGCAGCAAGTCGATCGCGCCGAGCACGAGCGCGAGCACACGCGCGGCGTGATGCCGCCGGCGCAGCGGGATGCCGACCGCGACGTGCGCCAGCCCCCAGACGATCGCGATCACGGCGAGCGTCATGAACGCGGCCGCCGTCACGCCGGCGGCGAACTGGCCGCCGCCCCCGCGACTCGCCGACGTGATGATCGACGCGGCGGCAACCGCGAGCGCGAGCGTCGACAGCCCGACGAGCGTCGTCAAAATGCCCCAGATGATGAAGAGGACGCCGACGAAGTCGACGTGGGAGGACAACTCAGGCGGCGGATCGAATGGCGACCCGCACTTCGACGCGCACCGGCGCGGCGTGAGGAGAGCTGACGCGGAAGCGGATGCGCGCGCCGTCGGCGATCCGCGCGGGCACGGCCAGGCGGACCGCGTAGTGGACGAGCGACTCGCCGCTGCCGCAGCAGCCATCGCACGGCTCCGTCCACGTCTCGCCGCGGCCGCCGCAGCGCTCGCACATGCCGCGGATCGGCACCTCAAGCGGCATGACGAGACCGCGCCACGCGTCTTCCCGCGAGAGCGACACGTCGGTCAGCACGAGGTCGGCGTCGGCGCGCTCGCCGAGAAACGCGTCGCGCATCCGATCGACGGCGTGGCCGACCGACGGGAAATCGATGGCGATTTCGTCCGCAAAGCACTCGTGCATCACGTCCCGCTAAAGATAGGAGCGGCCTGCCCGCTTGTCAAGATTACTCACGGATGGTAGCGTTATTGAAGTCAACACAAATCATGCCCACGAAGGAATGCCCGCTCTGCGGCGAGCCGATGCGCCTCCGAGTGAGCGAAGCCGTCGTGCAGGTGCCGGGCAATCCACAGCCGGTCGCGCAAAACGTACGCGAGTGGGTGTGCCCCGAGTGCGACTACTTTGAAGAGGCCGATGCGGATGAAATGTAGGTACCGGCGCCCGCCTCAACGCGCGCCGATTGTGAGCAGCACTTCCTTGCGAAGGGTATCTTCGAAGTCCTCGAACTTCAGCGCCGTTTCACACTCGTCGCACAGCACTTCGAGAACCGCCGGCTGAGTTTCTTCCGTTACTTCCACACGGCCGTCTTCGACCCGGACGACGTGCATTTGCAGCGTCTTGACCAGAAAATTCCGGTCGTTGCCGCAACTCGAACAAGTCAACGCCACGTAAGACTCCCTCACCCCTGACAGGGGGCGTCTGACATCCAAAAACTCGATTCTATGTAATGGCTGGGACGGACGCAACGACAATTTCGGCCTGAAACGCCGGATCTTCGCAAAATCGGCCAAAATTTGATAACTTTCGTCCATGCCGACCACGACCGGTGCGTACGAAATCCACAGCGAGGCCCGCGGACCGCACTGGATCGCGTGGGTGACCCGCGGCGCCGGATCCACGCCGGACCGATCGATCGTGCTCATCGGCGCATCGAAAGACGAGGCCGAATCGCGCGCCCGCCAGTTCGCCGAGCAATCCTCATATTAGGCCGGGGTAGGTAGCCGTGCCCTCCACGACGCGCGCGAAGTCGGTCAGCGTGTGCATTGGCGCCGCGCCGGCGGACATGATGTGCGCGACGCCGATGCCACGCGCCACCAGCGCGTCGGCCGTGAGCTGCCGGTGGCACCGCCACCAGACCGCCTCCGCGCACATGATCGCCGTGATCGCATCGGCGGAGCCGGCGACGAGCTCGTCGAGCGCACCCACGAATTCCCTCGTCTGCATGTAATCGGCGTAGCCGCGGAAGCCTTCATGCCTCCACGCCGTGTTCGACGAATCGTGCCGCGCCTTGCGGTGGCCGCCGAGACCGGGAAAATGACGATAGGCGACGCCCGCCGCCGGGAGCGACACCGAGAGCGCGTCGGCGGCGAAATGCGGATGCCGCCGCGAGCGCGGCACCGAACGGATGTCGGCGAGCTGCCTCACGCCGTGCGCGTTCAACAGGCCGATGAACTCGTCGAGCGATCGTGTGGAATGCCCGATCGTGTAGATCATTGGTGGCTGGTGGCTGGTGGCGCTGAGATCACGCTTCCCTCGATTTTCACGATAACCGATCGCGGCAGCACGCCGCCCAGGCTGCCCGGGCCCGCCTTGAACGTGCCGTTCTTCACGACGGCGGAGAGATACAGCCGATCGCGCGCGCGCGTCAGCGCGACATAGAGCAGCCGCTTAGTCTCCTCGCGTTCGCGGGCCGGCGTGTCTTCGTCGGCTTCCGACTCGAAATCGCCAATCGCGACCGACGGCGTGCCTCGTCCGTCGTTCAGCACGCGAATCGGCGCGCGCGGCCCGCCGGTGCCGCGTCCGATATTGACGACGAAGACGATCGGGAACTCGAGGCCCTTCGAGGCGTGCACCGTCATCAGATTGACGGCGTCGAGCGCGTCGATGACGGCATTCGATTCGTCGCCGAGCGCGAGCTGTTCCAGGTGGTCGGCGATCCGCGCGAGCGTCGCGTAGCCGCGGTTCTGAATGCGGCGGACGAGCGCCCGCAGCTTCTTCAGATTCTCGCGCGCCTGCCGGCGCCGCGGGCCGCGTGTCTCAAAGGCATACGCCGTTTCGCGCAGGACCGCGTCGAGCAGTTCCGCCGGCGTGGCGAGGTCCACCTGCGCGAGCCAGCGCGGCAGCGCCTCGCGGACGCGGGCGAGCACGGCGCGATCCTCGATCTCGAGCGTCTCATCCGCCTTTGGGGTGTCAACCGCCGTCAGCGCCTGCGCGAGCCTCGGAGCGAGCGAGGCGACCGCCCGATCGGACAGCCGCAGGATGCGTGAACGCATGAACGCCGCGGCGCGCATGTCTGAGGTCGGCTCGGCCAGGAACCGCAGCAGCGCAATCGCATCCTGAATTTCGTCGGCATCGAAGAAGCCGAGCCCCTTGTAGACGTAGGTCGAGACGCCGCGGCGATCGAGCGCGGCCTCGTACTCGCGATGGCTGTCGCGCGATCGAAAAAGGACGGCGATGTCGCCGGCCGTCGCCGCGCGGGCGATGCCGGTGTTTCGGTCGCCGACGACGGTCGCGGTCGCAAGGAGCCGGACGATTTCATCGGCCACTCGATCGGCGGCTCCTTCGACCGTGTCCGAGGCGATGAACCCGACGGCCTCTTGCGGGCCCTGCGGTGGCTCTTCAATCGGAAAGCGATCGCGCCCGTCGTAACGAAACGCGTCCCGCCGCTGGTCGTCGCTCGTCTTCGCGATCTCGGCGAACAGATCGTTCACGAACGCGAGCAGCGCCGGCGCCGCGCGAAAGCTCACCGAGATGGCGTGGCGGGGCTGGCCGTCCGGACGCAGCGTCTCGATGAAGTCGGCGGCGTCGCCGAGCACCGCGGACTCGGCGTCACGAAAACCGTAGATCGACTGCTTGCGATCGCCGACGACGAAGATCGACGGCGGCAGGGCGTCGGCGGCGGCACCGAAGCCTTCACCCCAGCTTTTCACGAGCAGCGACACGAGCTCCCACTGCGCGCGGCTGGTGTCCTGGAACTCGTCGACGAGCACGTGGTGATACCTCGCCTCGAGCTTGTAGCGGCTGCGCGAGAACTCCTCCATCTGCCTCAGCAGATCGACCGCGCGCGACAGTACTTCCGAAAAGTCGAGGACGGCGTGCGCTTCGAGCGTCCGGACGTACTGGCCGGTGGCGATGTGGAACATCCGCCAGACGCCGCGCGACAGGATCGCGTTCAGGTCGCGCCGGAACGCCTTCACCGCGTCCATGATCGCCGGCGCGATCGCCTCGACGCCGGCGCGATGTTCTTTCCACGCCGCATCGGAGCGGCACTGGTCTTTCTTGAACTCACTCTGGCCGAATCCTGCCGCCTTTCGCGGCGTGCCGTCCTGCGTCAGAAAGTATCCGCGGATGCGATCGACGAGCATCCGGAACGCCGCCTGCTGCTCACGTGTGTCGAACGGCGCGTCGTCCGATTCGCAGAGCCGCGCCAGATCGACCGCCAGCATCGCGAAATGCGGATGGCCGAGGGGACCGTCGTCGAGGAACGTCCGGACGCCGCCGGAGACTCCGAGGAGCAGATCGCGCAGACGCTGGGCGGCGCGCCGGCACGCCGCTGCGGGCGTCAGATCGCGCGGGCCGAATTCCAGAAAGTTGCGCAGCACGTCGCGGGCGACGAGCCGGCGATCGAGCAGCGCCGAGAGCCCGGCGCGCAGCCGCCGCTCCCCCAACTGCACGTACACCATCGCCACATCGTCGTCTTCTCGCGCGAGATGGCGGCCGATGCGCAGCGCCCGGTCGAGCGCCTCCTCAACCAGACGCGGGATCTCGGTTTCATCCGCGAGGTCGAACCCGGGATCGACGTCGGCTTCGAGCGGGAATTCGCGGATGAGCGACAGGCAGAAGGCGTCAATGGTCGAGATCGCGATGTCGCCGAGCCGCTCGCGCAGGTCGCGCCAGCGGGCCGCATCGAGCTGCGAGGTACGGCTCGCTTCGCGCAGGCGCGCGACGATGCGCTGCCGCATTTCGGCCGCGGCCTTCCGCGTGAACGTGATCGCGAGAATGTTGTCGGGGGCGACGCCCGCGAATAGCAGATTCACATAGCGCTCGACCAGCACGCGGGTCTTCCCCGTGCCGGCCGACGCCTCGAGGACGACGTTCTCCGCGGGATTGGTCGCGTGACGCCGCGCGTCCGCGTCCGCGAGTGGCCGACCGTCGTCAAATGGCAGGCGCGCGTCAGACGTCACCGACGTAATCCTTCCGGCACACGGCCGCAAAGCTGCAGAAGCCGCACAGGAACACGTCGGTCGGGGTCGGCGGAAACTCGCCGCGCTCGATGCCGTCGACCGCGCCGACGAGCTTCTCCTGCGCGGCCTTGAGGACGTCATCGCGATCCGCACGGGCGGTGAACAACGGGTAGATCCGTTTGGGCCCGCGGAACGCGATGTACGCCGCCTCGCCGAGCGTCCAGCTGCGGCCGTTGTGCATCGTCAGCCGCTGCTCGGCGCACACGCCGTAGATCGGCAACTGCAGCGCCCGCGTCTTGCTCGGCGCCGACGACAGCTTGTAGTCGATCAGCCGGAACGTGCCGTCGGCGAGCAAATCAAGACGATCGGCGATGCCGCGCAGCGCGATGCGGCGTGGGCCGTCCGGGCCCGCGAGCTCGAACTCCCCGTCGAGCGCGTACTCGAGCAGACGCTCGACGACGTCGACGGGCCGCTCGGCCTCCATTCTGAACACGATCTCGCCGAGGCCCGCCGCCACTCCAGAGCCGAGCAGGCGCGTGCGTTCGAGCGCCGCTTCTGCCTCGGGCAAACGCGCCAGATGCCCTTCGACAATGTCGGAAAAGAGGGCGCGCGCAGTGTCGAGATTGTCCGGCGTGATCGCGCGATGGCCGCGTTCCTGCCACGTAGCGAAGAACGTCTGAAACACTTCGTGGATGAACCGCCCCTGCTTCTTCGGATCCATCACCTCGTCGTCGTCGGGCTCTTCCTGGAGGCGAAGGACGTACTGCGCGAAGAACTTGAAGGGACAGGCGAGGTACGTCTCGATGGCGCTGACCGAGAGCCGCCGCGGGCGTTGCGCCCCGGCCTGGCCGTGATAACGCGAGTCGGCCTGCGGCGTGCGCGCCAGCCGCATCGACGCCCAACCCGCCGCCGGGCCCTCGAGCAGATCGATCGCCGGCGGCTCGAGCGACAGCGCTTCCTCGACAAAGACGCGGGCCGCAGGCGGCGGCTCGACTTCGGTGACGGCCAGACGCGCGCGGCCGAGATCGTCGACGAGAGACGACGGTTCGACCAGCGCCTCATCGTCGAGCGTGAACGTCGAGAGGGCGACCCGCTGCACCGGCGAGCGCACGAGATCGACAAAGGCGGCAGTCGCCGCGCCGCGCCGATCTTTTTCCGACGGCCACCCGAGCGACGCGAGCATGGCGGGCGGATAGAAAATGTTGCGCCGCGGCCGCTCGGGCCACTCGCCTTCAATCAGCCCGACGATCACCGCTTCGTCGAAATCGCCGTACCGCGCCGCCTGGGCGTCGAGGAGCTGGAGCCCGGCATCACCGGACTCGGGCACGAACGTTTCGTCCTCGATCCAGCGCCGGACGTCGGGCGCGATCTCGTCGATGGTCACGTCTCGATCGTCGTGGTCGGCGTGCGCCGCGGCGAGCGACTCGAGAATGCCGGTGAGGGCCGCCCGCGCGCGAAGCTGACGAGCGGCGGACGCCGCGTCGCCGAGCGTCTCCGGCCCGCGCACATGCGACGCGAGAAACGACGACAGCCGTGCGAGCTGGGTCGAAGCGGGCGCCGGCTCGAGCAGCGTCTGCAGCGACTCGGCGGCCTCGACGACGATGCGCAGCGCCGGCCGCGCCGCTTCGTCGCCGTTCCAGTTACCGGCGAGCGCGCGCAACCGATCACGCTCACCCAGGTATCTCGCATCGCTCAGCCCGCGGTCGAGCGCGGCGATCGCGTTCGGAGACAGGTCTCCGTCCGGTCCGCGCGCACCTGCCGCCCACTCGAAGTGCGGCGATCGAAGCAGCGCGACCGACGCGTCGCGCGTGAATTGCGACGACACGAACTCGATCACGACGTCGAGCGCGGCCGCGAACGGCTCGGCCGCGAGCGGCAGCGCGTCGAAGGTGCGATACGGAAGGCCCGCGCTGCCGAATACCTCGCGAGCCAGATATAAGTACGGCAGCGGCCGCTTGAACACGATCGCCGTGCGGTCGAGACGCCCGGGAGCGGCCGCGGCTTTCATGCGGCGCGCGACGACCACCAGCTCCTCTTCGCGATCGCGGCTCACGAACAGCGGCAGGTCGCCCGATCCAGCCGGCGCGATCAAGGCCGGCGGCGATGCCGCTCCAGCGGCGCCAATCGCGCGTCCCTCCACTTCCTCGATGCCGGGCAGCCAGTCGTGCACGCGCTGATGCAGGCCGGATGCGAGCAGCTCTTCGGTGACGACGAGATCGATCGCCTCGAGGCCGGGAAGACGCGTCAGCAGATCGAAGTCCACCGCATACAGGCCGTTCGGATCGGCGATCCAATCGGCGACGCTGACGATGACGTGCCGAATCGGATCGGGCGCGGCCGTGCGGAGCAGATGTTCGCGCAGCGCGTGCTCGTCCACGTACGCGCGCTCCGACAGTTGACGCTCGTAGGCCCGATAGACGGCGGCGAGAAAGCGCGTCTGCCGCAGCATCCGTTCGGCGCCGCGATCGAGATCGGTGTCGCGCGCGAGGTTGTCCGCGAGGAGCTCCTCGAATCTCGACACGCTCTGGCGCTGCCGCCGCAGCTGATCGTAGAAACGCACGACTTCGGCGACGAGCCCCGGCCGGAGGTGAAACGGCGCCGGCGCGCCGCCCGCCGCCGCCTCGCCCGCCGCGGCGCGCATCATCACCTCGCGCTCGAACGTCGTCAGACGCCGCGGCGGCGCCGGCAGGCGCGCGTGGAGCCGATCGTACAGCTGCTCGCGCGTAACAAGGTCTGGAAGAACGGTGTCGCCGACGGCGAACGCGGTGTCTTCCGTCGCGCGGCGCAGCTGGAGCGCGGCGCCCCGGGTCGGAACGACGACGACCCGCGAGGGTCCGAGCGCGGGGGCGTCCGGCGGTCCAAGCGAGAGGATCGCCACGGCGCGGCGGAAGGCGTGCAGATCGGCGACGCGAATGAGTCGCGTCCGGCGCGGTGTGATCACCGGAGTACAGGCGGCCGAAAGAGTAACTGCATCTCGCTCTTTGCGCGCGCGCCCAGCATGAGGGCGCCGGCGGCCGCGGACGACGCGTCCCAGGCGCGCGCCATGCTGCCCGCGAGCGTCGCCTCGCGCCTGATCTGCACGGCGCTCTCGGCCATCTGCGCGGCGCTGACGAGCAGCGCATGCGCGCCGCGGAGATCGTCGGGCGGCTCGATCGCCGACGCACGCGTGAGGACCTGCGCGGCGGCGCGGTGCACGGCGGCCAGCGCTCCGGCGGACGACCCGGCCAGCGCCTTGACGTCCTCGAGCGCCGGCTTCACGCGGGCGAAAAGCGCCAACAGATCCACCGGCGCGCTGATCGACGCGCGGTACCTGCGGTACGCGGGCGCGCGCATCGCCCAGCGATCGCGCGCCAGACGAAACGCCCGCACGGCGTCCAGCCGCGCCTGCACGGTGGCCACGAGCGCGTTGATGTCGTCCGGCCGTCTGTTGCCAAGCGCGGCGTCGCGACGCTGGATGGCGGCGAGCATCTGCTCGAGGCCGCGCACGTCGGCACGGCGCCCGCGCTGCTGCACCTGCAACAGCATGCGCCTGGAGAGCGTCTGGTATCTCCGGTCGACCTGACGCTCGGCGTCGAGCGCGGCCTTCGCGTCCGCGCGCGTCGCGCTCACCCAATCCGCCGGCAGCGTCGCCGCGCTTCGATCCAGCGTCCCGAGCGCGGCATCGAGCAGCGCTTCGCGCTCGGCGGCCGATTCGCTGATCCGCACCGCCAGCAGCGTTTCCTCGATCGCGTCTTTCGAGGTGGGCGGCGGCAGCATCGGCTCGAGCAGGGACGATTCCCCTGTGTACGCCGACAGGCTGAGATCGAATTTGCCGGGGGCGCTGGCGGCGCGCAGGTCGGTAATCGCCTCGTCGAGCAGCGTGAGCATCTGCTGCACCTCCGCGGCGCGATAGTTGAAGTGATTGCGCGGCCACTCGGCCAGCGCCTTGCGCGCGTTCTCGACGAGCGCCAGACGCTTGGCGGCGTTAGGCGCCAGCGCGACTTCGTTGAGCGTGCGCGTCACGTCGTTCGACACCGCGGCGTAGTCGGCCTCGGCCTGCGTGGCGAAGTAGTGCACCGTTCGGGCGGACTCGGCGTAGCGGTTGGTCCGGACCCAATCGACGCGATCGGCGGCGATGTTGACGAGATGCAGCGGGGACACGCCGGCCGCGTCCATCGCGCCGACCGGCATGGAAAACACGACGCGGTCGCCGACGCGCGCGAACTCGCCGTAGCTCACGAGCGTCGTCCCGTCCTTGAAGAACACGCGAAACAGGGTCGCGTCATCGACAACGGGCGCCGCCGCCTCGGAAACGGCCGGCGCGAGCAGGCACGCGGCGATCAGCACGCCCGCTAACGTGCTTCTTTTCATGAAGTTTCAAGCGTAGTGTGCCGACTCGAGCCAGTCAAGACAGCGCGAAAGATCGCGACTGTGGAAAACCTGTTGATGATCGGTGGATTTCCTGTTGAGGGACTGTCGGCGGAAATATTTCCTTCGAACGTTCGCGTCGAGAGAATCTCTCGCGTCCATCTGTGCGCGCGTTTTCGCGGATCGCTTCGCTTGATCGCCGCGCGAAACGCCGTACAATTCAAAGCGTTCCCAAACATCCAGCGCGTTCGCCAATATTGTGACCACGGCCGTCCATCGCTTCGAAGAATCCATTGGTGGACGACCCTATCTCATCGAGGTCGCGGCGGTTTCCCCGGATCGATGGCGTGCCTACATCGTCAGGATCCCTGGCGTGCCGACCGCGTTGATGCCATTTTACGGGCGCACGCCTGACGAAGCGGCGCACAATCTCAGCGCATGGTTGGCGCGCGCGCACGCGCAGGCCGCCGGTCCGCGCCCGGTGTAGACTGCGAGGCATGAGAGCCTCGGTCGCGGCCGCCATTTTTTCCGTCTTCTTCGCCATCCAGCCGCCGCAGAATCCGCCGCGGCCCGCCGGTCCCGACACCCCCGCCAGGCCGGGCCAATTCCAGGAGCGTGCGCCCGATTTCGAGCGCATGCTGCAGCAGCAGGCCGACACCGACAAGACGTGGCGCGCGGCCAGCGAAGGCTTCATGCGGATGGAGAAGATCACCTACCGCAGCAAAATCGGCGATCTCGACATCCCCGCGTTCGTGTTTCAGCCGCTGCACCAGCGCGGCCCCAAGGGCCATCCCGCCATCGTCTGGGTGCACGAGAACATCCGCGGGCACTTGTACGAGCACTACATCCCCTACATCCGCGAAGCAACGAGCAAGGGCTACGTCGTGATCGCGCCGGAGTATCGCGGGAGCATCGGCTACGGCAAGGAGTTCTACGACGCGATCGACTACGGCGGCAGCGAGGTCGACGATGTGGTCACCGCGGTGGACGTGTTGAAGGCGAAGTATCCGCAGGTCGATCCCGCGCGCATCGGCATCATCGGCTGGAGCCACGGCGGCATGATCACGCTGCTGTCGATCTTTCGGAACGAGACGATGTTCAAAGCGGCGGTGGCGATGGTGCCGGTGAGCAATCTCTTTCAGCGCCTGGCGTGGAAGGGGGTCGAGCGGCAGCATCAGGCGATCGATCCGGCGAACCGCTACGGCGGGCTGCCGGCGGAGAAGCACGACATCTACAAGGATCGCTCACCCGTGTACAACGTCGAGAAGCTGCAGATTCCGTTGCTCGTGCACGTCACA
Organism: Acidobacteriota bacterium; assembly: GCA_017883165.1. Classification (GTDB taxonomy): domain Bacteria; phylum Acidobacteriota; class Vicinamibacteria; order Vicinamibacterales; family CAVVIG01; genus JADGOC01. The sequence continues at coordinate 23,148 of JADGOC010000013.1, forward strand.
AGGAACGACGAGGACGTGAACATCGAGGAGGACATGCAGATCGTCGACGCGCTGCGCTCGCGGAAGCCGTTTCTGGCGGAGACCAAGGTCTACGACAACCCGCTCGGCGGCCACACGTTCGACCGGCGCGTGGATCCGAAGACGTGGCAGCCGGAGAATACGCGCGAGCAGCGCGATTCATGGAACCGCGTGTGGACGTTCCTCGACTGGAATCTGGATCCCTTCCACGACGCGAGCGGCGCGGCGCCGACGACGCTCCAGCGTTGACCGTCAGCGGCCGGGGCCGCTACAATTGATGTTTGCCGATCCTGCCCTGAGCGGCACGTGTGGGCCAGTAGCGCAGTTGGGAGCGCGCATGAATGGCATTCATGAGGTCACCGGTTCGATCCCGGTCTGGTCCACCAACTCTCCTTTTCGGCCGCCACTCGTCGCCAAGTCCCTGGCGAAGCATTATCGCGACATGGGATATCGTAAAGACCAATAAGAAGCCGAAGATCAGTTATGTGGATGTCCGAAAGGACAAGAAGTGAAGACGCAGGCGGTTGATCAGATGATCGCGTCGACTGCGGGCGGAAAGATCGCCGTGACGTCTCCCTCCAGCCGAAGCGTCACGCACGCGCGACCGTCGTGGTCGGTCGGTCCCCGATTGACGATCACGTAAGGAATGCCGCGCTCGGCGGCCAGCAGCGGAATCGACGCCGCCGGATGAACCGACAGCGTGGATCCAAGCGCGACGACGAGATCGGCGTTCATCGCGGCCGTGGCCGCCCGCTCCAAATCTCCCGGGCGCAACGATTGGCCGAAGCTGATCGTCGCCGACTTCAGCACGCCACCGCACTCGCAGCGCGGCGCGCGTCTCGTCGCCTTGAAGCGGGCGAAGAGCGGCGCGGGATCGCTCGCCGCGTGGCACGTCTGACACTCGACGATCAGATCGGTGCCGTGCAGTTCGACGAGCCGATCCGGCGACGTGCCGGCACGTCGATGCAGGCCGTCGACATTTTGTGTGACGACCGCCGCGACTTTCCCCGCGCGTTCGAGCGCGACGACGGCATCGTGCACGGCGTTGGGATGTGCGCGCTGATGGATTTCCCAGGTTTCCAGCTTGTAGTCCCAGTACTCAATCCGCGCGGCTTCCGAGGCGAGGAACTCGTCGTAGTACACGGGACGCCGGCGCGTCCAGACGCCGCCAGGACCACGAAAATCCGGAATGCCGCTCGCGGTCGAAACGCCGGCCCCAGAGAAGATCAGGATGCGCTGCGACGCTCGCAGCCGTTCGACCAAGCGCGAGTCCACCATGTGCGTCAGGCGCGCTCTAAAGTGAGGTTCATGGCGCGAGTCAGAATTGAGTGATGCTCAGCGTGTTGCCATCCGGATCTTTGAACCACGCGACCCTGGCGCCGCTCGGCGACGTCCAGATGCCCTGCTCGTCCTGGCCCATGCCCGGATAGCGCTGCAGTTGCACGCCGGCCTCCCGCAACCGCTTTGCCGCTGCAACAATGTCCGGCACCTGCCACCCCAGGACGGTGTAATCGGCGGCCCGCACTTCCTTCACAATCGTCACGCGCAGCATCGTCCCGTGCGCGTCGAACGCCAGGGCGAACTCGTCCTCGCTGACGAGGCGCAGTCCGAGCGTGTCGCGATAGAAGCTCCTGGCCTTGGCCGGTTTCGCGGTGGCGACGAATGCCACGATCGTGTACGACCCGAACGTTGCGTCAATAGCCATACGCGAGAGTGTCGCTCATGATTCTGCGTGTCGCAATCCCAGCCGGCTGTCATGAAGTATCGATAATGCGACAAGGACGGTCAATTCAGGGTGTCTGCCGCCTGGGGTCGAGGGGCGTTGAAAGATAGAGTGTGCGTTCTTCGTCGTGCGCGATCAACGTCAGGGGCATCACATGTTCCACGTACGCGCGCAGTTCAGGAGATGCTGTTCGACGATTGAGCATGACGAACGCGATGCCATCCGCCTGCATCTGTTGTCGGACACGCGCCGCGTCGGCCAATTCTCCGCTCGGCACGACGCTGGCGCTCGCCCCGGACAGGCGCAGCCAGGTGGCGATCAGGGCATCTGCCCGGTAGGTTGCGAGGACGCTGGTGGGCAGACGTGCCAGCACACCGCCGACGAGCGGCCGCTCGTGAATCGTCTGGCACACGAACATGCGATGATCCACGGGCGTGATCTCTCCGAGGCCGTCGCCGAGGCCGAGCGGCAGCTCCACGAGCGCGCCGCGCTCAGGACGGTCTCGCACCACTCGATAAATCTCCGGACACTCGATCGACACGAGAGGAAACGGCGCGACCACGAAGTCGGCGAGCACCAGCGCCGCCATCGCCGATAGGGCCACCGCGGACTGACGCCACCGGATATGCGCGACGCTCGTCGCCGCCAGCACCGCGATGGCCAGGTACACGACCACCATCGCGCGACCCGGCATCCGGGCGTTTGCCGCGATCGGCACGTACCGCATCAACGCCTCTGGCATGATCATGCCGGTGTTCTGCCCGGCCGCGTGGACGTGCGAGCCGAGCGCCCACACAAAGAACACGCCTCCCAGCACGGCCCACCGCCGAACAACGGGATCCCCGGACCGGCTTCGAGCCGCGGACGCCGCCAACACGAGCGGCGCGATCCCGATCCATGCGCCTGATTCGATGAGGTCGATCCCGAGCCGTGAGTAGAGGTGCCGCAGCGCCCCACCCCACAGACTGTGAAATGGATTGCCGAGAAACAGCGTCACGACGTCGATGCCGACGGGCGCGCTGCGCCAGTAGTACTGCTGCGTGACGTACTGGCCGCGCGCGAGCAGGACGGCCCCGTTCCACACGAGAGGCGCGGCCGCGATCAAGAAGATGCCGAGCATGACGGCCAGGGAGCGCGCGGCGCGGCCTGAAGACCACCCGTCGCGAGGCTGTGCGCCAATCCGCGGCCTGAACCACAGCCACAGAGCGGCGGCGATCAGCACCCAGAGGATCTGCAGGGTGTTGAACGTGTCCCGCATCGAGAACCGAAAAGGCCCGAGCTGACCGCTGAATCCGCCCGTGACGCCGATCGCGACGAGCACGACGAGATCGAGCGCAATCGCCGCGCCGACCAGCACCAATAGCCAGCGTCCATACGGCGGACGCGCGCGCAGTTCCACCGACCACTGTCGCGCGTCCAACAGGAGGACGCCACACGCGAAGGCGATCTCGTAGATCACGTAGTAGTAATCGATATACGCCGTCGCGGCCAGCACGATGCCGGCGAGCACGGCCCATTTGATCGATCCGCGCACGGCATCAGCGACGCCGAGTGCGAACAACGGAAGGGGCCAGGCCGTGATCAGGTTGAAGTGGCCGTTCAGATGGGCCGCGATGTACGGCGACGTCCCAAAGATGATTCCAGCGAGAATGGCGGCACCGCGCTGGCGGACGATCCGCCACGCCAAGAGGTACGCGCAGAAACCGTTCAGGGCGAGCGACCCGAGGATCGTGAGATTCAGCGCCGTCGCGACGGGGAACCGGCGCAGCAGCGTGGCTCCGAGCCACGCCGGCAATGCCGTATGCGTGTGAAGGATGAGGTCAGCGCCTGCTGGCGCGAAGAGATACGAGGTGTGCCAGAACCCGGTACCAGATGCCCGCGCCGTTCGCATCCACCAGAAGTTCCACAGGAAGAGCGCGTTGTCGCCGAATCCGCGACCGGGGAGGTGGGTCGAGAGGTGAAGAACGAGAGGCCAGCTCCAGACGACCGCCAGCGCGGCAAATCCAATGGCCATGGCGACGTGCAGGAAGACGGCTCTCATGGGTCCCGCGAACGTCGCTGCTTACTTCCCCGCTCGGCCCGCGAACTCCCGCGTCTCGGTGTGGACCTTGATCTTCTCGCCTTCTTTGATGAACAACGGCACGCGGATTTCCATGCCCGTCTCGAGCGTCGCCACCTTGGTGACGCTGCCGCTCGCCGTGTCGCCGCGCGCGCCGGCCTCTGTCGACGCGACCGTCAGCTCGACGTGCGGCGGAAACTGCAGGCCGATCGGATTGCCGTTGTAGGTTTGGATCTGGACCAACACGTTGTCCCCGAGCAGCAGGCGATCCTCGCCGACCAGATCAGGGCCGAGCGTCAGCGTCTCGTACGACTCCTGATCCATGAAGTGAATGCCCATGCCGTCGGTGTACTGGTAAGACGCCGGGAGCGTCGCCAGGTCCGGCTCCTTGAACTTGTCGCCTGCCTTGAACGTGCGGTCGAAGACGGCGCGCGTCAGCAGATTGCGCATCTTCAAACGCACGAGCGTCTGCCCGCCGCGGGCCGTGGGCTTGGAGATTTCGACGTCCAGGCAGTGGTACGGCGCGTTCTCGTATTCGAAGAACATCTTCCGCTTGATTTCAATCGCTTCGAGCAGGCTCGCCATCAGTCTCATTCTAGTGCTGAGCGGCCGCGCGCGACCAACGCGTCATACTCGGCCGGCGTATCGACATCCGCGAACGCGCCTTCGTCAGTCACCTCGACATCGCCCGCTGCCGACGCGTGCGCCCTGACGATCACGTTCGCGCCCTGCGACGGACCGATCGCGCGCAGGGGATCGAAGAGCGTCCGATCGATCAGCACCGGATGGCCGTGCCGCCCGCCGCGCACGGGGCGCACGATCGGCGCGCGCGTCTGGCGATACCGCTCGACGACGGCACGCACCGTCGACGCCGCGACGAGCGGCACGTCGACCAGCGACACGAGCGCCGCGACGACGCCGGGGTGATCGACGGCCCGCAGGCCGGCGAGGAGCGACGTCAACTGCCCCGCTTCGTAGTCCTCGTTGAAGACGAAGCGCGCGTCCGTTCCGCGGCGCTGCAGCGCATCGACGATCGCCGCCGCCTCATAGCCGACCACCACGACGACATCGTTAATCCCGGCGGCGCGGAACGTGGCGACGAGGTGCGTCAGGAACGTCTCGGCTGTCTCGCCTGGGCCGAGCGGCAGGAGCGCCTTGGATCGTCCCATCCGCGTCGACTTGCCGGCGGCGAGGAGAATGGCGGGAATGCCGGCGGGGATCACGCCGGGGATCGTAGATCCGAACGGCGCCCTCATGCGCTAAAATTGCGGCTATGACCGACGTCGATCTCCACATTCGCTGTCAGCGCTGCGGCACGCAGATGGACATGCGCGATCCCGGGCCGGGCCAGGCCTGGACGCCGGATCAGTTCTGGGTCTGTCCCCGGTGCGGCCGCCACTTCTGGTCGACCTATCCGACGTCTGGCCGCGAGAAGGCGAAACCGGCCACCGAGCCCGCGTCGTGACAAGTAACGACATGTCGGCGGAGGTGTTTATGACTCGCTTCGTTCTCGATGACGACATCGACGATGACGACGACGACGAAGACGATGACGAGGACGGCAACGGAGACGACGAAGACGACGAGGACGAGGATGAGGACGACGAGGACGCTGAAACGTGGCAAGTCACGGCACTGGCTTGACTTCCGGCGTCCGACTGCCTAGACTGGGCCGAATTTCCAGCTCAATTGAGGGCCACAATCGGCCTGGCTGGGAACGGAGGCTTCGGGTATGCCGACGGGCACAATTGCACGGCTCCTCATCGACAAAGGGTTCGGGTTCATCCGCGACGAAGGCGGCACTGAGCACTTCTTTCACCGCAGCTCGGTCCGAGGTGCGGTATTCGAGTTGCTGCGCGAGGGACAGCGCGTCGAGTTCACGCCAGAGGATTCGCAAAAGGGTCCGCGCGCGGGCGACGTCCGTCTGATCGAAAGTTAGCCTTCCGCTCGGCGAGGCCGGTCCGGCGTAGCCCGGGCCGGCTCCTCGCACGTCCGTTCTTCTGTCACAATCATTTCGGAAGCGAACGGGGCCCGGTGGCCCTCCCGGTCTTCAAAATCGGTTGCTCCCTGCTCACGCGGGGAGGCTCGGTTCGACTCCGAGGCGCTTCCGCCAAACCGGGGGGGTCGGGAGCCTTCTGCAGTTTCTGCGTACTTTCAACAGCGCTCCAAGTACGCAGAAACTGCAAAAGGCTCCCGACCCCCTAAATCGCTGACAACACCGCGTCGAGGTCGCTGAGATCCGCGAACACCACGTCCGCGCCGGCGGCACGGAGCGTCTCGACGTCGTAGCCGCCGGTCGCCACGGCGATCGACCGCGCGCCTGACGCCGCCGCGCACGCCACATCGAGCGGCGTGTCGCCGACGACGACCACGTCCGACCCGGCAACCGTGGGCCCGCCGCACGCGCGGATGCGCGCCAGCGCTTTCGGCATCAGTCCATTCCGATCCGGCGCAGCGTCTCCAAACGCGCCGCACGGAAAATAGCGCCACAGGTCGAAGTATTCGAGCTTCACCCGCGCCGCTTCTTCGTAGTTGCCGGTGAGGAGCGCGAGATACATGTCAGACCGACCGGCCAGCGCGTCGAGCAGGGGACGGACGCCCGGCATCACGCGCTTGCCGGAAACGGGGCGCTCGATCTCTCGAACGAGGTGCGTGAGGTAGACGTCGCGGAAGCGCGCGAGCTCGTCGGGCGGGATCGCGTGCGCGGCGGCCGCGTCGGACAGAATCCAACTGTCCGTGCGGCCGGGCATCGAGATCTCGCGGAAGGCGTCGGGGATGTCGAACAGATCTTCGAAGGCGTGCGCCATCGCGCGCCCACCCGCCCCGCCGGTGAGCACAAGCGTACCGTCGATGTCGAAAAGGATGACTTTGATCGTGTCTCAGTCGCCGGTCGTCAGGCGGCCTCGCTGCGAACGCTGCCGGCGCGCGGCCCTTTGGCCGACGGCTCTTCCTCGAAACTGACGCGCTGGCCTTCGTTCAACTCATCGAAACTGCCTTCCACCGAACTGCGATGAAAGAACCACTCCTGGCCGCCCTCATCGCGAATGAACCCAAATCCTCTGTCCCGAACGAGTCGCTTGATCGTGCCGGTCGGCATCCGAGTCTCCTTGGGCGCATATGCCCGAGATCGGATTATCAATATTCGTTCCAATACGTCGAGCCGGCGGATCGGCGATTTCTGAGCCGGCCGCCGGGCCAGCTCATCCGGCGGCCGACGCCAATTGCACAGCCTGTGTACAATCCTCACCTCAAGGAGACACATATGCGCATATCGCATGCAGTCGCCGCGGCCCTGGCGGTTTTCCTGGCGCCGGCCTTGGTGGTGACAACGTCAGCACAGGCTCCGAAATCGACCGCCAAACCGGTCGCCGCGAAGAAGGCGGCGACGCCGCAAGGGCACGGGACCGTCGTCGCCCAGGCGCACGCGACGATCGCGGGCCAGGGTATCACCGGTTCCGCAGACTTCACCGAACGAAAAAACGGAACGGTTACGTACGTTGAAATTCATCTGACCGCGAAAGGGCTGAAGCCCGGCCTCCACGGCGTCCACCTTCACGCGGTCGGCAAGTGCGAACCCGACTTCGCGGCGGCCGGCGGACACTTCGATCCAGGTCCCGCCGGGAACATGGATCCCGACGCCAACCACCCGTTCCACATGGGCGACCTGCCGCAGCTCGTCGCCGGCGCGAACGGCGAGGGGACGCTCGACGCGATCACCACGCGAGTGACGCTCACCGACGGTCCGCTGACGCTCTTCGACGCTGACGGCTCGGCCATCGTCATTCACGGCAATCCGGATCAAGGCATCACCGGTGAGCACGGGTCGGGCGTGAGCGGAGGCCCGAGAGTCGCCTGCGGCGTGATCGAGAAGAAGTAATTCTCAGCGGCGCCGAAACCACCCGCGTTTGTCGGCCAGCCGCCCCGTCGCCGCGTCGAGCGTCAGCACGCGCGTCGCCACGGCGCCCGCGAACACCTCATCCGCCGTCGCGGCGACGATGGCGACGCCGCGCCGCGCGGCGATCGCGCGCATGTGCCGGCCCATCGGCGCCGCCTCGGCGCGGGGCACCTCCGCCGTGGGGTGTTCGAGCAGCATGATCGCCGGATCGAGCGCAAGGGCGCGCCCCAGACGGACGCGCATGCGGGCGGCGCGATCCAGCTCCCCAAGCGGACGCCCCCAGGCCGCCTCCGGCAGCTCCGCCTCGCGCGCCAGCGCTTCGGCGCGCACTCGCACCTCGTCGCGCGGCGGCTCGATCTCCAGGGAGAACGGTATCGAGAGATTCTGAATCACCGACAGGCCGTCGAGCAGCACGGCACGCTCGCTCACGATGCCGAAGCGGTCGACGAGGGCCAGCCAGTCGGCGCTGTCGGCGATCTCGGAGGTCGGCCGGCCAAAGATCTTCACTTCCCCGCGATCGGGCACCGTCGCACCCGTGACGAGATTCACGAACACCTCCGCCGTCACCTGATCGAGGCCGAGGATCGCGACGTGCTCGCCGGCGCCGATCGCCAGCCGTTCGATTCTGAGCGGACGCAAACCCCGGTACTCTCGTGAAACGTCGGTCATCTCGAGGACGGGAGCGCTCACGAACGCAGGAGGCGGTTCACTTCGTCGACGATGCGAGTGGATTCGGTGAGGGCGGCGATCTCGGTCCTGAGCGCGGCCAGGTTGCACGCGATCGCCCCATAGGCGACCATCGCGTGCACGATCGGCGGCAGGACGCCGGTGTCGACGCTCGCGCCCAGAATGGCGGTGGTCATCGTCACGGCCATCGCGAGGGTGGCGATCGAAAATACGGGCTTGCGCGCGGCGGCGATCCGGCGATACTGATCGCCGGTGAGCTGCCCCTCGGCCATCGCATCCTTCACCGCTTTCCCCTTGCCGATGAGGTAGAACATCATCATCGAATGCGCCAGCAGAATCAGCAGCGTCGAAAAGATGCCGAAGGAGATGTGGCGCCAGATGTCGGCGCTTCCGGCCACGCGGAGCCCGAAGAAGGCAGTCGTAATCAGTCCGATCAGTCCGAGACCAACGGCGGTGAGTAACGCGGCAGACACGGACACAGTATGACGCAAAATCGTTCGATCGCCATCGCCGCCGCGCTGACGCTGCTCGCCGCGCCGCATCCGCGCCAGTACCGCTTCACGATGGAGTACTTCAATTTCGATGCGAAGGGACAGTGCCTTCAGAAGCAGCGCATCGTCGGCGAGTACACGGCCGCCGAGCCGGGAGACGATGTCCGGTGGACGCACGTGACGCTGGCGACCGCGGACTCGCTGACGGGCGGATACGCGCGCGAGGAGCCGCAGACGTACATGGAAGGGTTCAGCTATTCGCCCGCGCGCGAGCGGATCTTCTCGTCCGAGTTCTTCAAGGCCTTTCCGCCGATGGCGACCCAGGCCAGAAATCTCGTGTGGGACACGTTCATGTTCGACACCTTTGCGCTCGACCTGAACAGGGTCAAAGCGGGTTCGCCCTATCACGTGCCTGCGTGGGCCGTGCCGTTCGCCGGGGCCGGCTCGTTCACGCACAGCGACATTCAGCTCACGTGGGTCGGTGTGGTCGAGCGCAACAAGCAGGAATGCGCGCTCATCCGCTATGAGGCGTTCTTCAACACCATCGAGCACGAGCTGCCCGGCATGAAGCTCGTGGGCCGCAGCGATTACTGGGGCGACATGTGGGTCGCGCTGGCGAGCGGCGAGATCGAATACGCCACGCTGTACGAAGAGGTGACCGGCGAGCTGCGTGTGTCCGCGCAGGCCGCGCCGCGGGTCGTCAACGTGGTGCGGAAAGGCGCCTTCGAGAGGCTGCCGATCGCGAACGCTCGTTAGCGCGCGGCCGCCTTCCGCCGGAGGAGCGCGTCGTACGCGGCGCGCGGGAGCGACACGCTGCCGGGCGAGACCGCGCCGTGCGATTCGTCGCCGTGATAGTCCGATCCGCCTGATACGGCGAGGCCGAGCCGATCGGCCAACGCGATGTAGCGGGCCGTCTGCTCGCCGTCCTGCTTGGTGTGGTACGCCTCGAGCGCATCGACGCCCGCCTCGGCGAACTCCGGAATCCATTCGTCCCGGCCGACGAGCCCGGGATGCGCGATCGAAGCGACGCCGCCGGCGGCGTGGATGCGCGCGAACACGTCCTCGGGCGGCGGCGCGAGGCGCGGCACAAATGCCGGACGTCCACGCGACAGCCAGCGTTCGAACGCTTCGCCCGTCGTCGCGCAGTAGCCGCGCTTGACGAGCGCGCGCGCGATCCACGGCCGGCCGGCCGATGTAGCCGGGTCGTCGATCCCGGGCTTGAGCACGGCGTCGGCGTCGAGCTCGACGCCGCTCATCGCGAGTCGGAGGATCATCTGCCGGACCCGATCGACGCGGCGCCGCCGCTGGTCCGCGAGGAAGGACACGAGCGGCGGCGATGCGGCGTCGATGAAATAGCCGAGCACGTGGACGTCGGTCGCATCGCGCACGGAGGTAAGCTCGATGCCGGGCACGAACTCGATGCCGGCGTCGGCGCATGCGGCCGACGCCGGCGCGCAGCCGGTGACGGTGTCGTGATCGGTGACGCCCAGCACGGTGACACCCGCCGCCACCGCCGCCGCCACGAGCGAAGCCGGCGACCGCCGGCCGTCGGAGGCGGTGGTGTGGGTGTGGAGATCGATCAACGTCCCGACTTCGCAGGCCGAGTGGCGGCCCGACGTGGGCGGTGGCGGCGCGACACGGGCGGCGCCTGCCGCTCGCGCAACGCGCGGTACTCGCCGATCAGCAGATCGAGGTGCGCGCGCTCTTCGGCGGCGAACTCGAGGAAGATCTGCTTGCCCTCGGAGTCCTCGAACCGCTCGCCGTAGCGCTTGAAGAATGTGTGCGATCCGCGCTCGCACTTGATGCCGATGAGCAGCGCCTGCTGATCGTCGACGCCCGCGCGGAGCTGCTTCGCGCCTTCGGCGAACAGCCCGCTCGCCGCGCCCTTGAAGAAGAGGAACGTCGGGCGCGACTCGAGCTGCGGATCCTGCGCCGTCAGGCCGCGGTAGCGTGCTTCGAGCGTCGCCAGATGCTCGCGCTCCTCGGCCGCGAGCTTCCGGAAGACGCTCCGCCCTCGCGGGTCACGCGTCAGGTGCGCCGCGCGCGTGTAGAACGCGAGCCCGCTGCGCTCGGTCGCGATGGCGATCCGCAGCGCGTCGCGCGCGAACACGAGCTCGGTGGTGGCGCCGTCGATCGCGCCCGCGCCCTTCCCTGTGCGCCCCGTTCGGCACGCCTCGCACACCCCGTGAATCTGCACGAGCGTCTGCGACGCGGCAAAATCGCGCGCCGCCGCGATCTCTTCGACCAGCGCCTCGACGTCGGAGCTGAGAAACTCCGACGACTGGTGGCAGATCGTGCAGATGAGATGGAAATGGCGCGGATGGCGGTACGACGGCTCGAAGCGCGAGCGGCCGTCGCCGAAGTCGACCTTGCGCGCGATCCCCGCCTCGACCATCCACTGGAGCGTCCGGTAGACGGTCGCCCGGCCGATGCCCGCGTCCTGGCGCCGAGCGAGGTCGCAGAGATCGTCGGCACTCGAGTGACCTTCCTGCTCGAGGAAGATACTCAGAATGCGATCGCGTTTGGTTGAGTGTTTGCCGCCTGCGGGACGCAGGCGCGAGAGGTCGGGAAGAGGTCGGGCCATGTCCGGAAACAGACCCGACCGTTGTCTATTCCACGCTGAACGAAGACCCGCAGCCGCAGGTGGACGTCGCGTTCGGGTTCTTGATCGTGAACCCGCCGCCGGTGATCGTGTCGACGAAATCGACCTCGGCGCCTTTGAGGTACCGGATGCTGATCGGGTCCACGAAGAGCTTGATGCCGTGCGCTTCGAAGACCTCGTCGCCGGAGCCCTGGCCGTTCTCCTCGATCATGAGCCCATACTGGAAGCCGGAGCAGCCGCCGCCCTGAACGAACACGCGCAGGCCGCTGCCCGCCTTGTTCTCTTCCGTCAGCAGTTCGTTAATCTTCGCCGCAGCGGTCTCGGATACGTTGATCATGAAGGTCTCTTCTCCTCAGGGATTACATACCATTATAGCAAGAAGCGGGTTGGTATACTGCCCCGTTGGCCCCCTACATCGACGTCCCACCCAGCAGCCGCGACGACCTGCTGGCGTCGGCCTGCGCCCGCTGGGACGCCGTTCTCGCCGCCCGCCCCGACCTCGAGCCGGCCATCGACCTCCAGCGCCGCCTCATCACGCTCGTCGTCGATCTGACGCGGACGATCGATCGCGGCCGCCTCCCGCGCCTGTCGCTGCCGCCGAAATACGTCGCCGCCAAGCTGGACCGCGGGGTGCCGGCCTTCGCCGGTGAACCGATTCCCCTGCCCGTGCCGGCGCTGACGGCTCCGCTGCTGGAACTCTGCTCGGAGCTCGCGGCCGGCGGCGCGGGAGCCGCCGCCGAGCACATCCGGTCGGCGATCGAGAGCGGCAGCATCGAGATCGGGTCGCTGCTCGCGGCGTCGCTGTCTCGGCATCAGGAGGCGATTCGCGAAGGCGCCGTCCACCGCGGCCTCGCGCCCGATCTCGTGTGGCTCGTCGCCGAGCTCGCGGTCAGCCCGTTCGCGCATGCGCTCCAACGGGCGCTCTTCTCGAACGCGGCGTCAGACCAAAGCATCGCCGACGCGCGCGCACGCTGGGATCGCGGGTACTGCCCCGCCTGCGGATCGTGGCCCGCGCTTGCCGAGGTCGTCGGCGGCCGCCGCGTGCTGCGCTGCTCGTTCTGCGCGGCGGCGTGGGAGCTGAACGCGTACGCGTGCATCTACTGCGCCGAAAGCGGCGAGGCGTTCGTGACCGCGGCGCCCGACGAAGAACGGAAGGATCGGCGCGTCGAAGTGTGCGCCACGTGCGCCGGCTATCTGAAGACGATCGACATGCCGGAGCTGTCGCCGTTTCCGCTGCTCGCGATCGCCGACCTCGAAACGATGGACCTGGATATCGCGGCGATGGAACGGGGCTACGCCCGCCCGCCTCTGAAAGACTTTCACCACAAGGGACTATGACGTGGATATCGCGGCGAGATGTTCGCCTGATGTCTGCTCGACGTCCTTGTGCAGACTGTTCCCGTGCGCATCCATCGTCACGATGGCGGGAAAATCCTTGACCGTGAGATGCCACATCGCCTCGGGCGTGCCAAGCTCGAGGAGCGAAACGCCGTCGATCTTCTCGATCGTGCGCGCGTAGAACTGCGCCGCGCCGCCGATCGCGTTCAGGTACACAGCGCCGTGCTCTTTGAGCGCCGCCAGCGTCTTCTCGCCCATCCCCCCCTTGCCAATGACCGCGCGGACGCCGTACCGCTTGATGATCTCGCCTTGATACGGCTCCTCGCGGATGCTCGTCGTCGGCCCGGCGGCGTTGATGCGCCACCCGTCGCCCTCTTTCACGGCGACCGGACCGCAGTGGTACAGAACGGACCCGCGCAGATCGACGGGCGGATCGTGCTTCATCAGATACGCGTGCACGGCGTCGCGGCCGGTGAACATCCGGCCGGAGATCATGACGACGTCGCCGACCTTCAACGAACGAACCTGCGCGTCGGTCAGCGGCGCCTGGAGGTTCACTTCACGACCCGTGCGCGCGAAGCCCGCCTGATCGAGCATCGGGATGATCGGATTCGCGGGATCGCGATACAGCCATCGCTCGATCGCGCCGGTCGATCGATTGAGGATCACGCCGAGACGACGGAACGCCCAGCAGTCGTAGGCGACCGACACAAAGAAGCTGGCCGGCAGCCGGTTGATTGCGCCGATCTTGCAGCCGATGAGCGTGACCTTCCCGCCAAACCCCATCGTGCCGATCTCGAGCGTGTTCGCCGCGGACATGATTGACGCTTCGAGCTGCGCCAGCCGCGCATCCGGATTCACATCGTCGAGCGTGCGAAACAACTGCTCCTTCGCGTGCAGATAGCCCGACGCCCGATCGCCGCCGATACAGACGCCGAGGGCTCCCGGGCTGCAGCCCTTGCCCTGCGCCTGCCAGACGGCGTGGAGAATGCATTTTCTGACGCCGTCGAGCGTGCGGTCGGCGCGTCCGAGATGCGGCAGCTCCATCGGCAGCGCGTATTGCGCGTTGCTGTTCTCGCAGCCGCCGCCTTTCAGGATCAGCCTGATCTCGATCTCGTCCTTCTCCCACTGATCGAAGTGGATGACCGGCGTCCCCGGCCCGAGGTTGTCGCCCGAGTTCTGGCCCGTGATCGAATCGACCGAATTCGGCCGCAGCTTGCCGCGCCGCGTCGCCTCGGCGACCGCTTCGCGGATCTGCTGGCGCATCACCACCTGATTCGCGCCGATCGGCACCCTGACCTCGAAGGTCGGCATGCCGGTGTCCTGACAGATCGCCCCCTCGTGATCGACCGCGAGATCGATGTTCTGGGCAATGATCGTGAGGGCCTGCGACGACTGGGTGTTGTCGGGTTCCGCGGCGCGGGCGGTCTTCATCGCCGCGCGAACGTCCGGCGGCAGGTCCGTCGAGGTGCGGACGATGAGCTGCAATACGCTGTCGAAAAATGAGGGCATAGCGAGCAGTATACTCAGTGACTGGTGGCTAGTGGCTGGTGGATCTGAGAATTTCCGCACGGAACGCGATCCGCTGGGCGAGCTGAACGTGCCCGCCGACGCGTACTACGGCGTGCAGACGGCGCGGGCCGTCGAGAACTTTCCCATCAGCGGCCTCCGCGCGCCGGCCGATCTCGTTGCCGCGACGATCTTCGTCAAGAAAGCGGCGGCCGAGGCGAACGCCGCGCTCGGGCGTCTCGAGGCGAGCGTGGCGCGCGCGATCGTGTCGGCGGCCGACGAAATCCTCGCAGGACGCCTGCGCGACCAGTTCGTCGTCGACGTGTATCAGGCGGGCGCGGGCACGTCGCACAACATGAATGCGAACGAGGTGCTGGCCAACCGCGCCGCTGAGCTGCTGGGCGAACCGCGCGGCACGTATCGGCGCGTGCATCCCAACGATCACGTCAACATGGGCCAGTCGACCAACGACGTCTTCCCGACCTCGACGCGCCTCGCCTTGCTCCTCGGCACCGGCCCGCTCGTTGCCGCGGCGCACGGGCTGGCCGAAAGTCTCGCGCGCAAGGCTGACGAGTTTTCCGGCGTCCTCAAGACGGGCCGGACGCATCTTCAGGACGCGGTACCCATCACGCTTGGACAGGAATTCGGCGGCTACGCCGCCTGCATCCGCCGCGGCGCCGACGATGTGGCCGAAGCCGCGGAGCAGCTGCTGGAACTCAACATTGGCGCGACCGCCGTCGGCACGGGCCTGAACGCGGGCGACGACTATCGGCGGCTCGTGGTCGATAACCTGTCGCGGTACACCGGTCTGGGGCTCACGCCCGCGATCAATCTCTTTCGCGTCACCCAGAGCATGGGCGACGTGCTGGCGTACTCGGGCGCCATGCGCCGGCTGGCGGTCGAGCTCGGCAAGGTCGCCAGCGATCTGCGTCTGCTCAGCATGGGGCCGCGCGCCGGAATCGCCGAGATCGCGCTGCCGGCCGTGCAACCGGGGTCGTCGATCATGCCGGGGAAGGTGAATCCGTCGGTCCCCGAGATGGTGAATCAGGTGTGCTTCCAGGTGATGGGCTGCGATACGACGATCATGATGGCGTGCGAGGCCGGCCAGCTCGAGCTGAACGTGATGATGCCGGTCATCGCGTGGAACGCCCTGCACGCGTCGACGATTCTGCGCGAATCGATGAAGGTGCTGCGCACGCGGTGCGTCGACGGCATCGCCGCCGACGCGGACCGCGCGCGCGAGCTGCTCGATCGCAGCACCGCGCTCGCGACCGCGCTCAGCCCGCACATCGGGTACGCCGCAACCGCGGAAATCGCGAAGGAGTCGGTGAAGACCGGCCGCTCGATCCGCGAGCTCGTGCTCGAGCGCGGGTTACTGGACGCGAAGCGACTGGACGAGATTCTCTCGGTAAAGGCGATGACGCGAGGAGGGATCGTGGGGGCGGGAAAGGCAGAAGAGTCTGGACGGAAGGAAGAAAGGAAATGAGAGCCGCGACGCTACTCGCGCTCGCACTTGCTGCAGGCTTTTCCCATCCTGCCTATCCCGCCCTTCCAGCCCATCCAGCCCTCCAACAGGCCAAGCCCAGCGTCCGCCTCTTTCCGCCTCAGGATCTCGGGCTGCTCGAAGGCCCCGACCGCGATCAGTGGCAGAAGCCCGATCAGATCATGGACGCGCTGGGCATCGCGGAGGGCTCTCTTGTCGCCGACCTCGGGGCCGGCGGCGGCTGGTTCACCATTCGCCTCGCGCGCCGCGTGCTGCCGAACGGCGTCGTGTACGCGGAGGACATTCAGCCGCAGATGATCGAGGCCGTGACCCGCCGCGTGCAGCTCGAAGGGCTCACGAACGTGAAGGCAGTGCTCGGGACGGCAAACGATCCCCGGCTGCCGACCGGCATCGACGCCGTGCTCATCGTCGATGCGTATCACGAGATGGAGGATCCGGTGGCGCTGCTCAAGAACGTCGCGCGATCGCTCAAGCCGCAGGGGCGCATCGGCATCGTCGACTTCAATCCTGGCGGCGGCGGACCGGGACCGGAGCCGGAAGAGCGCGTCGACCCGCAGGCGGTCATCAACGCGGCCGCGGCGGCGGGACTGCAGTTGAGCGCCCGCGCGGCCGTCCCGCCGTTTCAGTTCTTGCTGGTGTTCGGAAAAGGACGCTAGCGCGCGCGTGTGCCAGTCAGCCGCCACAGCCCCGGCATGACGCCGGCGGCCGCGAGCAGCTTGAGGAGATCCGGCAGGACGAACGGATAGAAGCCGGCCGCGAGCGCCCCCGCGACGCCGCGCGACGGCTGCACGACGAAGCCGAGCCACGACACGCCGACCAAGAAAACGACGGCGAGGCCAGCGGCCATCGCGACGACCGATGTCAAATAGCGCCGATCGAAGCCGCGCTCGGCCAGGTAACCGGCGAGACACGCCGCGAACGGATAGCTCATGAGATAGCCGCCGGTCGGCCCGAGCAACCGTGCGACGCCGGGCGGCAGAATGGGTGACGCGGCGAACACGGGGAGGCCGGCCATCCCCAGCGCGAGATACAGTATCTGGCTCGACATGCCGAGACGCGCGCCGAGCGCCAAACCGCCGACGAGCACGATCATCGGCTGGAACGTGAACGGCACCGGCGTGAACGGCAGCGGAATGCTGACCTGCGCGGCGATGGCGGTCAGCACGGTGACGAACGCGACGGCGCCGGCGCGCTCGGCGGCCTGCCACCCGCGCGAATCGGCGCCGGCGGTGAAGGTGTCGAGTAGCGTGGACCGGGAGAGCGGCTGCGGCATGAGCGAATCTTAACGTATGCGTACCGTGCTGACAATTGCGGGCAGCGACTCGAGCGGCGGCGCCGGCATCCAGGCCGATCTGAAGACGTTTGCCGCGTTTGGCGTCTACGGCACGAGCGCCATCACGGCGATCACGGCGCAAAGCACTGTCGGGATCACGGACGCATCGGTGCTCTCGGCCGATCTCGTCACGGCGCAGATTGAAGCGGTCGCGGGCGACATCGAGGTCCACGCCACGAAGATCGGCATGCTCGCCACCTCCGCCATCGTCGAGGCGGTCGCCGCGGCAATCGAGGAATTGGACCTGCCGCTGGTCGTCGTCGATCCGGTGATGGTGTCGAAAAGCGGCGCGCGCCTGCTCGACGACGATGGGGTGAGGACGATGTGCACGGAGCTGGTGCCGCGTGCGTTCATCGTCACGCCGAACCTGCCGGAGGCGGAGGTACTGAGCGGCACGACGATCGCGTCGCCGGGCGATGCGCGCGAGGCCGCGCGGCGCATTCACGACATCGGAGGCGCGTCGGTCATCATCACCGGCGGGCACGGCACGGGACACGAGATCGTCGATCTCCTGTTCGACGGCCGCGCGTTCAGCGAATGTCGCACGCCGCGGATCGAGACGCGGAACACGCACGGCACCGGGTGCACGTTTGCGTCGGCGATTGCCGCCTGTCTCGCGCTGGGGATGAGCCCCGAGGAGGCAGCGGCGCGGGCCCAGCAATATGTGGCGGGCGCGATTCGACACGCCCTCGCGATCGGACACGGCCACGGGCCGCTGGACCATTTCTGGCAGACCCGCCGTACATAGGGCCGGCCTGTCCGCCGTAGCCGCGAAGCGGTGAAGGCGGAACCCCGTATACTGAGATGGTGACGACTCCGCTGCTCTCGATCGGCGTCGAGCCGCTTCGGGTCGACGGCTTGGTGTCGGCGGTCAGCGGCGAGGGGGACGGCGCGGTCGTCAGCTTTCTCGGCCTCGTGCGCAACCACAATGCCGGACGCCGCGTCCGATACTTGGAGTACGAGGCCTACGAACCGCTCGCCCTCAAGGTGTTCGAGCGAATCGCGGCCGAGGCGCGCGAGCGGTGGCCGGGCGTGCGGTTCGGCCTGCAGCATCGGATCGGCCGCCTCGAGATCGGCGAGGCGAGCGTGGCGATCGCCGCCGCGTCCGCCCATCGGGCGGATGCCTTCGCGGCCTGCCGCTACGCGATCGAGCGCGTCAAGCAGATCGCGCCGATCTGGAAGCACGAGTTTTTCGAGGGCGGCGACGTCTGGATCGAAGGCGCGACGGCGGATCCCGAGGATCGGCGCGCGCGCGCCGAGGCCGAACGGGTCGCATGCGCGTGACCGTCCGGCTGTTCGCCCGGCTGCGCGACGTCGCGGGCGCGTCGGAGTTGACGCGCGAGGTCGCGCCCGGGGCGACCGTCGGCGCCGTGTGGGCGCAGCTCACGCGCGAATTCCCCGATTTCGCCGCCTACGAGCGATCGATTTCGAGCGCGGTGAACGCCGACTATGCGCGCATGGACCGCGAGGTCCGCGACGGCGACGAGATCGCGTTTCTGCCGCCGGTTTCCGGGGGATAGCCCGTGTTTGACAAACTTCAGTCGGTGGAACGGCGCTACGAGGAGATCCTCGCGCGCCTCGGCAGCGCCGAGGCGCAGACGGACCCGTCCGCGTTCCGGAAGCTCTCGAAAGAGTTCTCCGAGATCGAACCGATGGTCCTTCGCTTCCGCGAGTACAAGACGCTGGTCCGCGACATCGGCCACACCGAAGAACTCGTCGCCGGCGGCGACGCCGATATGCGCGAGCTGGCGCGCGAGGAGCTCAAGTCGCTCGTCGCCAGGCGTGACGCCCTCGTCGCCGAGCTGAAGGTGCTGCTCATCCCGAAGGATCCCAACGACGAGAAGAACGTCGTCCTCGAAATCCGCGCCGGCACGGGCGGCGACGAAGCGGCGCTGTTTGCAGGCGAGCTGTTCCGGATGTACAGCAAGTACGCGGAGCGGCGCGGGTGGAAGCTCGAGGTCATGTCGAGCAGCGACACCGGCGTCGGGGGACTGAAGGAAGTGACCGCAATGATCGAGGGGCGCGGCGTCTACAGCGTGCTCAAGTACGAGAGCGGCGTGCACCGCGTCCAGCGCGTGCCGGCCACCGAAGCGAGCGGACGCGTTCACACGTCCACCGCCACCGTTGCGGTGCTACCCGAAGCCGAAGAGGTCGACATCCAGATCAACGAGAAGGACCTGCGCATCGACACCTTCTGCTCGAGCGGGCCCGGCGGGCAGAGCGTCAACACGACCTACTCCGCCGTGCGCCTCACGCATCTCCCGACCGGCGTCGTCGTCTCGCAGCAGGATGAGAAGTCGCAGATCAAGAACAAAGCGAAGGCGATGAAGGTGCTCCGCGCTCGCCTGTACGAAATGGAGCTGAACAAGCAGCACGAGGCGATCGCGAAGGACCGCCGCAGCCAGGTCGGCACCGGCGAGCGCTCGGAAAAAATCCGCACGTACAACTTTCCGCAGAACCGCATCACCGATCACCGCATCAACTTCACGACGCACCGTCTGACGGAAGTCCTCAACGGCGATCTGGCGGAGATCCTGGACAACGTCATCACCCACTACCAGTCGGAAAAACTCAAAGACGCCACCGCTGTCTCCTAAATCCATTCACGCCCACGTCGCCGCAGCCCGCGAGCGGCTGCGCGAGGCCGATCTCTCGCCTCAGGAGGCCGAGGCCGGCGCGCGCCTGCTGGCCCAGCACGTGCTCGGCTGGGATGCCACGCGCTATTTCACGGCGGGCCACGAGGCCGAGCCCGACGGCTTCGCGGCGCGCTACGACGCGCTCATCGCCCGGCGCGCCGCGCGCGAGCCGGTCGCCTACATCACCGGCCGGCAGGAATTCTGGAATCTCGACTTCGAGGTATCGCCGGCCGTGCTGATTCCGCGGCCGTCGACCGAACTGATCGTCGAAGCGGCGATCGAGCTCGTGGGTGACCGCAGCGCGCCGCTCGCCATCGCCGAAGCCTGCACGGGATGCGGATGTCTCGCCGTCGTGCTCGCCAGAGAATTTCCCGCCGCGCACGTCGTCGGCACCGACATCTCCGAGCTCGCGCTGGAGGTCGCGGCGCGCAACGTCGCGCGGTATGGGGTCGGCTCGCGCGTGCGCCTGGCGCGCACCGACGTGCTCGAGACCGAGACCGGTCCGTTCGATTTGATCGTCGCCAATCCGCCGTACGTCAGGGTCCGCGACCGGCGCGGCTTGCAGCCCGAAGTGCGCGAGCACGAACCGGACGTCGCGCTGTTCGGCGGTATCGACGGCGTCGATATCGTGGCGCGCGTCGTCTCGCACGCCGCGCCGCGCCTCGCCGCTGGCGCCTACCTGATCTTCGAGTTCGGTTTCGGCCAGGACATGGCGGTGGAGCAGTTGATTGCGGACGAGCCCGGACTCACAATGGTTGGCCTGCGGCGTGATCTCCAGGGCATTGCGCGTGTTGCGATCGCGCGGAAAACGTAGACGACCATGGCTGACTGCCTCTTCTGTAAAATCGTCAACCGCGAAATCCCGGCGTCCATCGTCTACGAAGACGAGCGGATCCTCGCCTTCAACGACATCAACCCGCAGGCGCCGACGCACGTGCTGGTCGTGCCGAAGGCGCACATCGCCACGCTCAACGACGTGTCGTCACAGGACGATCAGATCGTCGGCGAGCTCGTCCGCCGCGCCGCGGCGATCGCGAAAACCCGCGGAATTTCCGCGGGCGGCTTCCGCACGGTGTTCAACACGAACCGCGAGGCGGGGCAAACGGTCTTTCATATCCACCTGCACCTGCTCGGCGGGAGGGCGATGGAATGGCCGCCGGGGTAGGAGTTTATAGTTCCTAATTTCGCGTTAGCAGGTACGCGCCCAGGCGGGCCGTGCGATCGAGGTGGAAATCCACCACGCGATAGCCGCGCGCGAAGTAAGTCGTGAAGATCTCCCGCGTCCTCAGGCGCCACGCGAGCGCGAGCTCCGGATTGCGCGACAGCATGTCGGTGAAGCCGACCGGAATCTGCACCGTCAGGCGTCCGACGTCGAGCGACAGGTCCACGCCGGCGCATTCGAGCCACTCGCCGGCCGCCCGGATTCGATTGGCCGGCCGCGCGTCGGCGATCTCGCTCGACTCGAGCACGAACGGTCCGGACGCCGCGATGCGCCGCTCGACGTGCGGCGTGCGAATCCACCACTCCGCCACGAATCGATCGGTTGGATTGCCCGCGTGCAACGGGCTCGCGGATTCGCCGTAAGCGTTCTCCTCGTACTCCTCAACGATCACGCCGAGCTTCGCAAAGTTGAGGTGGGCGTTGGCCGCCTGCATCGGATCGAACGTCCACTCGACCAGGTCGAGCCCCATCGCGAGCGCCCGCTCGCGCTGCAGCAGCTTCAAACGAAACCCAAGGCCGGCGTCGCGGCACTCTTCGGCCACGCCCAGCATGTGCGACCACTGGGTCGGCCGGCCGTCTTTCAAGCCAGCCATCGAGTAGACGAAGCCGACCATCCGGTCGCCGTCGAACGCGCC
>JADGOC010000250.1 GCA_017883165.1 Acidobacteriota bacterium
TGAGTGTGGTCAGACAGTTTCATAACGAGGAATACAAAAGCAAAAGGGCCGCCACCTGTGCCATTCCTCATGCGGCATGGTAAAGCGCCTTAGAATCAGCGGCTTACATGAGATATTCCCAAGGGGTCCAAAGGGTACAAACAGCGCCACATGTGCAATCCTGAAACATGCGGTTTCCGACTCCATGCCGAATCCTGCGATTGTCTAGGAATTTAGTGTGAAACGGCAATGTGTCTCGATATGAGGCACGATTATCAAAATAGAGCACTTGGACAGCTTTAAAGTCATACGTTGTCTTATAGAGGCGGTTATATGAATGTGCTCTTTGGTACTTAAGGACGCCTGCGGCCAGCTCGGCATTAAGGGAAGTCGCGACACGAAGGGTAGCTCAGGGCGGCCCTGAACGCCGCGCTAGCAGCGGGCCGGTTCGTACGCGAGGTTCGAGCCGAGCCAGCGCTCGACCTCCTCGATCGGCTGACCCTTCCGGCGCGCGTAGCTGAGGATTTGATCCTCGCCGATTCTGCCGACCGAAAAATACCGTGCAGCCGGATGCGCAAAGTACAGCCCGCTGACGCTCGCCGCGGGCGTCATCGCGCCGTGGTCCGTGAGATCGATCCCGAGCGACTGCGCGTCCAGCAGATCGAACAGCTTGAACTTCTCGCTGTGGTCGGGACACGCCGGATAGCCAAAGCCCGGACGGATGCCGCGGTGTGCTTCCGCAATGAGTTCCTCGGATGTCGCCGGGCCGCCAATCCCCCACTCGGCGCGCGCTCTCGCATGAAGCCACGCGGCGAATGCTTCCGCCAGCCGATCGGCCAGCGCCTTGACGATGATCGCGTTGTAATCGTCGTTGTCGCGCTCGAAGCCGTGCGCCAGCGCGTCGGCGCCCAGGCCGGCGGTGACGGCAAACGCGCCAATGTAATCGCGCACGCCGGTTGAGCCCTGCGGCGCCCTGGGGGCAATGAAGTCGGCCAGCGACAAGTTCGGCTTGCCGTCCGCCGTCGCTTCCTGCTGCCGCAGCATGTTGAAGCACGCCACCTCCTCGGTCCGCGCCTCGTCCCCGTACACCGCGATGTCGTCGCCTTCGCTCGCCGCCGGCCAGAACCCGTACACGCCGTTGGCGACGAGTTGCTTCTCGGCGACGATGCGATCCAGCACGGCCCGCGCGTTGTCGTACAGCTCCCGCGCCGCCGGGCCGTATTGCGGGTGGTCGAGAATGGCCGGGAACCGTCCCTTCAGCTCCCACGCCGAAAAAAAGAAGGTCCAGTCGATATAGGGGACGAGCTCCGCGAGCGGCACGTCGGGCAGCGGCCGCCGTCCGATGAACGGCGGCTCGGCCGGCGTCTCGCGCGCCCAGTCGATTTTCAGGCGGTTCTTCAACGCGGCTTCGTACGGCAGCAGCGGCCGCTCGCGCCGCGCACTGTACTGCTCGCGCAACTGGGTCTGCAGCTCACGGTTGGCCTCCTCGAAGCCGGGCCGCTGCTTCTCGCTCAGGAGACTCGACACGACGTCCACCACCCGCGACGCGTCGAGCACGTGCACCGTCGTCTGCCCGTACTCGGGCGCCACCTTTACCGCCGTGTGCTGCTTGCTCGTCGTCGCGCCGCCGATGAGGAGCGGCAGGTGGAAGCCGCGCCGCTCCATTTCCTTCGCGACGAGGACCATTTCGTCGAGCGAGGGCGTGATGAGGCCGCTCAAACCGACGAGATCCGCACCAACGTCGATCGCGGTCTGCAGGATCTTGTCGCACGGCACCATGACGCCCAGATCCACGACGGTGTAGCTGTTGCACCCGAGCACGACGCCGACGATGTTCTTGCCGATGTCGTGAACGTCGCCTTTGACGGTCGCGATCACGATGGTGCCTTTGGACGCGGTCTCCGCGGCGCCGCCGGCCGCCATGCGGGCTTCGCGCTCGGCCTCCATGAACGGCTCGAGATACGCGACCGCCCGCTTCATCGCCCGCGCGCTCTTCACCACCTGCGGCAGGAACATCTTGCCGGCGCCGAACAAATCGCCGACGATCTTCATGCCGTCCATGAGCGGCCCTTCGATGATGTCGAGCGGCCGGCTGTACTTCTGTCTCGCCTCTTCGACGTCGGCCTCGATGAACTCGACGACGCCGTGCACGAGCGCGTGCGACAGGCGCGTCTCGACGGGCGCCGATCGCCACGTCAGATCCACTTCGCGCTTCTTGCCCGCGCCCTTCACCGTCGCCGCGAAGTCCACCAGGCGCTCGGTGGCGTCAGGGCGGCGGTTGAAGATGATGTCTTCGACGTGCTCGAGCAGATCCTTCGGAATGTCCTCGTACACGATGAGCTGCCCGGCGTTGACGATGCCCATGTCGAGGCCGGCTTTGATGGCGTGATAGAGGAACGCCGAATGAATCGCTTCGCGCACGATGTCGTTGCCGCGGAAGGAAAACGAGAGGTTGCTGACGCCGCCGCTGATCTTCACGCCCGGGCAGGTCGCCTTGATGATGCGCGTCGCCTCGATGAAGTTGATGGCGTAGGCGTTGTGCTCCTCGAGGCCGGTGGCGATGGCCAGAATGTTCGGATCGAAAATGATGTCGGTCGGGTCCATGCCGATAGGGCCGGCGGGATCGGTGAGGAGCGCGTACGCGCGCTGGCAAATCGACACCTTCCGCTCGATCGTGTCGGCCTGCCCCTGCTCGTCGAACGCCATCACGACGACGCCCGCGCCGTAGCGGCGGGCGAGCGCGGCCTTCTGCAGGAACTCGGCTTCGCCTTCTTTCAAGCTGATCGAGTTGACGACCGGCTTTCCCTGCACGCATTTGAGACCGGCCAGGATTACCGACCACTTCGAGCTGTCGATCATCGTCGGCACACGCGCGATTTCGGGCTCGGTCGCGATATAGCTGAGGAACTCGGTGATGGCCTGCTCGGAGTCGAGCATGCCCTCGTCCATGTTGACGTCGATGAGGTTCGCGCCGCCGCGGACCTGCTCGAGCGCGACGGCGGCCGCCTCCGCGTAGTTGCCCGCGCGGATGAGCCGCGCGAAGCGCTGCGAGCCCGTGACGTTGGTTCGCTCGCCGATCATCTGGAAGTTGGAGTCGGGCCGGATCGTCAGCGTTTCGAGGCCGGCGAACTGCGTGAAATGCTCAACCACAGAGGACGCGGAGGTCACGACGGAGGGCACGGGCCGGGGAGGCAACTCTTGGACGGCCTTGGCGATGGCCGCGATGTGGTCCGGCGTCGTCCCGCAGCAGCCGCCGACGATGTTCACGAAGCCGCTGGCGGCGAATTCGCGGAGGTACTCGCCGGTCTCGGCCGCCTGCTCGTCGTACTGGCCAAAGGCATTCGGCAGGCCGGCGTTCGGATAGCAACTGACGTAGCAGGTGGCGATCCGCGAGAGATCGGCGAGATACGGGCGCATGTCGCGCGCGCCGAGCGCGCAGTTGATGCCGACGCTGAACGGCTGCGCGTGGGCGATCGTCACCCAGAAGGCATCGATCGTCTGGCCCGAGAGCGTCCGGCCGCTGCGATCGGTGATGGTCACGGAGATCATCAGCGGCAGCCGTACGCGCTCTTCTTCAAAGACCTCTTCGATGGCGACGATGCCCGCCTTGGCGCCGAGCGTATCGAAGATCGTCTCGAGCAGCAGCAGGTCGCAGCCGCCGTCAATCATCCCGCGGACTTGATCCTTGTACGCCTCACGGAGCGCGTCGAAGGTGATGGCGCGGAAGGCCGGGTTGTTGACGTCCGGCGAAATCGAGAGCGTCCGGTTGGTGGGGCCGATCGAGCCAGCCACGAAGCGCGGCTTCGACGGCGTCTTTGCGGTCCACGCGTCGGCCGCCTCGCGCGCCAAGCGCGATGCGGTGACGTTCAGCTCGTAGACCAGCGACTCGAGGCCGTAATCGGCCTGGGCGACGGCCGTGCTGTTGAACGTGTTGGTCTCGATGATGTCGCTGCCGGCTTCGAGGTACGCGTGATGGATGAGGGCGATGACGTCGGGGCGCGTCAGCACGAGGACGTCGTTGTCGCCCTGCAGGTCGTGCGGGTGCCCCGCGAAGCGATCGCCGCGGAAGTCCGCTTCCGACAGCTTGTGCCGCTGGATCATCGTCCCCATCGCGCCGTCGAGGACGAGGATCCGCGTCGCGAGCAGGTCGTCTAACGTTTTTCGAACATCACGCTTCACAGCCGACGCCTTTGGCCACGAAAACGCGAAGACACGAAGAAGATCGTCATTTAGTTGTTTTCTTCGTGTCTTCGCGTCTTCGTGGTTGCATGTGGTTTTGTTCCTGACGCAATGAGCACCGTGAACGGATCGCCGGTGCGCCGGGCGCCGACGCCGACCCTGACGTCGCGCAGGCCGGCGCCGACGAGCATCTTCTTCAGCTCCTCGTCGGCGAAGCCGAGCACGCGGTCGCCGAGCTTGGCGCGGACCCATTCCTCCTGGTGCGCGCGCAGATCGAGCACGAGCACGCGGCCGCC
>JADGOC010000251.1 GCA_017883165.1 Acidobacteriota bacterium
GATCGGCATGAGGCTCGCCGTCTCCGGCCGCAATTGCAGCTGCGGCACGCCGCCTTGCCCGAGCGCGTCCATCAGCGCGCGCCGCACGACCTCGTGCACGAGCGACTGATCGCGGAAGCGGACCTCCGCCTTGGTCGGATGTACGTTCACGTCGACGGCGTCCAGCGCCATCTCGATGAACAGGTGCACCTCGGGACTCCGCTCCTTGATCGACGCCTGGCTGTAGGCGTCGATGATCGCGTGCGCGATCGTCCGGTCCTTGACGATGCGCCGGTTGATGAAGACGTTTTGCGGGCCGCGCGTCGGCCCCTGGTCGGCGAGCGCCGCGATGTAGCCGGTGAGACGCAAACCGCCGGCCTCTTTGCCGACGTCGATGAGATCGCTGCGTTCGCCGTACAGCTGGTACAGCCGATCGCGCAGCGACACGGCAGGCGGGCACTGCAACACGGAGCGGCCGGCGCTCGTCAGCCCGAAGCCGACTTCCGGATACGCGAGCGCCAGCTGCGTGGTGATGCGCGACACCTGCGCCGACTCGGCGCCGTCGGACTTCAGAAATTTCCGGCGCGCTGGCAGATTGTAGAAGAGGTCGTTCACCTCGATGAGCGTGCCTTCCGGAGCGCCGACTTCCACGGCGGATGCGATCGTCCCGCCGTTCACGCGGATCTCGGTGCCGGTCTGCTGCCCGCGCGCCCGCGTCCGCAACACGAAATGCGACACCGACGCGATGGAGGGCAGAGCCTCGCCGCGAAAGCCGAGCGTCCGGATCGCCGCGAGATCGCCGGAATTGTGGATCTTGCTCGTCGCGTGGCGCTCGAGGGCGAGCCGTGCATCCTCTGGCTCCATCCCCTCACCATTATCTTCGACGCGGACCTGCTTCTTGCCGCCCAGCTCGATGTGAATGGAGATTCGCGTGGCGCCGGCGTCAATCGCGTTTTCCACCAGCTCTTTGACGACCGAGGCAGGACGCTCGACCACTTCGCCGGCGGCGATCTGGTTCGCGAGGTCCGCCGGCAGCCGCGTGATTCTGCCCACGTCAGATCCAGCGGCTGCGGCGAAAGGCGGCGAGCATCGCGACCACGAGAACGGCGCTGAAGCCCGACAGCCACCAGAACTGCGCGGCGTCGCCGCCTGGGAAATGCGGCAGCGGCATGTTCATGCCGTACACGCCGGTCACGAGCGTCAGCGGCATGAAGATCGTCGCCACCACGGCGAGCACCTTCATCACCTCGTTGAGCTGATTGCTGACGATCGACAGGTGCGCGTCCAGGATGCCGGTCAGCCGGTCCTGGAAGATCAGCGCATCGTCGGCAATGCGGACGAGGTGATCGTAGACATCGCGGAAGCGAAACGACATCTCGGTGCTGATGTCGACGAACTCGCGCCGCGCCAGCCTCGAGATCACGTCCCGCTGCGGTGCGACGATGCGCCGGAGCGACGCCACGTCGCGTTTGGCTGTCAGAATCCCCTTCGCCAGAGAGCGGTCCGTCGATTCGAAGATCGCCTGTTCGAGCGCGTCGAGCCGATCTTCGAGCTTCTCCACTTCCGGCGCGTAGTGATCGACCATCGCGTCGACGATGCGGTGGAACAGCACGACGGGGCCGTCGCCGAGCAGCCGCGCGTTGCGCACGCAGTGGTCGCGCAGCTCAGCGATCGATCGCGAGGAGCCGTCGTGGACCGTGACGAGGTAGTTCGGTCCGAGAAAGAAGTCGACGTCGTGGGTCGCGAACGCCTGGCCCTTTTCCGCCGCGCGGAAGTCGATGCCGTGGAGGATGACGTACAGGTAGCCGTCGTACGCCTCCGCCTTCGGATACTGCGTGCCCGACATCGCGTCCTCGACCGACAGCGGGTGGAACTTGAAGGTCTCGCTCAGCAGCAGCGATTCGGGAATCGAAGGCGCCGCGAGATCGACCCAGACGAACGCAGTCGACGCCGGCTTGAGCCATGCGCGGTCGAGGCTCGACGCCTGTTCGGTCTGGCCGTTGCGGTGCACGAAGATGCTGATCAATCCCCAACCTTCACGGCCAGCGCCGCCTGGGCGGCGGCCAGACGCGCGACCGGCACCCGGTACGGCGACATGCTCACGTAGTCGAGGCCCACGTTCTCGAAGAAGTGGATCGACGCCGGATCGCCGCCGTGTTCGCCGCAGATGCCGAGCTTCAGGTCCTTCCGCGTCTTGCGACCCTTCTCGACCGCCATGCGCACCAACGGCCCGACGCCTTCGACGTCGATCGAGGCGAACGGGTCTCGGTCCAGGATCTTCTTCTCCTGATAGATCTTCAGGAACTTCCCGGCATCGTCTCGCGAAAAGCCGAAGGTGAGCTGCGTGAGGTCGTTCGTGCCGAACGAGAAGAACTGCGCTTCGGTCGCGATCTGATCGGCGGTGATCGCGCCGCGCGGGATCTCGATCATCGTGCCCACGAGATACGTGATCTTCACACCCGCCTTCTTCATCGTCTCCGCCGCGATGCGATCCACGATGGCTTTCTGGTTGCGGAGCTCTTTCACGAGCCCGACGAGCGGAATCATGATCTCGGGGACGACTTTCAGCCCTTCCTTGTGCAGGCGGCACGCGGCCTCGATGATGGCGCGCGTCTGCATCTCGGTGATCTCGGGATAGGTGATGCCGAGGCGGACGCCGCGATGGCCGAGCATCGGGTTGAACTCGTGCAGCTGTTCGACGCGCGCGAGCAGCGTCTTCTTCTGGTCGAGCTCCGTCCCGCTCTTGCCGGCGGCTTCGAGCCGGGCGACCTCCACCATCAGGTCCTCGCGCTTGGGCAGGAACTCGTGGAGCGGCGGATCGATCGTGCGGATCGTCACCGGACAGCCGTGCATCGCCTTGAAGACGCCGTAGAAATCCTCGCGCTGCAGCGGGAGCAGCTCGTCGAGCGCCTTGCGGCGATCGGCTTCGTTGTCGGCGAGAATCATGCGCTGGACGATCGGAATGCGCCCCTCGCCGAAAAACATGTGCTCGGTGCGGCACAGGCCGATGCCTCGCGCGCCGAACGCGTACGCGAGCTCCGCCTGATCCGGCAGGTCGGCGTTGGCGCGGATCCCCAGCCGCCGGAACGTGTCCGACCACGACAGCAACTGGTTGAACCGCCGGTAAATGTCCGACTTGTCGCGCGCGAGGGTGCCGTTGACGACCTGGAGAATCTCGCTCGGCTTCGAAGCGACCCGCGCGATCTTCACCTCGCCGCTCAGGCCGTCGAACGAAATGTAGTCGCCTTCCTTGACGGTCTTGCCGCCGACGCGGAACTGCTTCGCCAACTCGCTGATCTCGAGCTCGCCGGCGCCGACGACCGACGGCTTCCCCATCTGCCGGCCGACGACCGCGGCGTGGGACGTCATGCCGCCGGTGGCGGTGAGAATGCCCTGCGACACGAACATGCCGTGGATGTCGTCCGGCACGGTTTCGCGGCGGACGAGAATCACGGGCTTCCCCTGCTGCGACCACTGGACGGCGTGGTCGGCTGAGAACACCACGTGTCCGCTCGCGGCGCCGGGCGACGCCGGGAGTCCCTTCGTGGCGATCGGAATCTTGTTCCACTCGTCCTGATCGAATCCTGGCGCGAGGAGCTGATTGAGCGACTCCGGATCCACCAGCAGCACGGCTTCCTTCTGCGTGATCAGGCCCTCCGCCACGAGATCCGTCGCGATGAACACGGCCGCGAATCCCGTGCGCTTGCCGCTGCGCGTCTGCAGCATGAACAGGCGCTCGTCCTGAATCGTGAACTCGAAGTCCTGGACGTCCTTGTAGTGCCGTTCGAGGCGCGTCGTGATATCGCGCAGCTGCTTGTAGGCCTTCGGCAGCACCTGCTCGAGCTCGGTGATGGGCTGAGGCGTGCGAACGCCGGATACGACGTCCTCGCCCTGCGCATTGACGAGGAACTCGCCATAGAACTCCTTCTTGCCGCTGGCCGGGTTGCGGGTAAAACCGACACCCGTCGCCGACCTGTCGCCGGTGTTGCCGAACACCATCATTTGCACGTTGACGGCCGTGCCGATGTGATCCGGGATGTCATAGATGCGGCGGTATTCCTTCGCTCGTGGATTCATCCAGGATCGAAACACGGCGTCGCGCGCCATCGTGAGCTGTTCCCTCGGATTCTGGGGGAAACCGCGACCCGAACGGCTCTCGACGACGGCCTTGTATCGCTCGACCACGTCGCGAAGCTGGGCCTCCGTCAGGTCCGTATCCTGCCTGGTGCCGGCGGTCTTCTTCACCGCCTCGAACTCGTGTTCGAACGCGTCCTTCGGAATCTCGAGCACCACGTTGCCGAACATCTGGATGAAGCGGCGGTAGCTGTCGAAGGCGAACCGGCCGTTCCCGGTCCGACGCTTCAATCCCTCCACCGCATCGTCGTTCAGGCCCAGGTTGAGGATGGTGTCCATCATGCCGGGCATGGAAAACTTGGCGCCGGAACGGACCGAGACGAGCAGCGGGTTGTC
>JADGOC010000252.1 GCA_017883165.1 Acidobacteriota bacterium
CATGACCAGCGAGGTGGGCAACCTCGGTCTGACACCGGAGGAGGAGGCGGCGATCGTCGCCTTCCTGAAGACGCTGAGCGACACGAAGTCCCCGTAGGTGAAGTAGCGGTGCCCATTTGCGCCGAGCGGCTTAGTTTGGTGAGGAATACGCAGCTTAGTTTGAGGCCGTTGGGCGGAAGCCAGAAAAGAAGTAAGAAAGGAGCATAAACATGCCAGGGTTCGGATCGCCCTTTTCAGGGTTAGCCAACGACAGGAAGCTCACGGATGAGGAACTCGTCAGAGCAATTCGTTTCATGGTGGCCGCGAGCCTTCCGCGTCACTCTCTGTAGTAGCTTCCACGAGTGCTGACCGCAATCCAGCAAGCCAGTTCGATCACTAAGACTGCGCGTCGCTGCGCGTCGCTGCGCATCGCTGCGCATCGATCGGCACTCTACCCAAGAAGGCCGGCGATGTCCGACGCACTGGTCCAGTTCCTCGCCTGCGCCTTCTTTGGTCTCCTGATCTGGCTCAAAGGAAATCCGCGCGTAGGGTCGATCAAGTCTTCATCCGTCCAGGCAGCTTCGCCGTACCGCCGCTCGAAGCAGCCGTCGGTTACAGCCAGTGCACCGGCCTCGTGCCAAACCAGACCTTCCGTTCGGCTTCTGGCCGAGAGTGGGCGTCTCGACCGACTGCTTCTTGCTGGTCTGATTGCAGATTCGGATCGCCGCGGTTGCTCGCGCGGGGCGCAGCCGGGCGACAAGACGGGGATCAACCCAACGCCCAAGGGGGTTCGGTACGACGCGGCCCCTTGACGAGTGAAGCTAGTGTGGCCTGGAGGGGGTCGGGCTCGCCGACAGTCGCGGGAGCGCGCGCCCGATTTCAACGGAGCAGAAAGGCGCCGGGCCAGTCGCAGTGCCGGACAGACAACGACATAGTCGTCGCAGAATTGATCACGGACCGTGGGCCTATTCGACCACCCTCTTACTGTAAGCGCTTGTCGGAAGCCCGAACCCCAGCTGCAAGGCAGACAAGAGGCTCGAAGGCCCGCGCCGATCGCCGCTGAGCGCGCAGGGCGGGAAGCTGAGGCGCGCAGTGAGGACACGATCTCGCGCGAATCGCCGTTCTCCTCGCCGAACACGAAGAGTAGGGCGTTCGCAGCGCAATCGGGCACATGGGTTGCCAGTTAGACGGCGCTGGCCAAGCCGGAACTCACACTAGCGAAGGACCTCTCATGAAAGCAGCCGTACCGTTCGAAAACGCGGTGGACCTCCTCGACGCCGATCACAAGGCCGTCAAGCAGATGTTCATCGACTACAGCGCCCTCTGCGAAGACCCTGCGCCGGCGGAGGCGAGACGAGCGCTCGCCGAGAAGATCTGCCAGGCGCTGACCGTGCACGCGAAGATCGAGGAGGAGATCTTCTATCCCGCCGTGCGCGAGGCGATCGGCGACGACGCGCTCATGGACGAGGCGCTCGCCGAGCATGCCGCGGCCAAGGAGCTGATCGCCGAGATCCAGGGCATGAAAGCCACGTCGGACAACTACGACCTGGCCGTGAAGCAGCTCGGCAAGACCATCGGCGAGCACGTGCTGGAAGAGCGCGAGGAGATCTTCCTGAAGGCGCAGCAGGCGCCGATCGATCTGCGCGGCCTGGCCGTTCCGCTCTACCAGCGCAAGAAACAACTGACGGCCGCGGTTCAAAAGCCCTCGAAGCCGACCAAGGAGACAGCATGAGAGCCCTCGTCTACAACGGTCCGCGAGACGTCGCCGTCAAGGACGTTCCCGACGCGCGCGTCGAGCGCGCCACCGACGTGCTGGTGAAGATCACGAGCACCAACATCTGCGGCTCCGACCTGCACATGTACGAAGGTCGGACCGACATGGAACCGGGCCGCATCCTCGGCCACGAGAACCTCGGCGTGGTCATCGAGGTGGGCCCCGCCGTCGACCGGATCAAGGTCGGCGACCGGGTCTGTCTGCCGTTCAACGTCGGCTGCGGCTTCTGCGAGAACTGCGAGAAGGGCCTGAGCGGCTTCTGCCTCACCTGCAACCCCGGCATGGCCGGGGCCGCCTACGGCTTCGCCGGAATGGGCCCCTACAGCGGCGGCCAGGCCGAGCTGCTGCGCGTGCCCTACGGCGACTACAACTGCCTGGTGCTGCCGCGCGCCGCCGAGGAAAAGGAGTCGGACTACGTCATGCTGTCGGACATCTTCCCGACCGGCTATCACGCGACCGAGCTCGCAGGCGTGCGACCCGGGGAAAGCGTCGTCATCTACGGTGCCGGACCCGTCGGCCTGATGGCGGCGATGTCGTCGGTGATCAAGGGCGCCAGCCAGGTGATGGTCGTCGACACCCACAAGGACAGGCTGGCGCTTGCCGAGAAGGCCGGCGCCATCGCGATCGACGACACCGAGGGCGACGGCGTCGAGCGGATCATGGAGCTGACCGGCGGCAAGGGTGCCGACCGCGGCTGCGAGTGCGTCGGCTACCAGTGCTGCAACATGCATCGCGAGGAAGTGCCGAACCTGACCATGAACAACCTCGTGCAGACGGTGAAGGCGACCGGCCGGATCGGCGTCGTCGGCGTGTTCGTGCCCGAGGATCCGAATGCCGAGGACACGCTGGCGAAGCGGGGCCGGATGGCCTTCGATTTCGGCTCGTTCTGGTCTAAGGGCCAGAGCATTGGCACCGGGCAGGCCAACGTCAAGGCCTACAATCGCTTCCTGAGCCGGTTGATCGAGAAGGACAAGGTCAAGCCGTCGTGGATCGTCTCGCACGAGCTGCCTCTGGAGCAGGCGCCCATGGCCTACGCCAACTTCGACCAGCGCAAGAAGGGCTGGACCAAGGTAGTGCTCAAACCCGGAAGCTGACCTTCAAGTGACCGAGCCGGACTCTGCAGAGCGCGGTTCTCTGCCCGCTTCGTCAGTACGCAACCTTGAACGTCGACTGTCTTCAGGCCTTGTCTTCCGGTGACCGTAGATCCGGGTCGTGAAGCGGCGACGCTGTGCCGAGGGTCGGAGGGACTGACTAACAACAATGTTCGATTGCCGATAGCTAGTTGATCTGGGTGGTTGTGGATGAGCTTGACTTGCATCGCTGCATCGCCAACGCGTTGCCGATGCAGTTCTGCGAACCGGGCCGGCTGGTTGCGCCCACGGCCACGTTTCATTCTCTGGGACGTGCTCGGGCATGTGCTGAGGGTGGTTTTGTACGTGATGTCGGGCTTCGTCTTCACGGTCGCGTTCGAGTCATTGTTGAGGTACTCAGCAATTTACCTGGGGCCTGGGAGGCCCTAGATGCGAGATGACCCAGATCAAGGAAATTCCAGCGACCCGGGCTAGATTCAAAGGTCCGCGAAAGGAATCGCGGACGCCTTGGAAGACCAGATGGTGTTTCTGGGCGGCCACGGATACCGCTG
The DNA here is from genome assembly GCA_017883165.1 of Acidobacteriota bacterium. Classification (GTDB taxonomy): domain Bacteria; phylum Acidobacteriota; class Vicinamibacteria; order Vicinamibacterales; family CAVVIG01; genus JADGOC01. The sequence continues at coordinate 3,396 of JADGOC010000252.1, forward strand.
TACCGGCCATGACCCGCAGCGGCCATATCCGATCGAGCCAGCCTTGTGGCGGCAACGAAATGGATACCTACGCCGACGAGCTCGCAACACTGGTGGAAGCGCTTGGCCTGAAGTACGCTCATCCATGTCGGGCGCTCCACGGCGGCGAAGTGTCCCGCTATAGCGGCCGCCACGGCACCCAACGCGTGGCCAAGGCCGTGCCGATCGCCTCGGTGACGCCGCTGATGCTGAGGACGGCAGGCAATCCCGGCGGCTTGCTGATCGACGCCTTCGACAAAGATCCGCGCCAGCGTTCTTGCCGACCGCTCTCAATTTTTCAAGGATCTCGCCGGCGGCACGTTCTACGGCTTCAACAGGCCGGGCACCGAGGTCTCACAGGGTTGATCAACTCGTTCTGGCTCCAAAGGATGCAGGCCGGCGGCCAGCGGATCCCCGACTGCGTCAAGGCCTTCTCCGGAGACGGATTTTGCCGAAGACCTCAACCAGTTCGACATGCCGACGCTCAACATCCATGGCGACGACGACGACCAGATCGTCCCGATGGGCGCCGCGAGTCGCAACAGGACGGTCGTCCGCCTTGGTATCTCGCCCTCCGTTAACCGAAAGCAGAATCGATCATGAACAAGAAAGCACTTCTTGCCGCTACTGTCGCCATAGTTCTACCAATAATAAGTATTGCGCAAACCCCGGCCGTCGAAGACTTCACCACGCTGACAAAACGTCTTCAAGCGGAGAAACCGAAGTTCGCACAGCGCCAACAGGCCTTGCTCGCAGACCGCTATGACCTTGCTGACCGACCGGCCAAAGGAACGGCCATGTCGCGCGGCAAGCCGGTTCAAGATGGCGTGCGCGTCAAGTTGCACAGTGGCATGACCTGGGAGAAGCTCGCCGCCTTGTCGCCGGAGGAAATTAAGGAAAAGCAGCTCTGGCCAGCCGGCTTTCTGCCGTTACCGCATCCCCACCACGAAGCGGGCGGCATGATCTTCCCGAAATTCCTCATCGAGGAAACGAAGAAGCAGACCGATCGTGATCTAACCCGTTTCGAC
>JADGOC010000253.1 GCA_017883165.1 Acidobacteriota bacterium
AGGCCGGCGCGAAGGCGATGGGCATCAGCTTCGATGCGTTTCGCGATCAGGCGCTCGGCGCGGTGCCGATCAAGCGCATCATCCAGCCGGAGGAGGTCGCCAACCTCGTGAAGTTTCTGGCATCGCCCGAGACCTCGGCGATCACCGGACAGACCTACAACATCTGCGGCGGCCAGGTCATGAGCTGAGCCGCTTCTTCTCCATCGCGCGTTCCTGCTGCAGCCGCTCCAGCTCGACTTCCGAGTGATCCGCGAACTGCATCGCGGCGGCGATCGCGCGATGGCCGGCGACGTCCGCGATCGCGCGGTGCATCATCTGGCAGATGCGCCGGTACGCCGGATGCCCCTGCGGCGCCGTCCGCAGCTCGATGACGTGCATCGCCTCCCGCGCGTTCATCTCCATGTAGAAGCGGACGCGGTAGGCCATCACGACGCCGTACGGCGCGACGTCGGCCATCCCGCCCGCCACGAGCGACTCGTACAGGTCCCCTGATTCTTCCATCACCGTGCGCCAGTCTTCGAGCGCGCCGGCGTCCTCGATGGCGGCCGGCTCGTTGTAGCCGTGACGCGCACTGAGCGGCTGCCAGTCCAGCGTCAGCAGCCGATGCCGCTGCAAATCCCGGAAGGCGCCGTAGTCGGCGAGGATGTCGAACCGGTAGCTGGTGCGCTCGAAGGCGCGGCCTGGCTTGTGCCGCCGGTTGGCGCGCGCACCCACGTAGGTGCGGAGCAGCGACGCGCGGTCGTCGGCCGACAGCGCGCGCGCGATCCCCATGATCTGGTCGTCCGGCAAGCGCGACGCGCTGTAGAGCGCCGCGGCGATCACCTTGGTTTCGCCGTCCGGATCGAAATCGCTGAGGACCACTTCCGCCCGAGGTTCAGCCGCGTGCGGGGCGACGATGGTGCGAGCGGCGGCGGCGAAGGCGCGCCGCGTCTCCGCGAGGTACTCGATCCAGCGGCCGCCGCGGTTCGGCTGATCGACGCGCGCGACAAACGCGGGAATCACCTGGCTGAGCTCGGCGAGCATCAGCACGGCGTACGCGCGGACTTCCTCGAGCGGGTTGGCGAACATGCGCAGCAGCAGCGCCTCGAACGCCTGGCCCGTTCCGAACAGGCCGACGTTGGACTGCGTCGCGGCCGGCAGCAGGCCGCGCAAGGTGTCGAGCGCCTTGGCGCGGATGACCGATCGATAGACGCCGTCGGAGTCTTCCGGCGCCTTCGGATACTTCGTCCGGAAGTGCGCTTCCATCGCCGGAATCCAGCGCGCGTAGGTCTCGAACGCGCGATCGAGCGTTCGAATGAAGCGATCGCGCAGCGGCGATCCGTCGAGCTCGGCCGGCACGTGGTATTTCCATCGGCCGCCCGGGCGATCGGTGTACGGCACATAGCGCGTCGATTGCTCGAGATACGCCATCAGGCGTCCCCACTCGAGCACTTTCGTCAGCACGTTCGACACGCCTTCGCACGCCAGGTGCGCACCGCCCAGCTGCGCCACGGAATCGTCGCCGTACTCATTCAAGACTTTCGCGTACAGCTTCTCCGCGCGTTCGGTCCCGACTCCGCCGCCGGCGGCCTGCGCGGCCGGCTGCACCTGACCCAGAAATTCGTCGAGAAAGAGCCGGCGCAGCGACTTCGCCGAGCGGGAGTACCGCGCGAAGAGTGCGCCCTTGACCGTCTCGGGCAAATGCGTGAGCGCGAACACCTGGCGGTCGGTGTTGGTGAAGTAGGGCGCGAGCGCGCGCGCTTCCTCGGGCGTGAACGTTTCTGCCGGCACGGTGGTCAGGTATTCTACCTCTCGGGCCGACCGGCTTCGCGTCCCACGGTAGAATAGATCGATGACCTACATCTTCGGCAAAGACACGTGACCCTACACGCAAGCCGCCCGTGACGACTATCAGCGGCGGCATGTCGCGTTCGAGTACGTCAACGTCAAGAAGAACCACGCCGATCTCGAGCGGATGCTCGCCCACAGCGACGGGCGGCGCGCGGTCCCGGTGATCGTGGCCGACGATGGCAGCGTGACGATCGGGTTCGGCGGCACGTGAGGCGTGTGAGTGCGGCGCCCGGTTCGGGCGCCTGACGCGAACGTTTCCGCGCATCGCAATCAGCACGCTCGCCCAGCGGGGAAGTGGAGCCGTAAGGGAACGGGCCGGTTGACAGGTTTGTGAATACTTTCACATAATCGGACGCGATGATCGACCTCGACCAGGTCTCCAAACAGTTCGAGGGCAAACGGCAGGTCACGGCGCTCGACGCCGTGTCCCTCAGCATTCCGCGCGGTCAGATGGTCTCCGTCATCGGGCCGTCCGGCTCCGGCAAGTCCACGCTCCTCAATCTCGTCGGCGGCCTCGACCGCCCCTCATCCGGCACCGTCCGCATCGACGGTGCCGCACTCGGCGGCATGTCCGACGATGAGCTGACGAAAGTGAGACGCGACAAGATCGGCTTCATCTTCCAGTTCTTCAACCTGCTGCCGACGCTCTCGTGCCTCGAAAACGTCGGCCTGCCGCTGCACCTGCGCGGCTGGCCGCGCGGCAAGGTCGAGGAGCGCGCCAGGGAGCTTCTCGACCTCGTGCAACTCGGCCCTCGCCTCCAGCATCTGCCGGACGAGCTCTCGGGCGGCGAGCGCCAGCGCGTGGCCATCGCGCGCGCGCTGTCGGTCTACCCGCCGATTCTACTCGCCGACGAACCGACGGGTAATCTCGACACGCACACGGGCGACGACATCCTCGCGCTCATTCGTGATCTCCACGCCCGCCTCGGCTCGACCGTCGTCATCGTCACGCACGACATGAACGTGGCGAAGAGCTGCGCCCGCACGATCGCGCTGCGGGATGGTCGCGTCGTCGAGGACGTGCAGCGGACCCCATGATTCTGCTGCGGCTCATCAGCTGGCCGTACTTCCGGAAGCACGTGCTCCGGACGATGCTCACGATTGCCGGCATCGTGCTGGGGGTGGCGGTGTTTGTCGGCATGCACACCGCGAATCAGAGCGTGCTGTTCGCGTTTTCACAGACCGTCGATCGCATCGCCGGCAAGACCGAACTGCAGGTGACGGCGGGCGAAGCCGGGTTCGACGAAGAGATCCTGGAGAAAGTGCAGTCCGCCTCGAGCGTGCGGGTAGCGGTGCCGATGATCGAGGCGGTGGTCGATACGCGCATCAAGGGCGAAGGCAGCCTGTTGATTCTCGGCGTCGACATGATGGGCGATCGCGGCCTCCGCGATTACGATCTCGACAGCGGCGACGAGTCGGTCATCGACGACCCGCTCGTGTTCCTGGCGCAGCCCGACTCGATCATTCTCACCAAGGAGTTCGCAGACACGAATCACCTGGGCGTGCAGAGCCGCGTGGCGCTCGGCACGGTGGACGGCGAGAAAGAGTTCACGGTGCGCGGCATCATGAAGTCGTCCGGGCTGGCGAGCGCGTACGGCGGCAATCTGGCGATCATGGACATCTACGCGGCGCAGCACATGTTCGGCCGTGGCCGCCGGTTCGATCGCATCGATCTCGCGGTTCAGCCAGGCCACACCGTCGCGGAGTGCGAGCAGGAGCTGCGCACGCTCCTCGGGCCTGGCCTGCAGATCGATCCGCCGTCTGGGCGCGGGCAGCAGTTCGAGGCGATCCTCTCGGCGTATTCGATGATGGTCGACATCTCGAGCCTCTTCGCGCTCTTCATCGGAATGTTCATCATCTACAACTCGTTCGCGATCGCGGTAACGCAGCGCCGCGCTGAAATCGGCATTTTGCGCGCGCTCGGCGCCACGCGCGGGCAGATCCGGTGGCTGTTTCTCGGTGAGAGCGCGGTGACCGGCCTCATCGGATCGCTCGGCGGCCTCGCGTTCGGCGTGCTGATCGCGCGTGCGATCGCCGCGACGGTCGGAGGCCTCATCAACGACGTGTACGGCGTCGGCCATCTGGCCGACGAGGTGGCGGCGGATCCCAAGGTGCTCGGGATCGCCCTCGGCATCGGCATCGCGACGAGTGTCGTGGCCGCGCTGATTCCCGCTCGCAATGCCGCGCGCGTCGATCCCGTGCAGGCGCTGCAGAAGGGCAAGTATCAGGTGCTGTCGGCCGGAGAGAACCGGCTGCGCGTGGTGCTCGCGGCCGTGCTCGGCGCGGTGTCGATCGCGTGCCTCTTCTACGGCGGCGCGCGCGGCGTGTTCTACGCCGGCTACATGCTGGCGATCGTGGCGGCGCTACTCCTGAGCCCGCTGCTGTCGCTGGCGCTCGCACGCGCGATCCGGCCCGTGCTCAAGTGGCTGCGTCCCGTCGAAGGCGCGTTGGCCGCTGACAGCCTCATCCAGGCGCCGCGGCGGACCTCGGCGAGTGTCGCCGCGCTGATGCTTTCGCTCGCGCTGGTCGTGGCGTTCGCGGGCATGGCGCGCGCCAGCTACGATTCGATCATCGACTGGATGAACACCGCGCTC
>JADGOC010000254.1 GCA_017883165.1 Acidobacteriota bacterium
TCACGTACGTGTTCAACGGCGGCAAATCGCGTTACGAGGCGCTGCAGGTGAAGTACGAGTGGCGCTTGGGCTCGGCCGTCACGCTCCTCAGCTCGTTGACGCTGTCGCAGGCGAAAGACAACGCGGCCGGCTCGCTTGAGAACCAGAACGGCAACTTCCCAGGGCCGCAGGACATCAACAACATCGCCGCCGACTACGGCGTGTCCGGCTACAACCAGCCTTACAACAGCACGACAAGCTTCGTGTGGTCGCTGCCTTTCGGCCGCGGCAAACGGTGGGGGAGTGGCCTTTCGCCCGTCATGGATCTGCTCGTCGGCGGCTGGGAAGTTGCCGGCGTCAACACCGTCACGCCCGGCGAGATGGTCACGCTGACGTACTCGCCGGCGGCGGCCCTTCAGGTGTCCGCCATCACCAACGACTTCTCCGGCGCGAACAACTACCGGCCGAACGTGACCTGCGATCCATACGCGCCGGCGGGCCAGCAGTCGATCACCAACTGGTTCAACGCGGCGTGCGTCTCGGTTCCGACGGATCCGAGCCAGCCCTTCGGCAACGCGCCGCGCAACAGCGTCCGCGGGCCGGGCTACTGGACGATGGATATGGCCGCGAGCAAGTCGGTTCCGCTCAGCGGACAGGCGCGGCTCCAGATCCGCGTGGAGGCATTTAATCTGTTCAACCGCGTCAACTTCACGCCGCCCGCCGCCAACCGCAGCGCGAGCACGTTCGGCACGATCACCTCGACCTTCGATGCGCGGCAGGTCCAGCTCGGAGTAAAACTGCTATGGTGAACATTCGAACGCTGGCGGCCTTTGTGGCCGCCGGCGTCGTCCTCTCGACCGCGCTGGCGCCAGGCCCGCGCGGCATCCTCATCATCGGCCATCGCGGCGCGAGCGGCCATCGTCCCGAACACACCATCGAGAGCTATACGCTCGCGATCGAGATGGGCGCCGACGTCATCGAGCCGGATCTCGTCAGCACGAAGGACGGCGTGCTGATCGCTCGGCACGAAAACGAGATCGGCGGTACGACCGATGTGGCCGACAAGTTTCCGGCGCGCAAGACGACGAAACAGGTCGACGGACAGGCGATGAGCGGCTGGTTCACCGAGGATTTCACGCTGGCCGAAATCAAGACGCTGCGCGCCCGCGAACGGCTGGCATTTCGCTCGCACGACTTCGACGGCAAGTTCCTCGTGCCGACGTTCGAAGAGATTGTGGAGCTGGCGGCGCGGAAGAGCGCCGAGGTCGGCCGCCCGATCGCCACGTATCCTGAGACGAAGCACCCGACCTACTTTCGCGGCATCGGGCTGCCGCTCGAAGAACGGCTCGTCGCGCTTCTCGAGAAGCACCACCTGACCACGAAGACTGATCCCGTGTTCATCCAGTCGTTCGAGCCGTCCAGTCTGCAGCGGCTACGACCGCAGATCGGTGTACGGCTGATGCAGTTGCTGGACGAGGGCGCGGACGCGTCGCCCGCCCGTCTGGCGGAGATCGCGCGCTACGCCGACGGCATCGGACCGAACAAACGCCTGGTCGTGCCGGCGGCGCCCGACGGCCATCTGTTGCCAGCGACGCACCTGGTCGAGGACGCGCACGGCGCGGGCCTGTTCGTGCACGTCTGGACCATGCGGAGCGAAGCGCAGTTCCTGTCAGCTTCCTATGGAGGAGATCCGGCCAAGGAGTACGAGCAGTTCAGGGCACTTGGGGTCGACGGGTTGTTCACGGACTTCCCGGATGTCGCCGCGCGTGCGGTCAGGAGCGCGAAGAAAGACTGACGTCAGCCAATCAATCGCCTAGCAGGTTGCTGAAAAACGAACGTTCATCGTGACTTACGATCTCGATTCACGATCGGTCGAACCTCACCGAAACGGCGACGGCGCGTCGTCGTCCGCAGATCCCTGCGGCTCAGGTCGTGGCCGACTGGAGCTGGCGCAAGCGCACCAAGTTGTACGCCGCCGCGGTGAACAGAAATTGCCAATTCACGCGGGCTCCACCGCGGTGCCGCAGTTTGCGCAGGCCGCCGACGCTCTTCATCCACCCGAAGACTTCTTCGATCCGCTTCCGCGCCCGTTGACTCAGCTGATAGCCGACGTGTCGGGTGGTCCGCGCATCCAGCGTGCGGCTCCTCGCTTTCTGCGCGATGTGGGGCGTAGCCTCCAGGGCGCGCAGGGTCGCGACGAAGTCGTGCGTGTCGTAGCCCTTGTCGCCGCCGACCGTGACGCGGCGCGCCGGCAGACTGGCGACGAGGCTCGCGGCCGCGTCCCGTTCACCGGTGCCGGTGGCCAGCACGACGCACGCGTCCACCACGAGGCCGTGCCGATTCTCCATCAGCACTTCGCCGAGATACGCGAGCTTGGCTTCGTGGCCTTTGGCCTTCTTGTACAAGCGACTGTCGGGGTCGGTCGTCGATTGATGGGTCTGGTTCGACCGCCGTTCCCCGTGGAAATTCACGGTGGGATTGCCTGGGTCGTCCGGCGGCGGCCCCGGGGGCGCGTCTTTCTGACGGAAGCTCTTCTGGCCGGCCCACGCCTCCAGCAGCGTGCCGTCGACGGTGAAGTGCTCGTCCGACAACAGCCGGCGCCCGCGGGCCTGCGCGACGATGTCCTCGAAGAAGACGCGCGCGATGTCGCCATCGAGCAGCCGCTCCCGATTCTTCGTGAAGGTCGTTGGCGTCCAGACCGCGTCGTCCATGTCGAGCCCCACAAACCAGCGGAACAGCAGGTTGTACTGCAGCTGCTCCATGAGCAGCCGCTCACTGCGCACCGAGTAGAGGACCTGGAGCAGCAAGGCGCGCAGCAACTGCTCGGGCGGGACCGACGGGCGCCCCGTCGACGCGTACAGCGCCTCGAATCGGGGGGACATCCGCCGCAGCGCGTCGTCGGTCATCGTCCGAATCACCCGCAGAGGATGATCGGCCGGCACACGCTGCTCCGGCGAGAGGTAACTAAAGAGGTGGCTACTCTGGTCATCGTCTCCGCGCATGTCCCCGCTCCTTTCCGTGAGGTCAGGAGCATCGTAGTACAGATGAATCGCCTCGTCGATCGACTCAGTGGTCGTTTTTCAGCAACCTGCTAGAAGCCAGCAGTCGCAGTGGCCGGAATTCGTCACTCACCCCGGATGAACACCGCCTCGAACAGGCTGTTGAAATCCACGAAAAGCGCATCGTCCGGACGGGCGAGCGATAGGAACTGTCGTGGACTGGGATCATCTCTCAGAAGATCTCCATCAGCGCAGCAACGGTCGCCTGTGACGCTTGCCTGTCGGTCGTAGAGACGTACCGCAGCGTGCGGTTTATGCTCTTGTGACCGAGTTGCGTTTTGACCAGTGCCAGATTGACGTTCGCTAATACCAAATGCGTCGCAATCGAGTGCTTCAGAACATGGGGGTGCTGCTTGTGCCGGTGGGAGTCCGGCATCAGCGGCAACCGACCGGAACCGGTCCAGCCCCGAGCCTGGATGTACCGCCGGAGTTCCCGCAACTGGTTCTCAGGCTCCTGGTCGACCGTCGAGACGCGGGCGTAGATCGCCGCCTTCACTCGACACCCCGCTCGACCCGGAATTGCTGGATCGCGCCCGTAGCCCGTTTCAGATTTCGGCTTAAGGCGATCGCATCCTGCGCGGTGGCGGAGGATGCAAGCTCCAGGTGTTCCGCGATGAGGACAGCGACTTGCAGCGCGTTGGCGAGTGCATCGATGACGCGCTGCAGGTTCGGATCACGGGGGACCATCACAGCACCCCCGCTTCACGGAACGAGTAGTACGCGCTGCCCTCGCTCGGATCGGTCACGATTAGCGCGTCGAGCAGGTTTACGCCGAGGATATCGCCGACCTGACGAAGCCGAGAGACCAGCGCCCGATCCTCGGGGCTCGGCGTCGGATCGCCGGACGGATGGTTGTGCGCCTTATGTGTCGGAGATCGTTATGTGGCGCTGGCCAATGGGAGCCGCCGATCTCGCGGGTCGACACGATGATCGCGGCCACATAACGGACTGGCTCAAGATGGGGCTGTCTTCGTCACCGGTGGACAGAGAGGAGATTGTCCGTGCTGGTGCGTTATATTGCTCATTCCTCGGTCGTCGATCCACCCGGCCTCGACCAGTTCGGACCGGTTGTGGGCCGGCAGTGAACCCGATATACTGCGCCGCTCGCAGGCGTATTTGCGCTATCCAGTTCTGTGGATCCCGCCTGTTTGGGGTCGTCCGTTCTACGACAACTGACGGTGTTGGTACCGCTTGACGACAGATTGAATCCGGCCAGTCGCGGCGTCTAGTACTACTTTGTCAGATTGACTATGCGTCGGCCGGCGAGAAATCACGAATTCGCCAGTGTTTTCTAGGATTTCAGGATTCTGCCTCGTTGGCGAGGCAAATGCGGCGCTCACAGGGCAATCCCGACAATCTGACAAAGTAGTGCTA
>JADGOC010000091.1 GCA_017883165.1 Acidobacteriota bacterium
GTGGCCGAATCACTGACACCAGAATAGCGCAAGAAAAGGGCGGGGCCGAAGCCCCGCCCATCGAAAGAACAAAGCGACGTCGGTCAACCTTACCAGGTGACGCGGAAGCCGGCGCGCATGACCCGCGGCGCCACGGTCGCCTGGATGTTGTTCGCGTTCGAGGCATTCTGCGTGCCGCGAATGGCCTGGATCGTGTTGTTATTGCTGATGTTGAACACGTCGATCGCGGGAATCAGACGAACCGTCCCGAACTTCAGCGGACGCTCGACGTGGAAATCGAGGTTCTGGTAGTTCGGCAGCCGGCTGTCGCCCACGTTGTCGAGCAGCACCGACACCGTGCCGGCACCGTTGGCTCGCGACGGGCTGAGGACGAACCGTTCGAACGGATAGCCCTGACGCGCGTTGTAGAACGCCGACACGTTCACGCCGAGCGGTGCCTCGTACATGCCGCTCAATTTGAACAGCCACTTTGAGTTGATGTAGACATTGCCGATGCCGCTGCCGCTCGTCAAAAAGTCGTACTGAAAGCCGTTGCGCTGCGCGATGTTGGTCGCATCTTGATACGCGCCCTGGAGGTAGTTCACGATCGTGCTGTTGTACGAGTAGCTCGTGTCCATCATCCAGTGGTGCGACATCCGCTTGCGCGCCGACAGTTCGACGCCGTTGAAGACGCGGTTGTAGCCAGCCTGGTTCATCAGCGTGCTGACGGTGCCGAGCTGAACGTTCGGCTGATAGTAGGTGACCGCCGGGCAGGCCGCGTTCTGCGCCGCCGGGCAGGTGCTGGCCGGCGGAGTGAACTGGACGGCCGAGTAGTCGGTCCCCTGGGTCGATATGCCATTCAGCGGCGACCAGTTAAAGTTCGCGTAACGCCGCCAGATGTAATTGCCGCCGACGGCGAAGCCGGTCCCGATCTGATGATCCACGCCCAGGATGACCTCGGCCGTCGTGTCGTTCTTGAGATTGGGGTCGACCGTGTTGAGCGTGGTCGGCGAGCCCGGGTTCGCCGGGTTCCAGTTCCCCGATTGGAAGAGGAAGTTTGCCGGGTTGCCACCGTTCAGCAGCGGCAAGCCATTCTTGTCGTAGATCTCGCTCGCCTGCGCCACGCCGTCATGGTTCGCGTCCAACCACCCGTAGCGGACCGTCACCGCCGAGAGCGGGTTGAGCTGACTCGCCACGGCGCCGTCGAACAGCTGGCCGAAGTAGTACGCATAGTTGGCGTGGAAGCTCGTCAGGCCGTCCCCCTTCAGGTCGTAGGTGAATCCGAGCCGTGGGGAGAAGTTGTTGAACACGATGCCCGGGTCTACGCCTGCGAAGCTCACCGCCGGCAGGAGGGCCGGCATGATCGGGTTCGCGGTCACACTCGAAGGCAACGCCGTGTCGTGGTTGCGATCGTACCGAACTCCCAGCTGCAGCGTGACGCGATCCCGCTTGACCGTATCCTGACCGTAGACCGAAATGTTCTTGAGATCGTAGATGCCCAGGCTATTGCGCGTCAGGTTCACCTGGCAGCCAACCGCCAGCGTCGCGCAGTCGCTCGGGTTCACCGCTTCCGCGTTGGTCGGGAAGCGGTCCACCGCGTTGCCGCCCGTCGCGCCCGCCGAGTAGCTGTAGTTGTCGCGCCAGTAGCCGCCGATCTTGAACGAATGATCCCCGCCCAACGTCCCGGGCAGGAAGTAGTTCATGTTGAAATTCACGATGTTCTCCGGCCGCAGGAAGATGCTCTGCGTGCCGGACCGGCCGTTGAGGCCCGACGGGATGATGAGTGTCGGTTGAACCGTCGCGAGTGACGGATCGTGGAAGTCGAGAATGAAGTTGTTCCCGACGTGGCCGTACTGGACGTCCAGGAGCAGCCGGTCGCTGACCACCCACTGGTCCCCGAACTTGAAGGTTGGATTCGGTCCGATCGTCCACCAGTTCCTGCCAACGCCGTACACGGGGTTGACGTCGGCCTGCGGAGTCGTCGTTTCGATCGGGTTGAGGTCGCTGGCGCCGCGCGCGTTGCGGACCTTCTTGGCGAAGTTGTTGAACAGCGTCAGCTTGTTCCCTTTGAAGAGCTGCACTTCCGCCTTCAGGTTCGTCGTCTGCAGCAGTGTCTCGTCGGTGTTCAAGCAGCCGTTGACGTCCGCAATCGGATGCGCCAGCGGGTTGCCCGCTTCGTCCGCCTTGATGGTCTGACAATTCGCCGTGGGCTGGTAGAAGCCGAGGACGCCGACGTCGATGATCTGCTTGCCGAAGCTGCCCCAGATCCAGGCGCGCCCCGGCTTGAGCGGGCCGCCCATCTCGGTGCCGAAGTCCTTGATGTTCTGAATCGGATTGCCAGACGACGCACCCTGCGTGCGCATCGCGTCGGTGATGTTCTGCGACTCGAACTTCTGGTCGGTGACGTAGTATCGTCCGGAGCCGCGGAACTTGTCGCTGCCGCTCTTGGTGACGAGGTTGATGCCGACGCCGCCGGTCTGCTGCGTGACGTCCACGCCACCAGTGGTAATCGTCATTTCCTGGAACGCGTCGAAGTCGTAGTACGAGGGAGAGCTCTGCGACGCAAGGTCCGTGATGTCCACGCCGGCGAGCGACCACTTGTTGTTCGCCGGGCCGGCGCCGCGCGAGACGTAATTGGACTGCTGGCCCGACATGTTGCCGCCGATGTTCTCGCGGTCCATTTGGACGCCGGCCGTCTGCTGGAGGATCACCCACGGGTCGCGCGCCGACGGGATGTTCTGCAACTGGTCGCTGGTGAAGGTCTGCTTCGTCCCGGTCGCCTTCGTGTCGACGATCGGACTCTCACCAACGACGGTGACGGTTTCCTGGACGGTCGAGATGCCCATCTGGATGTTGACCGCCGCGCTGAACCCGACGGTGACGACGATGCCTTCGCGGACGATGGTCTTGAAGCCCGTGAGCTCGAACTTCACCGAATAGGTGCCGATCTCGACGCGCGGAAACTGGAAGGTGCCGGTCGGGCTGGTGACCGCCGTGAGCGGTTGCAGCAGCACCGGACCCGTGAGGGTGACCATCACACCGGGCAGCACGGCGTTCGACTGGTCTGTGACCTTGCCGAAAATCTCGCCCGTCTGCGATTGCGCTGACGCGGTCGTCACGCTCGCGGCGAAGATCGCCACCAACGCGACGACGATAAATCGAACTCTCATTTCGTGCCTCCAACAAATTCCCAGAGCGTTTGAAACGTATCGACAACGGACACTATCCGATGATGAACACAGTATGACCAAGGATAACGAGCGCTGTAAGCACTCAAACCCTGACCATGAGGGATTTCGGCGAATGAATCCAATTAATTGGATGAGAGGGCCACGAATCGCGTCACTTGTTGGCGATCTTGAGGCGTTCGCCGGCGTGAATGGGCAAGCTCAGCCGATTTTCGGCCGGTGGGTACGGACAGTCGAACGTCGGGTTGTAGTAGCAGTACGGGTGATACGCGCGATTGAAGTCGATGATGTAGACGCCGGTGGCGTTGCGATCGAGATCGAGATAGCGTCCGGCCGCGTACGTTTCGGTGCCGCTCGTCAGATCGGAAAACGGCACGAAGAGGTGATCGACGTTCGGCGCGCCGACCTCGACAAACGCGGTGAGCTTGAGCGGCTGGCTCTTCAGGCTGAATTCGAGCGTGCCGACGCGCCGCATCTCCCGCTCGGCGCCCACTGAGGTCGGCATCATCATCGTCTTGCGGTCGGCGCTCGGACGGAGGATCGCCGGCACGCTGTAGGCCGGGTCGAATGGAAAGTAGGCGAGCGGCAGCAGCTCCGCGCGGCGACTCTGAGGAACCGGCTGGCCGTCGGGCGCGTTCGTGAAATCGAGGTCTTTCTGCGCGCGCGCCGCGGCCATCTGGGCAGCGTCATCGCCCTCGCCTGGCGGCTTGGGGCTGCACGCGACGGCCAAGAGCAGGACCAAGGCGGGAAGGACGCGCATCATGCCCTTCCAGCCCTACATTCCGAACACGTAGCCGCCGCGCGCGACGGTTTCATCGGCAATCCGGCGCCGGGGCGCCACGGTGTTGATCGGCGTCACTTTCATCAGCCGGCGCAGCGCCGCCAGCATGGTGCGCAGCGTGTCGCCGTCGGCCATCGCCGCGAGCGCCTGGCGCGCCGAGGCGTCGACGCGCATCGCGGCGTCGTTGACGAAGACACGCGCCGCGTCCGCGTGCAGCGTCGCGTTCGGCACGCGTCCGGCGGCTGCCGCCTGCGCGCGCAGCACCGCGCTGTCGGCGCTGAACACGTCGATGAGGATGTCAGCCGTGTGCATCAGCACTTCCTGCTCGTCGCCGAGTGCCTCCCGATAGGTTTGCATCGCGAGGCCGAGCACCATCAGCGCCGTTTTCTTGAAGGCCTGGACCGCCGCCCGCTCGTCCGCCAGCGGTGAGTCGCTCGCCTGCGGCGCCGCCGAGGGGCCGAGCAGTTCGTCCTGCAGCGCCTTGGCCGCGGCGATGATCGGCAGGTCGTGTTTCGCCGCGCGCTTGGCGAGCATGCCGGGAATCAGCAGCCGGTTGATCTCGTTGGTGCCCTCGAAGATGCGGTTCACCCGCGCGTCGCGGTAGTGGCGCTCGGCGGGATAGTCGGTCACGAAGCCGTTGCCGCCGTGAATCTGCACGTTTTCGTCGAGCACGAAGTCGAGCATCTCGCTGCCGGCGACCTTCGCGATCGACGCCTCCACGGCGTACTCCTCGAGCGCCGCGAGCGCCGCCGAGCCGTCGGTGGGTTCGTGCGGCGTGGCCTCCACCCGCGCGTCGATGAGCCCGGCCGTCCGGTACATCAGGCTTTCCACCGCGTACATGCGCGCCGTCATCTCGCCGAGCTTGTGCCGAATCGCGCCGAAGCTGGCGATCGGCTGGCCGAACTGCTTGCGCTGCGCCGCGTACTTCGCCGACTCGCCGATCGCGCCGCGCGCGCCGCCCACGCACATCGCGCCCAGCTTGAAGCGGCCGAAGTTGAGCACGTTGAAGGCGACCTTGTGGCCCTTCCCGATCTCGCCGAGCAGGTTCTCCGCCGGCACACGCACATCCTGCAGCAGGAGCGGCGTCGTCGACGAGCCGTGCAGGCCGAGCTTGTGCTCTTCCTTCCCGCTCGACACGCCGGCAAACGCGCGCTCGACGATGAAGGCGGTGAAGCGCTCGCCATCGACCTTCGCAAACACGATGAACAGATCCGCGAAGCCGCCATTGGTGATCCACATTTTCTCGCCGGCCAGCACGAAGCTGCCGTCGGCCTGCAGCGTGGCGCGCGTCTTGGCGCTGAGCGCGTCGGAGCCCGAACCCGATTCGCTGAGCGCGTACGCGCCGACGAGCTCACCCGTGAGCAGCTTCGGAAGGTACTTCTGCTTCTGCGCGTCGGTGCCGAAGAGCACCAGCGGCAGAATCGTCAGATTCGCCTGCGCGCCGAAGGTGGCGCCAAACGACGCCGACCGCGCGAGGCGCTCGCTGACGACGAGCGACGTTACTTTGTCGAGTTGAACGCCGCCGTATGCTTCCGGCACGTCCACGCCAAGCAGCCCGAGCTCGCCGCAGCGGGCGACCAGCCGGCGCGCGAGCGCCCAGTCCTTCTGCTCGAGCTGTTCGAGGACCGGCAGCACTTCGTTGTCGACGAACTCGTCCGCCGTCTGTGCGATGAGCCGATGTTCCTCCGTGAACCGCTCGGGCGTGAACACCGCCGACGGCTCGGAGGTTTCGAGCAGCCAGGCGCCGCCTCGCAGAATCGACGTGTCCGTGGTTGGCATAGTCACATCCTCTCGAATATACCTGCTGCGCCCATCCCGCCGCCAACACACATGCTGACGATGCCGTAGCGCCGGCGGCGGCGGCGCAGCTCGTAGAGCAGCGTCGCCGTCAGCTTCGCGCCCGTGCAGCCGAGGGGGTGGCCGAGCGCGATCGCGCCGCCGTTGACGTTCAACCGGTCCGGATCGATCGGCAGCTCTTTCAGGCACGCGAGCACTTGGACGGCGAACGCTTCGTTGAGCTCGACCAGATCGATCTGATCGAGCGTCAGCCCCGCGAGCTTCAGCACTTTGCGAATCGCCGGCACCGGGCCGATGCCGAACCGCTCCGGTTCGACCCCGGCGGTCGCGAACGCCACGAAGCGGCCCAGCGGCTCGAGCCCGCACGCCTGTGCGCGGGCGGCGGACATCACAAGCACCGCGGCCGCGCCGTCGCTCGTTTGCGACGAGTTGCCGGCCGTCACGCTCCCGGCCGCGTGAAAAGCGGGACGGAGCTTCGCGAGCGCGGCGGCGGAGGTGTCGCGCCGCGGGCCTTCGTCGGTGTCGAAGGTCAGCTGACGCGTCGCGGGAGGGGCCGGATCGATGAGCGTCACGGTGACGGGGACGATTTCTTCCTTGAAGCGCCCCTCGTCTATCGCGGCGATGGCGCGCTGATGACTCCGCAGCGCGAAGGCGTCCTGCTCCTCGCGAGAGATCGCCGACTCGCGCGCGTGATTCTCCGCGACGAGCCCGGTGGAGAGGTACGCATCGGGATAGCGATCGACGAGCGTGGGATTGGGCGCGATCTTGTGGCCGCCCATCGGCACGAGGCTCATCGACTCGGTGCCGCCGGCGAGAATCGCCGAGGCGGCGCCGCACATGATGCGTTCGGCGGCAAACGCGATCGCCTGGAGGCCTGACGAGCAGAAGCGGTTGATGGTCACCGCGGAAACGGTGACCGGAAGACCGGCGCGCAGGCTCGCGATCCGCGCGACGTTCAGCCCCTGCTCGGCTTCCGGCATCGCGCATCCCAGAATCACGTCGTCGATCTCGGACGGATCGAGAGCGGGCGCGCGCCGCAGCACTTCGGTGATGACCGCCGCCGCGATCTCGTCGGGGCGCGTGCCGCGCAGCGTTCCACCGGGCGCTTTGCCCGTCGCGGTGCGCACGGCGGAAACAATGACAGCTTCATGCATAACGTCGTGTCCGGCCTCAGCCGGACCAATCTCCCAGCAAATCCTCGACCGCGTCCGCGACTTCGCTGACCTTGCCGTCAAACAGGTGATCTGCCGCGTCGATGACGACGAGCTCTTTGGGATCCGCGCATCTGGCGTAAAAGGCGCGCATGTCTTTCAGCGGACAGAGCTCGTCGCGCTCGCCCTGGATGAAGAACTTCGGCGTCGTGCTGCGCTCGACCGCCGCGAAGTCGTACCGCGTCACCGGCACCGCGAGGCCGATGAGGGCGGATACACGCGGATCCTGCGCGCCGACGGTCAGTGCGATCCATGCACCGAACGACATGCCGCCGGCCCACAACGGTGCGGAAGGAAAGCGCTCCTGCATGACGTCGAGGCCTGCTCTGAAATCGTCCATCTCGCCGGCGCCTTCGCTGAAGGTGCCGACGCTCGTGCCCGCGCCGCGGAAGTTGAAGCGCAGCACCGCGCAGCCGATGCGGGCCAGCGCCTTCGCGGCCTGGTACACCGCCTTGGTGTGCATCGTCCCGCCAAACTGCGGATGCGGGTGGCTGAGCACGACCGCCGCGCGCGGCTGTCCGCCCGACGCCGGCTCGTCGAGCAGCGCTTCGAGCCGTCCGGCCGGCCCGGCGATCTCACGCAGCGGCATGACGCTGGTTCTCCACGAAAGCTCGCACGAGATCCGCAAATGCCTCCGGACGGGTCATCACCCCCTGATGGCCGGTCCGCTCGAGCACGACGCCGCACGCGCCGGGGATGAGCCGCACGTACGCCGATGAGCTGTCCACCGGCACGATGTGATCCAGGTGCGGCTCGCCCGTGATGACGAGCGTGGGCGCCGTGATGCGTGCGCAGTCGCCGGCCAGGTCGAGCGGCGAGATGATCCGCGCCCGCTCCGCCATCCGCGCGAGCGACAGCGGGGCGCGCACGAAGGTGCCGATCTGGCTGAGCGCGAAGCGCAAGCGCGCGCGCCTGCGAGGGAAGGCGGCGGCCATTTCCGCGCGCAGCCGCCACGGCGTTTCCGCCACGAAGAGCGGGCCAAAGAGCCACGGCGCGCGCGCGTAGAGCAGATGCCGCGGTCTCAGCCGCCACGCGGGACCGGGCGTCGACGCGAGGACGAGCGCCGCGGTTCGCTCCGGCCGGGTGGCGGCGAAGCGGACGGCCACGACGCCGCCAAACGACACGCCGCAGATGATCGCGCGATCGATCCGCTGCTCGTCGAGCGCGCGGGCGACCTGCGAGACGTAGTTGTCCAGGCCGCGGGCGCGGTCGAGCTGCAGCCCAGACGCCGGTTCACCGCACAGCGGGAAGGTCAGCACGCGAAACGATCGCGCCAGCGCGTCGACCGCGGGGCCGATGTATTCCCAGCGGCCCTCGAGACGCGGGATGAGCACGAGCGGCGGCCCCGAACCCTTGGTGGTGATCTGCACGGTCAGTTTCTCAGCGTCTTGCCCGTCTTCAGAGTGTACTGAATTCGCGCTAGCGTCTTCGATTCGCCGCAGAGCTTCAGAAACGCTTCACGCTCCAAGTCGAGCAGATACTGCTCGGTCACGGTCGTGCGATGCGGGAGCGCGCCGCCGGCGAGAATCGTTGCGAGCGTGTGGCCGATCAATCGGTCGTGATCGCTGAGACGGCCGGCGCGCCACGCGAGATGGACGCCAAGCTTCAGCGCGGCGAGCACGCCCTCGCCGCCGACCGGAATCGCCGTGCGCGGCGCCGCCGGCCGGTAGCCTTCGCGCACGCGTTCGAGCGCGATCGCCTTCGCATCGGACATCAAACGCTCGCGGTTCATCGTGATCGCGTCGACGTCGCGCAGCAGCCCCAGCCGCATCGCGTCCGCTCCGCTCGACGAGACCTTGGCGAAACCGATTGTTTCGAACACGCGCTGCACGAACGGCAGCAGGTCCGCGTCCGTGCGGGGAAGATGGTCGACGCCGCGCGCCAGCATCTCCTTGCAGCCGCCGCCGGCGGGAATCAGACCGACGCCCACTTCAACCAGGCCGATGTAGCTCTCCGCCGCCGCCTGCACGCGGTCGCCGTGCAGCGCGACCTCACAGCCGCCGCCGAGCGTCAGGCCGGCCGGGCACACGACGACCGGCACGCCGGCCGTGCGCAGCGCCTGCGTCGTGCCCTGGAACGTGCGGACCATCAGATCGATCTCGTCCCAGTTGCCCTCTTGCGCTTCGAGGAGCAGCAGCATCAGGTTCGCGCCAGCCGAAAAGTTCGGCGCGTCGTTGCCGACGACGAGCGCGCTGAAGTTGGCGAACGCTTCGGCCACGCCCGCCTGCAGCATCTGCATCGTGTCGCCGCCGATGGCGTTCATCTTCGAATGGAATTCGACGGCCAGCACGCCGTCGCCGAGATCGACGAGGCTGGCGCCGGCGTTGCGGCGAACGACGCGCTCGCGATCCTTGGCCGACGCGAGGATCTGCAGGTCGGGTGCGGCGGGCGGGAGGTTGCCCTCGCGGAAGCGGGCGCGGCCCGACAGCAGCGCCGGCCTCTCGGATTCACCGACCGCCTCAAGCACTTGGTCCACGCCGATCGCATCACAGATTTCAAACGGCCCCAACTCCCAGCCGAAGCCCCATCGCATGACCCGATCGACATCGTCGATCGAATGAGCGATCGACGGCGCCACGCGCGCCGTGTACAGGAGCGTGCGGCCGAGCGTATGCCGAAGGAAGGCGCCGACCTTGTCGCGGCCGAGGAACAGCGTCCTGATTCGCGCGCCGGTGTCCTCGATCGCGCGCGCCGCATCGAGCGCGGGAAGGCGAGCGGGCTGCATGGCGCGATACGTCAGTGTCGCCGGATCGAGCGTCAGGATCTCGGAGCCGCCGGCCGTCTTCTGCCGCTTGTAGAATCCCTGTCCGCTCTTCTCGCCGATCCATCCTCGTTCGATCAACTGCGCCACGAGCGCCGGCAGCGCGAACTCGCGGCGCGCCGCCTCGTCGTCGAGCCGTTCGGCGAGATTGCGCATCACATGGCCGAGCACGTCGATGCCGGCGATGTCCATCGTGCGGAACGTCGCGCTTTTCGGCCGTCCCAGAGCGGGCCCGGTCATGGCGTCGATCTCCTCGATCGTGTACTCGCCGGATTCGAGCGCCCGGAGAATCTGCACCACGCCGTACAGGCCGATGTGATTCGCGATGAAGTTCGGCGTGTCCTTGGCGACGACCACGCCCTTGCCGAGCCGCCGATCGGCGAATTGGGAGACGCGGGCGACGACGGCGGGATCGGTGTCGGCGGTCGGAATGATTTCGAGCAGCCGCAGATACCGCGGCGGATTGAAGAAGTGCGTGCCGAGCCAGTGGCGGCGGAAGTCGTCGCTTCGTCCTTCGGCGAGCGCGGCGATCGGGATCCCCGACGTGTTCGACGTGACGATCGTGCCGGGGCGGCGAACGGCGTCCACGCGCGCAAGGAGCGCCCGTTTGACGTCCAGTTGTTCGACGACCGCCTCGATGATCCAGTCGGCATCAGCGATGCGCGGCAGATCGGCATCGAAGCCGCCGGTCGTCACGAGTGTCGCGGCGTCCGGAGTGAAAAACGGGTCCGGCTTGAGCGCGCGTGCGCGGTCGAGACCCTGCCGCGCGAGCTCAGGCGTCAGGTCGAGCAGGAGCGCTGGCACGCCGGCGTTCGCGAAGTGCGCGGCGATTTGCGCGCCCATGGTGCCGGCGCCCAGGACGGTGATGGAGCGGATCATTGAAGATGATCATAACGTGAACGACGTGGTGCCGGGTGCACTCTGCACGCAGCACCCCGTCTGGCCCAGATTACGCGCGAGCGCTCAGAAGTGGATCACGATCGACGCGCTGAACAAGTTGGCGTGGTACTGATACGTGCCGTTGTTGACCGCGACCGTCGGCGCGGCGAGACCGCCGTCGGTCGTCCGGCCGCTCCGATCGGCCTGGTTGATGTACATGTACGCGAGATCCAATCCGACGCGCCGGTCGAACGGAATGCTCACGCCGGCCGCGACTTCGTGACGATCGGCGTCGGGCAGCAGCGGCGTCACCGTCTGCGGAGGTGCCGCCGGCCCGTGGTCGTCGTAGCCGGCGCGAACGGTCGCGCGCGCCATCGAGTATTCGGCGCCAACACGGAGACCGTGGGTGTCGCCGAATGTCTCCACGAGAGCCGTCGGCGGAGCGAACTGATTCAGAATCGTGATCTGATCGAACAGCGTCCAGTGCGTATATTGATAATCGGCGAGGATCTTCAGGTGATCCGTCGCCCGAATCGCGAAGCCGAATACAAATTGATCGGGCAGCGGCAGGCTCGTCGTCGACGTCTGCGGGCTCAGCGGCTGGCCCGACGTGAACGCCGACGCGACGATCTTGTCGAGCGGCGTCCCGGCCGGAAGGCCCGGAAGCGGGACGGCGAGCGGCAAGCCGGTCGAAATCTGGGCGGTCGCGAGCGCGCCGTTGTCGATCGCGACCCGCTGGCGCGTGAGATAACGGGCGCCGACCGACACACGATCGTTGGCCTTGACGATGATGCCGAGGTGCGCGCCGACGTGCGTCCCGCTTCCCGTGAGGTCGACATCGGCGAAGTCGGTGCCTTTGGGAACGCCGATGTTCCCGAACGTCAGTCCCCCGGCGCCGGTGATGGCAAGCGTCGACAGATCGACGCGGCGGCGCAGCTCCAGGCTCGTATGCGTGATGTCGAGACCGGCCCCGACGACCACACGCTCGTTGATGCGAGCCGCAATCGTCGGCTGCACATACAGGCTATGGATGGAACTCTTGTATCCGAGGAAGCGGCCCTCGCTCGTCACCGGCCAGTCGGTGGTGAGGCCGTAGGGCGCGAAGATGCCCAGCCCCACGACCGCGCGCTTGCCGAGCGGCGTGGCGAAGTACGCGGACGGCGCGAAGTACGTGTTGGCGTTCATCACGCTTATCAGGCCGCTCGTCGCGTTGGTGAATTGACCGCGCGGCGCGACGGACGTGATGCCCGCGCTCGCGATCGTTTTCGGGTCGAGCGCGAGGCCGGCCGGGTTGAAGAATATGCTCGAACCGTCGTCGCACGGCGCGGCGACGCCGGCGCCGGCGCGGCCCATCGCGCATGCGCCTTGTTCGTACAAGCCGAAGCCTTGCGCCAGCGCCGGTGAAGCGATAGCGCCGAACGCTAGACCGAGGATCGAGATGAAGCAGAAGTAACGTGCGCGCTGTAAGTATCGCAAGAATGCCTCCTCCGCTGCCAGTATACGCCGGGTCTCTCGACCCGCCGCTCAGTAGTCCGCCGTCGCGCGGATGGCCGCCAGCACGTCGGACGCCTGCGGCAGGATGGCTTCCTCGAGATCGGGACAATACGCGACCGGCACGTCGAGCGCGCCGACACGCCTGACCGGCGCGTCGAGATACTCGAACAGCTCGCCGGCGGCCCGCGCGGCGATCTCCGCGCCGAAGCCGCACGTCACCTGATCCTCGTGCGCCACGACGAGACGGCTCGTGCGCTGGACGAGCGTCGCAATCGCCTCCCAGTCATACGGCATGATCGTCCGCAGATCGAGCACCGCGACGCTGATGCCGTCCTTTTCCGCCTGCTGCGCCGCCAGCAGCGAACGCTGCACCAGCGCGCCCCAGGTGACGACGACGACGTCGCTGCCTTCGCGGCGCAGGCTCGCGCGGCCGAACGGAATCATGAACTCTTTGCCGGGATACTCGACCTTGTTGTACGTCTGGCGATAGAGATGCTTGTGCTCGAGGAACAGCACCGGATCCTCGCAGCGAATCGCCGTGCGCAGCAGCCCCGCCGCATCGGCCGCGTTCGAGGGAAACGCGATGCGGATCCCGGGGCAATGCGCGAAAATGCTCTCGCCCGACTGGCTGTGATACGGTCCGCCGCCGCGCAGATAGCCGCCGATCGGCACCCGAACGACGACCGGGCACGAGAAGTTGTTGCCCGATCGGTACCGCAGCATCGACATCTCATCCCTGAGCTGCATCATCGCGGGCCAGATGTAATCGAAGAACTGAATCTCGACCACCGGCTTGATGCCGCGCGTCGCCATGCCGATCGCGCGGCCGACAATGTTGGCTTCGGCGAGCGGCGAGTTGAACACACGGTCGTCGCCGAACATCCGCTGGAGGCCGTGGGTCAGCTTGAAGACGCCGCCCTTCCCCTTGACGAGCGGCAGCGCCTCCTTCTTGCTCGCGTCGGCGACGTCCTCGCCGAAGACGACGATGCGGGCGTCGCGCTTCATCTCGTCTTTCAGCGTGCGATTGATCGCGTCCACCATCGTCTCTGGCTTGCCTTCGGGCTGCGCGGGCGTGTCGAAGGTGGACGAGGTCGGATCGACGTCGGGCGAATACAGCCAGAGCATCGCCGTCGTTTTCGCGGGCTTCTCGGCCGCGAGCGCCACGGCCACGGCGTCGTTGATCTCGGCGTCGATCTCGGCGCCGATGGCGGCGAGATCGGCCTCGGAGGCGTGTCCGTTGGCGCGCAGGAATTCCGCGAAGCGTCCGATCGGATCGCGCCGCGCTTCGGCTTCGCGCTCCGCCGGCGGCTTGTACAGCTTCTCATCGTCGGACAGCGAGTGGGAATAGGGGCGGACGACGCGGGCGTGCACGAGCGCCGGGCCTTTGCGCGCGCGCGCATACGCCGCGGCGTCGCCGAGCGCGCGGTAGCTCGCGAGAAAATCGGTGCCGTCGATCGAGTCGACGTACAAACCGGGGAACGAACGGACTAGCCGCGAGATGTCACCGCCCGGCGTTTGCACTTCGACCGGCACCGAGATCGCGTAGCCGTTGTCTTCGACCAGAAACAGCACCGGCAGCAGTTTGGTGCACGCGGTGTTGAGCGCCTCCCAGAATTCGCCTTCGCTCGTCGCGCCGTCGCCGAGCGACACGTAGACGATTTCGTCGCCGTGGAACCGCGACTGGCGATCGGGAATGGCGGCGACGCGGCTGTAGATCACGCCGGCTTCGGCGGCGCCGACCGCCTGCAGGACCTGCGTGCCGGTCGGGCTCGACTGCGAGACGATGTTGAGTGCCTTGTGGCCCCAGTGGGACGGCATCTGACGGCCGCCGGAGGCGGGGTCGTCCTTCGCGCCGACCCCGGCGAGCAGCATCTCGAGCGGCGTCACGCCGAGCTGCAGGCAGAGCGCGCGATCGCGATAGTAGGGATAGAACCAGTCGTGGCCGGCCTTGAGCGTCAGGCCGGCGGCGACGAGCACCGCTTCGTGGCCGGCGCCGCTGATCTGAAAGAAAATCTGGCTCTGGTTCTTGAGTTGGATTTCCTTGTCGTCCAGCCTGCGCGAGAGCACCATGCAGCGATAGGCGGCGAGGAGTGCGGGTCGTTCCAAACCGTTCGCGTGATTCGGAGGAATCGCGCGGGGCTTCGCCTCGCTGCCGGTGACGGCGGTCGCCTTCATTGGGGCCGAATTATAGCATCCGAGCCGGATGGTATATTCTCTTCCATCATGAGCACAGAGACCGTTCGCCTGCACCGGTGGGACGAGATCGCCCTGGAAAAAGTGACCGAGATGCTGTCGCGCAAGATCGTGACGGGCGCCCGCGAGATGCTCGCG
>JADGOC010000092.1 GCA_017883165.1 Acidobacteriota bacterium
TTCGACAACCGCGGGTTCGACCGAGGATTCAGCGCGCCGATTGTTCGCGGACGGGTGTACAGCCCGCGCCTCATCTACCCGCGCGCGTATCGGCCCGGCTTCAGCCTCGGCTTCGGCGTCTTCTTCGGCAATCCGCTGCCGTATCGGTACGCGTATCCGGCCTACGGCTACCGGGGCGTGGCGCCGGGCATGGCGTACGGCGCCATCAGCTTCGCCCTCACGCCTGGTGACGCCGCGGTCTACGTGGACGGCAACTTCGTCGGCGACGCGAGGAGCTTCGGCGACACGACGCAGCCGTTGAGCCTCACGGCCGGCACGCACCGCATTGAGCTCGACGCGCCGGGATACGAGCCGGTCGCCTTCGAGGTGAACGTGGTGCCTGGTCAGCTCATCCCGTACGAAGGCAGCTTGCAGCCGGCCTACTGACGCGAGTCTCGTTCCGATCGGCGCCTCGCATCCCGCGAGGCGCCGATTGCTTTTTGACTATACTTAGCCTGTTTTGCGGGATCTTCCTCCCAGGGCGCGGTGGTACACCCTCTCGGTGATCGTGGCAGGCGGGCTGACGTTTGCCTTGCTCGTGCCGCGCGCCACGTTCGTTCCCCTTCTGCCGCTCCTCGTGCTCGTGCTGCTGTCGTCGTTGACGTCGGCCTTCAAGGTGCACTTCCCGATCGCCAGCGGCGTCAACATGTCGGTCTCCTACGTCGTCGACATCGCGTCGCTGATTCTCAGAGGGCCGCACGCGTCGATGATCGTCGGCGCCGCCAGCGGCTGGAGCCAGACGACGTTCAATACGGCGAGAAAGAACGCGCCGTACCGCACGTTGTTCAACATGGCGTGCCTGGCGCTCACCGTCGAAGCGTCAGGACAGGTGTATCAGCGCCTCGGCGGGACGCCGAACGCCGAGGTCGGCAGCCTCGCGCTGCCGCTCGCGGCCATGGCGCTCACCTACTTTTTCGCCAACACCGTGCTGATCGCGACCGCCGTGGCGCTCAGCACGCGCCAGAGCGTGTGGCACATCTGGAAATCGGACTTCGCGTCGAGCGCGCCGAGCTATCTTCTCGGCGCGGTGTCGGCAGCCGCGGTCATCGCGGTCACCGAGAGCTCCGGCTACTGGCTGACGCTCGTCCTGACGGCGGCGCCGCTGTACCTCACCTACAAGCTGTACCGCGCCGGCAAGCAGAGCGAAGCGCGGCAGGGCGCGATTCTCGAGGCGGCGCACGACGCCATCATGACGCTCGATCCGCATCTGAACATCCGCGAGTTCAATCCCGCGGCTGAGCAGATGTTCGGCGTCCTGCGCCTCAACATGGTCGGACGCAGCATCGAGATGCTGCTGCCCGCCGCCGAGCGCGAGCCCCAGCGTCAGGCGCTCAGCCAGTACATGACGACCGGCGAGGGACCGCTGGCCCGCCGCCAGCTCGAACTGACGGGCCTCCGATCGGACGGCGCGGAGTTCCCGATCGAAGTGACGGTGGTGCGCATCGGGTCCGACGCGCGGCCGGAGATGACGGTGTTCGTCCGCGACATCACCGAGCGGCGCGCGCTCGAGGAGCAGCTCCGGCAATCGCAAAAGCTCGAGGCGATCGGCCGGCTCGCCGGCGGCGTCGCCCACGACTTCAACAACATCCTCATGAGCATCATGGGATCGGCCGATCTGCTGCTGATGGAGCTCGGACGCGACGACCCGGCCCGCGGCGAAGCGACCGAGATCAAGCAGTCGGTCCAGCGCGGCGCCGGACTGACGCGGCAGCTGCTCGCCTTCAGCCGGCGTCAGGCCACGCGGCAGCAGCTCTTCGCGCCCGGCGACGTCGTCACCGGCATGGAGACGATGCTCCGGCGTCTCATCGGCCCCGAGATCGAGTTCGAGATCGTCCGCGACGAGCAGCCGACGATGGTGATGGCCGATCCGGCGCAGATCGAGCAGGTGCTGCTGAACCTTGTCGTCAACGCGCGGGATGCCATGCCCGAAGGCGGCCGCTTGTCGGTGCGCATCGAGGAGGTGGAGCTCGATGCGGCGACGGCGATGGCGCACGCCGAAGGACGCACGGGACGCTACGCGCGGCTGAGTGTCAGCGATACCGGCACCGGTATCGACGAGCAGACGAGGGCGAAGCTCTTCGAGCCCTTCTTCACGACGAAGGAGCAAGGCAAGGGCACGGGGCTCGGCCTGTCGATCGTCTACGGCATCGTGAAGCAGAGCCTTGGGTACATCACAGTGGTCAGCGAGGTGGGACGGGGTGCGACGTTCCTGATTTATCTCCCGGCCGTGCTGACGCCGGCGCCCTCGCCAGCCTAAGACGTCCAGATCCCGTCCGCCCCTGCTACCGGTCTGGAAGGTTCGGCTGCTCCCGCCGATAATACAAGACAATGACTCGAATCAGCTGCCTGACACTCGCGGTGTTGCTCGTCCTCTCGCGGCCGGCCGCGCCGACCATCGTCATCCCGCCCACCTTCGACGAGCTCGTCGCGCGCGCCGAGAGCGTGTTCGTGGCGCACGTGGTCGACACGCGATCGAGCTGGGTCGAGTCGCGCTCGGGGCGGTCGATTGTCACCGACGTGACGTTCGCGATCGAGCGGACGCTCAAGGGACCGACCTACGCGGAGCGCTCGCTCGAATTCCTCGGCGGGACGGTCGGCGATGACACCCTGCACGTGTCCGGCATGCCGCAGTTCCACGTCGGCGATCGCGATGTGTTGTTCGTGGCCGACAGCGGCGGCCCCGCGAGCCCGCTCGTCGGCTTCTGGTACGGACGCTTCCGCGTGCAGCGCGACGCGCCGACCGGCGTCGACATGATCCGCACGCATGACGGTCGCCCGCTCGCCAGCCTGGACGAGGTCGGCAATCGCAGCCGGGCGGCCACCGTGGCGCCGCTGCGCACGCTCAGCCTCAACGACTTTCTCACTGCCGTCGATGCGAAAGTTCGCGCGCTGGGGCGGCAGTGACGAAGACCGTCTGGATACGCTTTGCCGCGGCGCTGGCCGTTGCCGGCGCCGGGGCCGCGGGGCTGTCGGCCTATGTCCTGTTCGACGACCCGTGGCCGGACGGTACCGTCGTCCTCAACCTGCAGCTTGGGCCGTCGCCGCACCTGACTGACGGATCGGCGAGCTGGGGCGCATCCGCGGAATCGGCGCTGGCCTCGTGGAACCAGGTCATCTCGCGCGTGCAGTTTACCGTGGTCCGCGACTCGACGGCGCCCAAGGGCGATGGCAACGGCGTCAACAACGTGTTTTTCTCGAACGACATCTACGGCAAGGCCTTCGGCTCCAACGTGCTCGCGGTGACGACCAACTGGTTGCGCCGCACGACGCGCGTGGAAGCCGACGTCGTCTTCAACACGGCGATCAACTGGGATTCCTACACCGGCAACGTCCGCCCCGGCGTGCCGGATTTCCATCGCGTCGCGCTGCACGAGTTCGGGCACGTCCTCGGCCTGGATCATCCTGACGACTACGGGCAGACGCAGGCGTCGATCATGGACAGCCACATCAGCAACCTCTTCCAGCTGACGAGCGACGATGTGGCGGGCGCGCGGGCGCTGTATGGAACAGTCCCGACAGGCGGAGGCGGCGGCAGCGACACGGTGGTATTTCCGCCGCGCAACGAGTCGCTCGACTTCAAGAATCAGCTCGAGACGAAGTACCGCGACGGTTTGCACCGGAGCGGGTCATCGACCTCCATCGACGCCGAAGGCGACGTCGTCTGGACGCAGGAGTATCTGCGGTATCGAATGAACGGCTGCGGGCATGCGATTGCGGTGCAGAACGTTTTCGTGCAGATCGACGGCTTCCCCGCGCCGGCCCTGTGTAAGTAGTCAGTCCGGCCGCCTGAAATTCACGTCGAGCGCCTCGAGGCGGCGCAGGTGCGTCACGAGGCGCTCGCGGAAGTTCCCGTAGTCCTTCAGCGCCGCCGGCGTCCACACCACTTCCGCCAGCGCGCACATGCGCGGAAACGCCATGTATTCGACCTTCCGCGGGTCCTTCATGTATTCGGTCCAGACTTGCCCCTGCGCCCCCAGGATGTGGCGCGCATCCGCGGGCGAGAGCTCGGCCGGCACCGGCTCGTACGAGTACACCGTGTCGAGGGGAAGAAAGCCGCCGATCGCGATCGGCTCCGCGCTGGTGTCGCGTGACTGGTAGCGATCGAAATAGGTGTAGCTGTCCGGCGCCATCACCACGTCGTGGCCGGCGTGCGCCGCCTCGATGCCGCCCTGGGCCCCGCGCCAGGACATCACGGTCGCGTTCGGCGCGAGCCCGCCTTCGAGGATCTCGTCCCAGCCGATGAGCCGCCGCCCGTGCGCGGTGAGGAACGCGTCCATCTGGCGGATGAACCAGCTCTGCAAGCCACGCTCGTCGCCGACGCCGAGCGCCTGGATGCGCGCCTGGATCGCGGGGCTCGCCTGCCACTTGGCCTTCGCGGCTTCGTCGCCGCCGATGTGGATGAACGGGCCCGGAAAGAGCGTCAGCACTTCCGACAGCACATTCTGCATGAAGGCGACCGTGGACGGCTCGGCGTTCAGGATGTCGTCGAAGACGCCCCACCGCGTGGCGACCGCGATCGGCGCGCCGGTGACGCCGAGCGCGGGATACGCGGCGATCGCGGCCACGGCGTGGCCGGGCATCTCAATTTCGGGCACCACGTTGACGAAGCGCGCCTGCGCGTACGCGACGACCTCGCGCACATCGTCCTGCGTGTAGTAGCCGCCGTGGGGCTCGCCGTCGAAGGTCCACTGCGCCGGGTCGCGCTGCGGGTGTCCGACGATCGTCTCGTTGCGCCGCGCCCCGACAGCCGTGAGGTTCGGGTATTTCCTGATTTCGATGCGCCATCCCTGGTCCTCGGTGAGGTGCCAGTGAAAGGTGTTCATTTTGTGGAGCGCGAGCAGGTCGATGTATTTCTTGACGAAGCCGACCGGCATGAAGTGGCGCCCGACGTCGAGGTGCGCACCGCGCCACTCGAAGCGCGGTTGATCCTCGATAACGACCGCCGGCATGTTCCAGGCGACCCCCTTGCGGCCGAGAGAGAAATTGTCGGGACGAACCGGCGCGTCTCGAAATATCTCCGGCGGCAGCAGCTGGCGCATCGTCTGCAGCGCGTAGAACACGCCGGCGGCCCGGGACGCCCGCGCCACGACGCGCGAGGGACCGACGTCGAGCCGGTAGCCTTCGGGGCCGAGGCGCGCGAGTCGAGAGTCGCGCCGCAGCACGATGCCGCGCGACGGCAGCGCGCGGCTGGCGCGCACGCGCAGCGTGAAGCCGGTTGCCGGCGCGAGGTACCGCGCCAGTTGATGCGCGAGCGGCGCGCTGGCGGTGTCGGTCCAGATGATCGTGAGCGGCGTCAGGCGAAAATGGCCGGCACGCGGCGTCATGCGCATCGGCCGCGGGATCACGGCAATCGTCGACGGCGTCTGTGGTGGTTGTCGCGCAAACACGGCCGGCGCGGCGGCGACCAGCATCGCGGCCGCGATCACGGGAAGCCGGCGGCGGCCACGCGTCGAGCGCACGCTCATTGGGCGCCCATCATAACCGGCAATTTTCCGACGGCCCGCGCAAAATCTGATATCTTTTGGGGCGGTGAGCGAACCCTGTCCCGGCTGCGGCGGCCACGATATCCACCACTCGCGCCTGCGCACGCGGCTCGAGCGGATCCGGTGGCGTCTGACCGGCCGTGTGCCGTATCGCTGTCATAGTTGCGCGTGGCGCGGCTGGCGCCGCGCCGCCACGCCACGCGCGGCAGCCGAAGCGCTCCGCCGCATCCACCGCGATCTCACCGAAGCCGAGCTCGAACGGCTCGATCCCGAGCGTCACGCCAGAAAATAAGCCTAGCTGCTGTCGGTGACGCGGTAGCCCGCCGCCAGCACCACCGTCATCACCAGCACGCCTGCCGCGGAGACAAACGGCATCGCGTTGCCGTAGTGCTGCAGGGCCGCGTTTCCCCAGACAGGGCCAATCGTACGGCCGAGGCTTTCGACCGCGCTGGCGGCGCCTTGCACGCGCCCCTGCTCGTCGCCGCGAGCGGCGCGGCTCACCAGGCTCGCCACCGTCGGATGCCCGAAGCCGATGCCGAGCGCCAGCGGGACGAGCGCGACCGACAGCGCGACGACCGACGGCGCGAACGCCGCGCCGACGAGGCCGACAACGGCGCACACCAGGCCAAGGATGAACGTGCCCTTGTCGCCCAGCCGTGCAACGACCGGCCGGATCAATCCTCCCTGCACCACCGCGCCGAGCACGCCGAAAGCGGCGAAGAAATAGCCGGTCCTCGGCACATCGAAGCCGAACCGCCGCTCGGCGAAGAGCGCGAACGTCGTCTGGAAGATCGCGAACGCGAACCAGTACACAAAATCGATCGCCATCACGCGGCCGATGATCGGGCGCCGCAGCAGCCCGGGCAGGAAGCGGAACGGATTGCCGGTGCCGGCCTGGGCGCGATGCACGGTTTCAGGCAGCCAGAGCCACGCCATCGCGGTGGCCGCGAGCGTCAGCGCCGCGGCGACCCAGATCGGCGCGGTGATCGAGATCCGGGCGAGCACGCCGCTCAACGCCGGCCCGAGCACGAAACCGAGACCGAACGCGGCGCCGATGAACCCGTACGCGCGGGCGCGATCTTTCGGTTCCGTGATGTCGGCGACGTAGGCGCGCGCCGTGGAGATGTTTCCGCCCGACAGCCCGTCGACGATGCGCGCGAGAAAGAGC
The DNA here is from genome assembly GCA_017883165.1 of Acidobacteriota bacterium. Classification (GTDB taxonomy): domain Bacteria; phylum Acidobacteriota; class Vicinamibacteria; order Vicinamibacterales; family CAVVIG01; genus JADGOC01. Next base: position 6,691 of record JADGOC010000092.1, read on the forward strand.
ATCGTGAGGCTGTGCGCGAGCGCGAGCATCACGAAGCTGACGACGGTACCGGCGAGACTGAAGATGAGCACCGGCCGCCGGCCGTACCGGTCGGACAGATCGCCGAGGACGGGCGCCGCGACAAGCTGACAGACCGAGAAGATCGCAAAGAGCAGCCCGATCTGGAGCGGCGAGGCGCCGAACGTCTCCGCGTAAAAAGGAAGCAGCGGGATGATGATCCCGAAGCCGATCAGGTTGACGAAAATCGTCAGAAAGATGATGAGGAGCGGACGCGACACCGGTGAGACATTCTATGCGTTTTTTGGAGTACAGTGTGCCGTGATGAGACGCCTCCTCGTGCTGCTGTCGGCGGCTGTCGCCGTCCACGCCGCGCCTCAGGAGCCCACGCGCGTGGCTCCACCGACCCAGACCATGCGCCCCGAAATCTTCGGACAGCACGGCATCGTCGCGGCCGGGCGGCACTACTCCATCGAAGCCGGCGTGCGGATGCTGGAGCGCGGCGGCAACGCCGTGGACGCCGGTGTCGCGACGGTGTTCGCGGCCTCGGTCGTCGAGATCTCGCACTTCGGGTTCGGCGGCGAGTCGCCGGTGATGATCTATGACGCGAAGACGCACGAGGTCATCGTCATCAACGGACAAGGACCGGCGCCCAAGGCGGCGACGCTCGACCTGTTCAAGGCCAAAGGCAAGATCGACGGCAACGGTCCGCTCGGCGCGACGATTCCGGCGGTCATGGACGCGATGGCGATCGCGCTCTCCGCAAAAGGGACGATGCGGCTCAAGCAGGTGATGCAGCCCGCGATCGAGCTGGCCGACGGCTTCCCGATGTATCCGTTTCTCCGCGATCACTTCGTCCGCGAGCGCGCCGCGACCGAAAAGTTCGAGTGGTCGGCGAAGACCTACTATCCCAACGGCCGCGTACCTGAGATCGGTGAGATCTTCCGGCAGCCGAATCTGGCGCGCACGCTGCGGGCGATCGTCGCCGCCGAGCAAGCGGCCTTCGCGCGCACGCACGACCGCAGGGGCGCGATCCGCGCCGGGCGCGATGCGTTCTACAAAGGCAACATCGCGCGCACAATCGCGGCGGCGGACCGGAGTGCCGGCGGCGTGTTCACGTATGACGATCTCGCCGGCTACCACGGACAGATTGAGAAGCCGGTCTCCACCAGCTTTCACGGCTACGACGTCTACAAGGCGGGCGCGTGGAATCAAGGCCCCGTGCTGCTGCAGACGCTGAACATTCTCGAAGCCATCGACCTGAAGTCGATGGGCGCCAACTCGGCCGACTACATCCACACCATGCACGAGGCCATCAAGCTGGCGTTTGCCGATCGCAACGCGTTCTACGGCGATCCGGCGTTCGCCAAGGTTCCGCTGGTCGGCCTGCTCTCGAAGCCGTACGCCGCCGAACGCCGGGCGCTCATCGGCCCACGGGCCTCGCTCGACCAGCGTCCCGGCAATCCCTACACGTTCGATCCGGACGTGAAGGAGCCCGCCACGCGCTACGTGCCGCACGCGCAGGGCGTGGCGACGCCGAGCGGCGTCGGCGACACGACGTGCGTCGATGTGGTGGACAAGGCGGGCAACTTGTTCAGCGCGTCGCCGAGCTCCGGCTGGCTCCTCGGCGGCGCCTTCATCGCGGGCGACACGGGCGTGCCGTTGTCGAACCGCATGCAGGTCTTCGACCTCGATCCGAAGAGCCCGAACGTGCTCGTCGGCGGCAAGCGCCCGCGGACGACGCTCACGCCGACGATCGTGCTGAAGGACGGCCGTCCGTTCCTCGCCGCGAGCACGCCGGGCGGCGATAGCCAGGATCAGCAGATCCTGAATGTGCTGCTGAACATGATCGTGTTCGGCATGCCGATCCAGGAAGCGATCGAGGCGCCGCGCATCAACTCACTCCACCCCTTCTCCTCGTTCGACAGCCACGAGAGCGAGCCGGGCGTCCTCGAAATTGAGAACCGCGTGCCGGCGGCGGTGCGCGACGCGCTCACCGCGCGCGGACACACGCTGCGCGTCCTCGGCGCGTACGGCATGAGCACCGGCGTCGTCGCCGTGGGCGTCGACCCCAAGGACGGCACGCTGCGCGGCGGCGCCGACGTCAGACGCGAGCGCTACGTCTTCGGGTGGTGAGCGCGCCCTCGACGCAGCTCGCGTGGCTGTCCCTCGCGATGTTCCTCGGGATGACGCTGTGGTTCTCGGCCACGGCAGCGACCGCGGCAATGGTCGCTGAATTCCACCTCACCGCAGGCGAAACGGCGTGGCTGACGATGGCCGTGCAGGGCGGCTTCGTGGCGGGCACGCTCGTGTCGGCGCTGCTCAATCTGCCTGACGTCATCAACGCGCGCCGCCTCTTCGCCGCCGGCTGCGTGGGCGGCGCCGTGGCGAACGCCGCGCTCGCCGGAGCGGGCGGCCCGGCGGCCCTCATCGCGCTTCGCGTGACCACCGGCTTCGCGCTCGCGTGGGTCTATCCGCCCGGAATGAAGGTGGCGGCCGGCTGGTTCGACAAGCAGCGCGGCGCGGCGCTCGGCATGGTGATCGGCGCGCTCACGATTGGATCGGCGTTCCCCCATCTCATGGCCGCCGCGTCCGCGCGCATTCCGTGGCGAACGCTCATGCTCTCGGCGTCGGCGCTCGCGGTCCTCGGCGGGCTGATCGTGGTGACCAAGGTCGGCGACGGTCCGTACGTCGCCAAGAGCGCCCGCTTCGATCCGCGAGCGATCGCGCGCGTCTTCTCCCATCGCCCAGCCCGCCTCGCGACGCTCGGCTATCTCGGCCACATGTGGGAGCTCTACGCCGTCTGGACATGGATCGCGGCGTTTGCGACGGCGAGTCTGGCCACGGCGCACTTCGGGGCGGCGCCGGTAAGCTCGCGAACTGGATCCGCGATTGCGTTTCTCACGATCGCGAGCGGTGCGGTCGGATCGGCGGCGGCGGGCCTCTTCGCCGATCGCGTCGGCAAGGCGCGCGTCGCAGCAGCGGCGATGCTCGTGAGCGGCGCGTGCGCGGCGCTTGCCGGCGTCGTCTTCGGCGCCCCGCTGTTCGTGCTGGCGACGCTCGCCGTGGTGTGGGGCGTCGCCGTGGTGGCCGACTCGGCGCAGCTGTCGGCGCTCGTCGCCGAACACAGCCCGCGCGATCACGTCGGCACGGCGCTCACGGTCCAAACCTGCTGCGGCTTTCTGTTGACGATGGCGTCGATTCGGCTGGTGCCGGCGATCGCGCTGGCGTCCGGCTGGCGGTGGGCGTTTTTGTGCCTCGTACCCGGCCCGCTCCTTGGCGCGCTGGCGCTCCGAGGCCTCTGCGGTCCCGGCGCATCTCTTGCTCGACAATCGGAAATCAGGAGGCCGCGATGAATAGACTGCTGGGAATCGCTACGGTTTCGGCGTGCGCTGTCGTGATGATGGGTGTGCCGTCCACCTCGGCGGCAGCACAAAAGAAAATAAGGAAACCGGGGATCAGCGTGACCGGCTGCGTCCAGAAGGGGGCCGATGCCGGCACCTACATGTTGTCGAGCGGGGGCAAGTCCTACGAGCTCATCGGCGCGCCCGCGGGTGTGAAACTGGCCGACCACGTGGGGCACAAGGTCACCGTCACCGGCACGAGCGTCAAGCCGAAGAAGGCTGCGAAGATCGAAGCCAAGACAGGGACCAAAGACGAACCCGGCAACCACCTGAAGGTGCGGTCGCTGAAGATGGTGGCTGCGAGTTGCTCCTGACGCTGGAGGCGGGAGGGGCTGGATAGGCAGGAAAGGCAGGAGGGTCGACGGAAGAGGACCGTCTCCTGCCCATCCCGCCCGTCCTGCCCCTCCTGCCCTGTTCTTACCGACCCGCCGTCGTCGTCGCCGTGGCTTTCCCCGCCCGCGGCCCTAGATTGTCGCGCACCGGCGCGTGATCGAGGTTCGCGACGCGCGCGCCGGTCTCGTAAATCATCTGCACGATGCGCGTCATCTTGTCGAACTCAATCTTCGACACCTCGTCGGTGTTGGCGTGATAGTCGGGATGGAGCCCCGTCGTAAAGAAGATGATCGGAATCCCCTTCGACGCGTAGCTGTAGTGATCGCTCCGCGTGTACAGCGACTCGGAGTCGCTCGGATCGTTGAACTCGTAGTCGAGCGTCAGCGGCTTGGGCATCGACGCATTGGCCGCGCGGTTGATGTTGTGGAGCTCGGTGCTGATGCGGTCCGAACCCACCAGGTACACCGTGTTGGCTTCGCTCGCCTTGTCGTCGCGGTTCCTGCCGACCATGTCGATGTTCAACTGCGCCACGATCTCATCGAGTGGGATCGTCGGGTAGTCGGCGAAATAACGCGAGCCGAGGAGGCCCGCCTCTTCGCCTGTGTGCCACACGAAGAGGAGCGAGCGCTTCGGCTTCGGCCCCGCGGCGAACGCTTTCGCCAGCGCCAGCAGCGACACCGTGCCCGAGCCGTCATCGTCGGCACCGTTCCAGATGCGATCGTCGATCGCGTTCACGCGCCCTTTGGCGCCCATCCGACGGGGAGTGCCGTCGAGGCCCGGCGACACTTCACCTTCGGCGTAGCCCACGTGGTCGTAGTGCGCGCCGAACGCCACGTACGTGTTCTTGAGCTGAGGATCGGAGCCTTCGATGATGCCGACGACGTTCTGCGCCAGCTGCGTGCGAACGACCTCGTAGTCGTCATTGAGGTTGAAGGTCAGCTTCACGCCGTCGAGGCGGAACGGCACGAGCGGCTCCTGCGCGTCCGCCTTGCGCTTCAACTCGTCGTACTTGGTCGGCGCGTGACTGAAGAGGAATTCGAAGAACGCGTCTTTGGCCGCGGCGCTGGGCGTCCACGCCGAGTCCAGACGCTGCACCGTGGTGAAGTCCGGGGTCGGCAACGCGCCGCGCCCGCCGCCCTGTGCGGGCTGTGCAGGCTGTGCAGGCTGTGCGCCCTGTCCGCCGCGTCCGGCCGCCGCGGGAGGCGTGCCGCCCGCCGGAGCCGCTGCGCCCGCCGCTGGTGCACCGGGAGCAGCCGCAGGCGCCGCCGGTGCGCCGCCACGTCCGCCGCCGAACGACATCTCCGGACCGACGGTGCCGGCGGCCTGCAGGTTCTCAATCGAATATCGGCTGCGTCCGAACAGCACTCGGCGGTTGGCCGCCGCGTCGAGCCCTTTGGGGCCCTGCGCGCCGAGCCAGATGACCGCGGCGCCCTTCACGTCGAGCCCTTTGTAGTCCTGCTGATTCGCCGAGGGCGCGTCGAGGCCGTATCCGACAAACTGCACGCGATCGAGGGCGACCTGCCGCTTGCCCCCCACAAAGGGCGGAAAGGTGATGCCGTCGCCGTCGTTGAAGGTCCGCGACTCGCCAGCCACCTCGACCGTGACGGTCGAATGACGGACGCTCTTCACACCCAGCACCCGCACCGTCTGCAGGTAGGACCCGTGGTCGCCGGCCGGTTTCAGGCCCCAAGTATGAATATGATCCTCGAGGTACGCGGCGGCGAGGCCGACGCCGGTCGTGTACAGAGCGCGCCCCTCAAGGTCGTCCGATGCGATGTAGGTCAGCCATTCCTTGAGGTCCCGGCTGGTGATGGAATCGCGGCCGCCGGCGGCGACTGCCGAGACAACAGCCACCGCCAGGACGGCGGCGACGAGACGAATACGGACGAGCAAGTGACGACGATTCATCAATCCCCCAAAGGGCCTGATTGTAGTGCCTGAAGCCCGCGCTTGCCATGATGAAGGACTTCGGGTAAGGTTTTTCCACTGGATCGGCTGCCAGCGTGTGTGCGCCTGCCATACTTCGCACTTTCCTGCCCGGTTCTCCCATTCTGGATGTCTTTCTGCATCGGTGTTAGTCATTAGAGGAGATTTGATTGGCTGTCCGTCTGTTCGTGGGGAATCTGTCTTACGCGACGACCGAAGCGGACCTGCGTGCGCACTTCGGCGCCGTGGCGCCGCCCTCGCAAGTAGTGCTGCCCGTCGATCGCGAGACCGGCCGTCCGCGGGGATTCGCGTTCGTCGAGTTCATTGATCGCGCGCACGCGGAGGACGCGATCCAGCGATTCAACGGCCAGCTGTTCAACGGCCGTCCGCTGGCCGTCAGCGAAGCGCGCGCGCGCGAAGATCGCGGGCCCGGCGCTCCGCGTCCCGGCGGTCCGCCGCCGTCTCGGCCCGGCGGCTTTGGCCCGCGCCCCGCTCCGTCCTACGGCGGGCCGCGCTCGCTCGACTCGCCCGGCGCGCCGTCCGCGTCGCGCAGCCGCAACTTCGGTCCCGACGCGAAGCCTCAGCGAGGCGGCCCGAAGAAAAATAAGAAGGACGCCGAACGCCCGCGCGGCCCGATCCCGCTCAAGGCGACGGGACGCACCTTCGCGCTGGACGATGATTCGCCGGATGTCGCGCTCGATGACATCGACGATTTCGCCACCAGCAAGCCAGCCGATGGTAAAGACGAGAAAGACGACGACAAGGTCAAGAAAGACGACGACAAGGGCGACAAAGACGACGAGTGAGACGGCCGGGCGGCCATCTCATTGCGGCGTGCGGATCACCATGATCGCCACGCCGCCCGGCACCGGCGTGGGTGAAAACGTCCACATCTCGCGGCCATGCTCGACCACCGTCCGCCCGGCAATGGATCCGACCGCCGCGCCGAACACGACATCGCTCAGGTAATGACGGTTGTCGTGGAGCCTCGATGCAGCCACGTATGACGCAATCGCGTACGCGAGCACGCTGTTCTTCCACCCCAGATGCCGTTCGATAACCGTCGCTGCCGCGAAGGTGATTGCCGCGTGCCCCGACGGAAACGATTGATGGTTGCTGCCGTCGGGACGCTCGCGATGGGTCGCAAATTTGATCGGCTCGACGAGAAGCTCCGTCACCATCTGCGCGCGCAGCAGGTCCATCCCGAGATGCGAGACCTTCGGCTTGTCGAAGATCCGCCCGAACGCGTACGTGCCGATCGACAGCGCCATCTGCTCGGGCGTATCGCCGAAATACTTCCCCGGCGCAAAGATGTCGTTGACGAGGTCGGATTGGCTGCGCAGCCGGAGGTTGAACGTCTGATCGACAGGATGGACGCCTGCCGCCAGACCGCCGCCCAGCAACGCCAGATAGAGATTTGGTTTCGACGGCAGATGGCGCACATCTTCCTTGAACCCGTCCAGGAGGGCATGCACGCCGGTGTGCGGCGGGGTGGGCGGCTTCTTCTCCTGCGAGTCGTCGGGCTTCTTGTCCTGGGTAACCACCGCCGCGCTGTCCACGGCCGAGCTTGGCGCCTGAGGCAGCAACATCCCAACGAGCAAGACGGGAATCGTGAAAGACATGCTGACCCGCGTCCAAGAAGAGTGCCAGCCGTCATGACGGCTGAGCTCGCGTGACGGCCAACGCCTGGGAGGCCGTCTGCGCGCAGATCCGCGCGCGGATGGAGCCGCGTGAGCGACGATGACGAGGAGGAGAAGGACTAGCGCGCGTCGGCGTCGTAGACGCGGCGCTGGGTCACCGGTTTCGGCTGCCGCGACTGCTCCATCGCCACGGTGACGATCAGTTGGTGCTGCTCGGGATCGATCTCGTAGGTTTCGGTGATCTTGCTCGGACCGGCGCCGCTGATCTCGCTGACGAGCTTCCCGCCATCCCACTTCGTCTTGCGTTCGATCTTGGTACTGTCGTCCTTGATCTTCTTGCCGTCTGGCGACAGGCGCGTCACGCGGCCATCGCCGGTGG
>JADGOC010000014.1 GCA_017883165.1 Acidobacteriota bacterium
GAAGAAAAGAATGGAGCGGGAAACGGGATTCGAACCCGCGACTTCGACCTTGGCAAGGTCGCACTCTACCACTGAGCTATTCCCGCTCGACCTTCTAAAGTACCACACGGCCGGGTTGGCTATCAACCCCCGCCCGCTTCCCGCAGCACGCGCGCGGCCTCTTCCGGCGACGTCGGATTGATGTAAAACCCCGTCCCCCACTCGAACCCCGCCACCTTCGTGAGCTTCGGGATCAACTCCACATGCCAATGGTAGTACTCGGTCGTCTCCTCGGAAAACGGCGAGCTGTGGATGATCAGATTGTACGCCGGCGTTTCGAGCGCCCGGTCCATCCGCATGAGCACCGACTTGAGGAGCCGCGCGAGCGCCTCGTACTGCTGGCGCGGCGCCTCCTCGAACCGCGCGCCATGACGCTTCGGCAGCAGCCACGTCTCGAACGGAAACCGCGGCGCAAAGGGCGCGAGCGCGACGATCTCGGCGTTCTCCAGGATGACGCGACGCCCCGCCGCCGTCTCCTGATGGATGATGTCGCAGAAGACGCAGCGCTCCTTGGCCGCGAAGTGCCGCCGCGCCCCGTCGATCTCCTCGCGCACGAAGTCGGGCACGATCGGCAGCGCGATGAGCTGCGAATGCGTGTGCTCGAGCGTCGCCCCGGCCGCCGCGCCGTGATTCTTGAAAATGAGGATGTAGCGAAACCGAATGTCCTTCTTCAGATCGAGCATCCGCTCGCGGTAGGCCCACAGCACGCGCTCGATCTCGGCCTCCGACATCGACGCGAGCGTCTTGCCGTGATCGGGCGTCTCGATGATCACCTCGTGCGCGCCGATCCCGTTCATGCGATCGAACATCCCTTCGGCTTCCCGTTCAAGCCCGCCCTCGACCTTCAGCGCCGGAAACTTGTTGGGCACGACGCGCAGATCCCAGCCCGGCGCGTTCGGCGCGCCGCCGTCGTGCCGGTACGCAAGGACCTCGGGCGGCGTCAGATCCTCGCGGCCGTCGCAGAAGGGACACTCCTCGGCGCCGAGCGTCGTGGCGCGCTCGAGGCGGAAGTCGCTCGGACGCTTCCGGCGTTCCGTCGAGATGATCACCCAGCGGCCGGTGATGGGATCTTTGCGAAGTTCAGACAATGTCGAACGCGTTCTGAAAGACCTCGATCGCCGGGCCGCCGGCCTCGAGGTGGATGGAGACGACGTCGAACCGGCACGGACACCCCGTCAGCCGGTGGCGCGTGAGGTAGTCGAGCGCGAGGCGCATCATCCGCCGCTGCTTGATCATGGTCACCGCTTCCGCCGCGCCGCCGAACGCCCGGCCGTCGCGCGCTTTCACCTCAACGAACACGAGCGTCGCGCCGTCGCGCGCGATGATGTCCAATTCGCCACCGCGCCGGCGATAGCGCCTGGCAATAATCTCATACCCGCGCCGCTCGAGCTCGCCGCACGCGAGATCTTCCCCGGCTTTCCCCAACGCGACCCTGGCTCGCGACACAGTGCCGAAACGACCAGCAACCCGCGCGCCAGCGCTAGCGCCGTGATTTCTCGACCTCCGTCAGCGCCTCGTCGAAGATGCGCGCGGCGGTGTCCGCCTGCGCCTTGCTCAGCACGAGCGGCGGAGAAAAGCGGATCGCGTTCCTCCCGGCGCCGAGCAGGAGCAGCCCGCGCTCGAACGCGGCGGTGACGACGGCATCGCGCTCGTCGGTGGCGCGCTCCTTCGTCTTCCGATCGCGCACGAGTTCCACGCCGATCATCAGCCCGCGCCCGCGCACGTCGCCGATGAGCGGATGCTTGCCCTCGAGCGCCTTGAGCGCCGCCATCAAATGGGCGCCGACCTCGGCCGCGTTCGCGATCAGCCGCGCCTTGAGCAGCTTGATCGTCGCGACCGCCGCCGCGCACGACACCGGATTGCCGCCGAACGTGCTCGCGTGCGCGCCCGGCGGCCACGTCATGATGTCGGCGCGCGCCGCCGCCACGCCGAGCGGCATCCCCGACGCAATGCCCTTCGCGATGGCGATCATGTCCGGGCGCACGCCGGTGTGCTCGATCGCGAACATCTTGCCGCTGCGCCCCATGCCGGACTGCACTTCGTCAGCCACCAGCAGGATCCCATGCGTCGTCGTCAACTCGCGCAGCCGCTGGATGAACTTGTCGGGCGGCACCACGTAGCCGCCTTCTCCTTGAATCGGCTCGACCACGATGGCGGCGACTTCGTCCGGTGAGACGAGGTGCAGGAAGATCTGATCCTCGATGTAGTCGATGCATTCGGCCGCGCAGCTTTCGGACTTCAACCCGAGCGGGCACCGGTAGCAGTCGGCATACGGCGCGTGGTAGACGCCCGGCATCATCGGGCCGAACCCGCGGCGCTGAATCGCTTTGCTCGCGGTGAGCGACAGCGCACCCAGCGTCCGGCCGTGGAAACCGCCGAGGAATGCGATGAGGTTGTCGCGTTTGGTGGCGTAGCGCGCGAGCTTGATGCACGCTTCGATCGCCTCGGTCCCGGAGTTTCCGAAAAACGATCGCACGCCGCCGTCGATGGGCACGACGGCAGCGAGATCTTCGGCGAGCTTGACCTGCGCCTCGTAGTAGAAATCGGTCCCCGACATGTGCAGGAACCGCTGCGCCTGCTCGGTGATCGCGTTCACCACGTCGGGATGCGAATGGCCGGTCGCGGTCACCGCGATACCGGCCGCGCAGTCGAGGAAGACGTTGCCGTCGACGTCCTCGACCATCGCGCCGTATCCGCGCTCGATGACGAGCGGATACCCGCGCGTATAGGAGGGCGAGACGACGTGGGCGTCGCGAGCGATGATCGCCTTGGCCTTGGGACCAGGGAGCGGCGTGTTGAGCTGCGGTGTCGTGTTCATCAGGGTCATTTCTTCTTCCAGTGCGTCCCGGCGGGACTGTCCTCGAGCAGCACCCCACGTACCGCGAGGTCGTCGCGAATGCGGTCCGCGGCGGCGAACTCCCGCCGCCGACGCGCCCCGCGGCGGTCTTCGATGAGCCGCTCGATTTCGGCGACCGGGACCGGCGGCTGCTCGTCCTCGGCGCGGCGCAGGCTCAGCACGCCGAGCACGAGATCGAACTCGTCGAACGCCGCCGTGATTCCCGGCACGTCGGCGGTGCCAATCTCGCCCGCGTCGATCGCGGAGTTGATCGCGCGCACGAGCTCGAAGATCGCGCCGAGCGCCGCCGCCGTGTTCAGGTCGTCCCGCATCGCCGCGGCAAACGCCGCGCGCGCCTCGCCCACGCGGGTCGTGACGCCGGGATGCGCCCCGGGGCGCGTCACGGTTCCAACACGCGCCAGGCAGTCGGTGAGGCGCCGAAGCGCTTCCTCGGCCTGCCCCAGGCTCGCCCACGTGAAATTCAACTGCTTGCGGTAATGCGCCGACAGCAGCAAGTACCGGACGGCCGACGGCCGGTAGCCCTTCGCGACGACGTCGGGGATCGTGTAGGTGTTGCCGAGCGACTTCGACATCTTCTGCTCGTCGACGATCAAGTACTCGACGTGCATCCAGAAGCGCGAGAACTGGGTCCCGGTGGCGCCTTCGCTCTGCGCGATCTCGTTCTCGTGATGCGGAAAGATCAGATCGATGCCGCCCGCGTGGATGTCGATCGGCGACGGACCGAGCAGCCGCAGCGCCATCGCCGAGCACTCGAGATGCCAGCCCGGCCGGCCCGGCGGATCCACCAGATCCCACGCCGGCTCGCCTGCCTTGGCGGCCTTCCACAGCACGAAGTCGCGGGCGTCGTCTTTCGCGTAGCTGTCCGAGTCGACGCGGGCGCCCGGCTTCATGCCCTCGACATCCAGGCGCGCCAGACGTCCGTAGCCGGGCATCGTTGAAATCTTGAAATACACCGAGCCTTCACTGCGATACGTGTGGCCGTTGGCGTCGAGCGCGGCGATCACGTCGGCCATCGCGCGCAGGTTCGCTTCGTCTGTCGCGCGAGGCATCTCCTCGACCGCTTCGAGGCCGAGCGCGCGGGCGTCTTCGCGGAACGCGGCGATGTACTGCTCGGTGTACTCCCGCAGGCCCATGCCCGCCTTTTGCGCGCCGGCGATCGTGCGGTCGTCGACGTCGGTGAAGTTCATCACCTGCCGCACGTGGTGGCCCTGCAGGTACTTCAGCGTCCGGCGCAGCACGTCGATGCAGATGAAGGTGCGGAAGTTGCCGATGTGGCCGCGTGCGTAGACGGTGAGCCCGCACGTGTACATCCGGACGGTGTTCTCCAGGGCCGGCGCGAACGGCTCTTCCTGGCGTGTCAGCGTGTTGTACAGACGCATCGTCATCGGCTTGAAGCGATCTATCTTATCTCCGGACCGGCCGTTCGCCGAAAACGGTCACGGAAGGCAGCGCGAGACGCGGAGGATGCGGCGGCCGGCCTGCCACACGACGATCTCGATCTCGCCGTCGCGTGCCTCGAACTGGACGTTGATCTCGGGGATCTCGGCAGGCCCGGCCCCGCCCACCTTGCCGGGCGGCAGCCCAGCTTGGAGTTCCCCGCTGATCTCGGCGATCGCGGCCGGCGTGAAGCCGAGGTCGTGCAGCACGTTCGACGCGAGGTCGGTCACCAGGGCGGCGAATTGGCCGGTACCGGGAAGCCGCAGCGAGAACAGGAAGACGTGATCGGACACCGGGCGAGATTCTACAGTGAAAGATGGCCGAACAGCACGCGGGCGCGATCGCAGTCGGCCGCAATTTGATCGCGCAGCGCATCCACAGAGTCGAACGCGCGCTCGTCGCGCAGCCGCAGGACGAAGCCCACGCGAATCGTCGCGCCGTACAGGTCGCGATCGACGTCGAAGATGTGCGTTTCAATGGTCGTTCGCCCCGAGCGATCGACCGTCGGACGGACGCCGATGTTGGTCACCGACGGACGCACGACGCCGTCGATGGTCGCCGTGGTGGCATACACGCCGTGCGGCGGCAGCAGCTCGTTTTCGGTGCAGAGATTCGCCGTCGGGAATCCGATCGTGCGTCCGCGGCCGTCGCCTCGAACGGCGGTGCCGTCAACGTAGTATTGACGGCCGAGCAGCGCCCCGGCTTCATCCACCCGTCCCTCGGCGACCAACCGCCGGATCCGCGTGCTGCTGACGACGAAGTCCTTGTAGCGGACCGGATCGATCTTCTCCGTCTTGAAGCCATAGCGCGCGCCAAGCGCCCGCAGCAGCGTGAAGTTGCCGGCGCGGTCGTGCCCGAACAGAAAATTGGCGCCCACCCAGACCTCGGCGACGTGCAGCCAGTCCACGAGCACCGCCTGAACGAAGGTCTCCGGGCTCCATCGCGACAGCTCTGGCGTGAAGCGCACGATCGCGGCGCCCTGCACGCCGGCTCGCGCGAGCGCTTCGAGCTTCTGCGCCTTGGTCATGAGCAGCGGCGGCGCTTTGTCGGGGCGGACGATGCGGGGCGGGTGGGGATCGAAGATCATCACGACGGACGTGGCACCGCGCTCGGCGGCGACGCGGCGCAGGCGATCGAGGATCTTCTGGTGTCCGCGGTGAAGGCCGTCGAAATTGCCGAGCGCGAGCACGGGGTTCGACCAGCGCGCGGGACGCGAATCGTCTGGGAAATGGATGACGTCCATCAGACGTTCAGCACCAAACCATCATAAGCCAGTTCCACGCCGGCCGGCAGCCGCGCGCAGGTCGCCGCGTGCGGCAGGTCGTGGCAGATGTGCGTGAGGTAGGTACGCTTGGGCTGCAGACGCGCGACGACCTCGAGTGCCTCGGCGACGCTGAAGTGCGTCGGATGCGGACGATCGCGCAGCGCGTCGAGCACGAGCGTGCGCACGCCGGCCAGCAGCGGCCACGACGATTCGGGAATGGCGCTGCAATCGGTGAGATAGGCGAATGCGCCGAGCCGATAGCCGAGAATCATCCGGCTGCCGTGCAGGACGGGAATCGGCGTGACCTCGACGCCGCCGAGAGAAAACGCGCCGGCCACCGTGAACGGCGACAACCGCGGAATCCCGCCGCCCGACGCAGCCGGCGGCTCGAAGATATAGGCGAACATCCGCGTCAGATCGGCGCGCGTGCGCGCGTCGCCGTAACATGCGATCGCGCTCTTCTGCATCGCGTTGAAACGCCGGATCTCGTCGAGTCCCATGACGTGATCGGCGTGGCTGTGGGTGAAGAGAATCGCGTCCACGCGGCGGATGTCGTGCCCGAGCGCCTGCGCGCGGAGATCGGTCGAGGTGTCGACGAGAATGCTCCGCACGCTCTGCGCGAAGGAGGACGCCGCGGCACCCGAGCCGGGCGCCGCGCCGGCGATCTCGATGAGGATCGACGGCCGCAGCCGGCGATCGCGCGGATCGGCGGAGCGGCAGACCGCGCAGTCGCATCCGATCATCGGGACGCCGTGCGACGTGCCGCTGCCGAGCAGGGTGATTTTAAGGTTCAATGATCCGTTTGCCGCCACCCGTCACTTCGACGAAGCGCAGGCGGAGCTCGTAGAGGACCTGCTCGAGGATCTGACGCTCTTCGGCGGTGAGGTTGCCGCGCGTTTTCTGATCGAGCAGCGAGAGAATCTCGATCATTTGCGCCGCCCCTTCCAGGTTCGGCTCGAAGCGCTGGCCGGTCTCCGGATCGGGCAGGTCGCCGAAATGAATCGCGGCCGTGCTGGCAAGCGACAGGACGAAGGCATTGAAGGTCAGGGAGGCCTCGACGGGTTGATCGGTCATAGAATTTGGTGATGGAGTGATGGGGTGATGGGGTGGTGGCGTAATGGGGTAATCTTTCCATTTCCATTTCCACATCACCAGCTTACCCCATCATCACATGCCAGACTACACCCTCGCCGCCTCGCAGTTCATACGGCTTCTCGAGATCATGGCGGTGCTCCGGTCGCCCACCGGCTGTCCGTGGGATCGCGAGCAGACGATCGACACTCTGAAGCCGTTCGTGCTCGAGGAAACCTACGAAGTCCTCGAGGCGATCGATCGGCACGACCACCACGCGCTCCGCGAAGAGCTCGGCGACTTCCTGCTCCAGGCGGTGTTTCTCGCGCAGCTCGAAGCCGAGGCGGCGCACTTCACGATCGCGGACTCGCTCGAGAGTATCGCGGACAAGCTCGTGCGGCGGCATCCGCACGTGTACGCGCGCGAGTCGGAAAGCGGGCCGATCACATCAGCCGGCCAGGTGCGCACGCGGTGGGAGGAGATCAAGGCCCAGGAGCCCAGTCATACGGACACCCCGAAGACGCTGCTCGGCGGCATCCCGGCCGCGTTGCCCTCTCTCCTGCGCGCGCACCACATCGGCGTGCGCGCGGCGTCGGTCGGTTTCGATTGGACGCGCACGAGCGACGTCATCGACAAGATTCAGGAAGAGGTCGACGAGCTGCGTGAAGTGGTTGGGGGCGACGCGCTGGATAACCTCGACCGGCTTGACCGCCACGACCGCGCGGAGGAGGAAATGGGCGATCTCTTCTTCGCCATGGCCAACCTGTCGCGCAAGCTCGGCATCGAGCCCGAAACGGCGCTGCGCAAGGCGAACGAGAAGTTCACCGGCCGGTTCACCGCGATGGAACGCGCGATTGCCGCCTCCGGCCGAACGATGCGCGATATGACCATTGAGGAACTGGAAGCGGAGTGGCAACGGATTAAGAACCACAAAGACCACAAAGACCACGAATAAAAGCAGGCCACGAAGACGAGGTGTTCGACGGCCTTAATCTCGAGAACGATCTGATTGGCGACCACGATGTCCAGGCGTTGATGACAGAGCGGCTGGCCTCGCTATGAACCTGGAATGCCTTTTCCTTTCCAAACGGAATGCGTTGGGCTTCGAGTTCCAAGTGCACGATGGACCACGATGCAACAACCGATGGTCTGGTGAATCAGAGTCTCGAGTTCGTCTGACAGCTGACTGGGAATCTTCAGCATAGAGACTCTTCCCTCTTCTTCGTGCCTTCGTGTCTTCGTGGTTGCATTTGCTCTTTTGACGATCGGTTCAGCGTGCGATAAACGTTCTGCCCGTGAACGTGTGGATGTCGATCGCGTATCCATCCGTGTCGACCGCGACCGCGCCGTCGCGGTCGGTGCGGAAGATCTCGGCGCCGGCGGCGCGATAGCGATCGAGCACGTCCGGCGCGGGGTGGCCGAAATAGTTCCCGCGCCCCACGCTCACGACGGCGGCTCGAGGCGCGATCGCGCGTACAAAGCCGGGAGTACTGGATGTGAGGCTGCCGTGGTGCGGCACCTTCACGACCCTCAACCGCGCCGGCGGTATCGTGGCGGCCAACACGCGCTCCGCCTCCTTGCCGATGTCGCCGGGCAACAGCACCGAGACGTCGCGCCAGCGAAGTTCGATCACGATCGAATCGTCGTTGCGGACGCGCTGGCGCTCCCAGTCCGCGGCCCCCGGATGCCGCACGATTACCTCAACATCGTCCACCACAATGCGATCGCCGACCGTCACGTTCGCCCACTTGAGGCCGAGCACGTGCGCCTCGTCGCGCAGCGCCCGCAACGGCTCGAAGCGCGGCACCGGAATGCCTTCCCACACTTCACCCGGCCGGAACTCGCGCAGCACGGCGGCGGCGCCGCCAATGTGATCCGGATCGCCATGGGTCAGCCCGACGTAATTCAAGCGGCGGACGCCGGCGTCGCGCAGGACGGGCGCGACCACGCGATCGCCGATGTCGAACGCCGACGAGGCGGACAGCCCGCCCGCGTCAACGAGCAGTGTGGCGCCGCGCGGGAATCGCACGAACGCCGAATCGCCCTGGCCGACGTCGAGAAATGTCACGTGCAGACCTCCGTCGCCGCGTGCGGCGATGAGCCTCCAGGGCTCGGCGAGGATCCAGACGGCGGCGCAGGCCGCGGCCACACCCGCCGCGCGACGGACGGCGCGCGCCAGCGGCGCTTCCGCGCTGCCGGCGATCTCCCGCCGTCGCCGCCACAACGTCCACGCGGCGCCGGCGGCCATGTAGTACCCGCAGACCGCGACCCAGTGCGGCGCGGCGACCCGATACGTCACCCACGGTGCCAGGCGCACGAGCTCGGCCGACTTCACGAGGCCGAGGGCGCCAAGGTGCGCGATGTACCCGACGCCGCTCGCCAGCGGCCGCGACACCAGGGCCAGCGGCACGAGCGCCATCCCGGCGATCTGCGCGACGCCCATCAAAGGAATGGCCAGAAAGTTCAGCGCGAGGCCGGCGAACGTCACGCGCGAGAACACGAGTGCCCCGACCGGAAACAACATCGCTTCGGCCGCCGCCGACGCCGTAAACATCGCGACGAGCGGAGCGACGCGCCGCGGCAGGCGCGCCTGCAGCACGATGGGCATGACGAGCAGAATCGCCAGCGTCGCGCCGAACGTCAGCACGAACGCCGGATCAGCAATCGAGAGCGGCCCCGCCGCGATGAGGCAGCCGGCCACCAGGGCGAGCGTGTTGAGCGGCGGACTCCGGAGATCGATCGCGCGGCCCGAAAAATAGACGACCGCCATCAACGTCGCGCGATCGACCGACGCGCCACCGCCCACCAGATACCCGTACGCCACGAGCACCACGATGGCCGAACACATCGCCGCGCGGCCGAGAAGGCCCGCCACGCGAAACGCTCCGAGCATCAGGCCGGCGAGAATCGCGATGTTGCCGCCCGAAATGGCGATGACGTGATACGTGCCCGCTTCCTGAAGCGTGCGCTGCACGTCTTCGTCCAACCCCACGCGATCGCCGATGACGATCGCGGCCACGATGGCGGCGGAACGGGGACTCCAACGTCCCACCGCGGCGGCGATCGATCGCCTGGAGCAATCGCGGACCGACGCCATGGCTTCGTCGAGCGCGCTGCCGCGCGCCGCCGTCTCCACGAGCGCGCCGCTTTTCACGATGCCCACAAGCGTCGTTCCGCGCCGCGCGAGCGCACGTTCGTGATCGGGCACGCCCGGATCGAGATACCGCGACGGCCGGCGCAACTCCACCGGCAGACGCACACGCCGCCCCGCGCGCCAGGCGTCCGCGCGCTCAGGCCCGAGCGATCCCACGACGGTCGCCACGACGCCGCCGGCCACGGGCCGCCCGCCCATCTCGTCGACCCCGTCGACCCTGTCAACATCGATGCTCAACGACACGCCGGACGGCGTGACCGCCGCGTCGGCGCGCAGCACGCCAGAGACGTGCGCGAACGCCTCGGCATCCTCCGGTATCAGACGATGTTCGGTGACGGCGCGTTGGCGTTCGGCGCGCGCGAGCTCGTCGAAGGCTGTCCGCAGCGTCGGCTGCCAGGCCTCGCGCCACGCGTCAGCGGCGAGCAGCGCGCCGCCGGTGAAGAAGGCGAGGCAGACCGCGCCCGCGAGAACGGCGGGCCGCGCGACACGCCACGCCCACAGCGCGCCGAGCGCGCACGCGATCAGGAGCGCGCAGGCGAGTGTCTTTGGGATGTCAGGAACGAAGAGGCCGAAGGCGGAGCCGCCGAGCAACCCGACGGCGGGCACGGCCGCGACAGTGCGCACGGCCGCGGCGCGTGCAAAGTTCGGGGCGCCGGCTCGTCATGAAGTCACGAAGAACACGACGCTCACGAAGATCTTCAGCCACAAGACCTTCGTGTCCGTCGTGCTCTCCGTGTCTTCGTGAACAGCAGACCGCTGTATGAAGAATGTGCGCGCGGGTCAGACCCGCTCGGTCGTAATTCCTGCGTAGTAGTCCTGCAGCGCGCGGACGCCGAGCCCCTGCTGGCGCAGCGCGCGGATCGCGCTGACGGCGGCGGCGGCGCCCGTTAGCGTCGTGATACACGGCACGTCGTGCAGCATCGCGGCGCGGCGCACCGTCCGATCGTCGAAGAACGACTCGCGGCCGAGCGGCGTGTTGATCACGAGATCGACCTTGCGGTTGACGATCTCGTCCGCGATGTTCGGCCGCCCCTCGTTCACCTTGAACACGACGTCCACCTCGAGCCCGTAGGCGCGCATGTAGGCGGCCGTACCGCGCGTGGCGATCAGGCGGAACCCGAGCTCTGCCAGGTCGCGCGCGATCGGCATCAGGTTCGCCTTGTCGACGTTGTTGACGCTGATGAACGCGGTGCCGGTCTCGGGCAGCCGGTGCCCCACCGACAACTGCGCCTTCGCGAACGCCACGCCGAAGGTGGTGGATCCGCCCATCACTTCGCCGGTTGATTTCATCTCGGGGCCGAGAATCGTGTCGACGCCGGGGAAGCGGACGAACGGGAACACGGGGCTCTTCACGAAGACGCCGGCCACGTCGAGATCCTTGGTGAGCCCGAGCTCGGCGAGCGTCCGGCCCGCCATCACTTTCGCGGCCACCTTGGCCAGCGACACGCCGGTCGCCTTCGACAGGTACGGCACCGTCCGCGACGCGCGCGGATTCACTTCGAGCACGTACACCACATCGTCTTTCGTGGCGTACTGCACGTTCATCAGGCCGACCACTTTCAGCGCGCGCGCGATGCGGCGCGTGTACTCGCGGATCGTCTGCAGGTGGCGCTCGGGGCAGATGAACGGCGGCACCACGCACGAGCTGTCGCCCGAGTGGATGCCCGCCTCTTCGATGTGCTCCATGATGCCGCCGATGACGACGGCGCCGGTGGCGTCGGCGATGGCATCGACGTCGAACTCAAAGGCGTCCTCGAGAAACCGGTCGATGAGCACCGGATGCTCCGGCGACGCGTCGACCGCGTGCGTCATGTAGCGATCGAGCGTGCCGACGTCGTAGACGATCGCCATTCCGCGGCCGCCGAGCACGTACGACGGCCGGACGACGACCGGGAAGCCGATCGCCGCCGCCACCTCGCGGGCTTCCTGCCGCGACGTCGCCGTGCCGCTGGTCGGCTGCACGATGTCGAGCTCGCGCAGCAGCGCCGAGAAGCGCTGGCGATCTTCCGCGAGATCGATCGAGTCCGGCGAGGTGCCGAGAATCTTCACGCCGGCGGCCTGCAGCGCGAGCGCCAGCTTGAGCGGCGTCTGGCCGCCGAACTGCACGAGGCACGACACGTCGCCGCCGGCCGACTGCTCGGTGTCGACGACCGACATCACATCCTCGAACGTCAGCGGCTGAAAGTACAGGCGATCGGCGGTGTCGTAGTCGGTGGAGACGGTTTCCGGATTGCAGTTGATCATCACCGTCTCGCGGCCTTCCTCGCGCAGCGCGAACGCGGCGTGGCAGCAGCAGTAATCGAACTCGATGCCCTGCCCGATGCGGTTGGGGCCGCTGCCGAGAATGATGACCTTCGGTCGATCGGTCGGGTTCGCCTCGCACGTCGGCTCGTACGAGCTGTACATGTAGGGCGTGAACGACTCGAACTCGGCGGCGCACGTATCCACGCGCTTGTACACCGGCTTGAGCCCGTGGGATTCACGCCGGCCGCGCACCACCGATTCCTTCTCCGAGACGGCCAGCGCCAGCTCTTCGTCGCCGAAGCCGGCGCGCTTCAGGCGCTTGGTCCCCTCCAGCGTCAGCCCCGCGAGACCGGCGCGCTTCAACTCGCGCCGCATGTCGGCAATCTCGGCGAACTGCCGCAGGAACCACGGATCGATCTTCGTCAGCTCGTGGATCTGTGCGACGGTCCAGCCGCGGTTGAGCGCGCGGAACAGATCCCACATCCGCCGGTCGTTCGGCACGACCAGCCGCTTTCGAAGCGAGCTGTCCTCCTCGTCGTCCATGTTCGATGCCGAAAACAGCAGGCCGCTGCGTCCGAGCTCGAGCGAGCGGACGCCCTTCATGAACGCTTCCTTGAAGGTACGGCCGATGGCCATCGCCTCCCCCACCGATTTCATCTGCGTCGTCAACGTGCGATCGGCCTGCGGGAACTTCTCGAAGTTCCAGCGCGGGATCTTGACGACGACGTAGTCGATGGCCGGCTCGAAGCAGGCGGGCGTCAGGCGCGTGATGTCGTTGGGAATCTCGTCGAGGTGATAGCCGAGCGCGAGTTTGGCGGCGATCTTGGCGATCGGGAACCCGGTCGCCTTCGATGCGAGCGCCGACGAGCGCGACACACGCGGGTTCATCTCGATGACGACCATGCGGCCGTTCGCCGGGTTCACGGCAAACTGAATATTCGATCCGCCGGTTTCGACCCCGACACGGCGAATGATCAGCCGCGCCGCGTCGCGCATCCGCTGGTATTCCTTGTCGGAGAGCGTCAGGATCGGCGCCACGGTGATGCTGTCGCCCGTGTGCACGCCCATCGGATCGATGTTCTCGATCGAGCAGATGACGACGAAGTTGTCGGCGACGTCGCGCATCACCTCGAGCTCGAACTCCTTCCAGCCGAGCACCGATTCCTCGATGAGCACCTGGTGGACCGGGCTCAGCTCGAGGCCGCGCTCGGCGAGGTCGCGAAACTCCTCGATGTTGTACGCGATGCCGCCGCCGATGCCGCCGAGCGTGTACGACGGCCTGATGACGAGCGGAAAACCGAGCGTCCGCGCGAGGTCGATCGCCTCGGCCCGCGTGCGCGCGAGGCCGCTCTCGGGCACGTCGAGGCCGATCGAGCGCATCGCGTCCTTGAACAGCAGGCGGTCTTCGGCGATTTTGATCGCTTCGATCGACGCGCCGATGAGCTCGACGTGGTATTTCTCCAGCACGCCGGCGTTGGCGAGATCGACGGCGAGGTTGAGCGCCGTCTGTCCGCCGACCGTGGGCAGCAACGCGTCGGGACGCTCGCGTTCGATGATCGCGGCGACGACTTCCACCGTGAGCGGCTCGACGTAGGTGCGGTCGGCCAGCTCCGGGTCGGTCATGATGGTGGCCGGATTGCTGTTGACGAGCACGACCTCGAGACCTTCCGCCCGGAGCGCCTTGCACGCCTGGCTGCCGGAATAATCGAACTCGCACGCCTGCCCGATGACGATCGGACCGGAGCCGATGATGAGGACGCGTTTCAGATCGGTGCGACGGGGCATCTCAGCGGGACTCTATCAGCGTCAAGAAATCGTCGAACAGATAATCCGCGTCGTGCGGGCCCGGGGAGGCCTCCGGGTGGTATTGCACGCAGAACACCGGACGCGTGCGATGACGCAGCCCCTCGATCGTGCCGTCGTACAGATTCACGTGCGTCACCTCCACATCGTCGGGCAGCGATGCCGGATCGACCGCGAACCCGTGATTCTGCGAGGTGATCTCGACCTTGCCCGACGCGAGCTTCTTGACCGGGTGATTCGCGCCGCGGTGGCCGAACTTCAGCTTGAAGGTCGTGCCGCCCATCGCGAGGCCGAGGATCTGATGGCCGAGGCAGATGCCGAACACCGGCACGTTCGAGGCGACGAGCGCCTTCGCGTTGTCGATCGCGTAGGTGAGCGGCGCCGGATCGCCGGGGCCGTTGCTCAGAAAGACGCCGTCCGGGTTGGTGGCGAGCAGCTCCGACGCGGGGGCGGTCGCCGGATACACGCGGACGTCGCAGCCGTGCGCGCTCAGCCGGCGCATGATGTTCCACTTCATCCCGAAGTCGTACGCGGCGATCTTCAGCCGGCGCCGCGCACCCCGGGCCTCGGTGCCGGCCGGCACGCCGAACTCGCCGGGATCTTCCTGCGGCCAGTCGAACGCCTCGGCCGCCGTGACGCCGCGCACCAGATCCGACCCTTCCATCTTCGGCGCCGCCTTGGCGCGAGCGACCAGGGCCTTCGGATCGAGGTCGGCGCCGGTGGCCCCAGTAGCAATAACGCCGCGCATCACGCCCGCCGACCGCAGCAGGCGCGTGAGCGCCCGCGTGTCGATGTCGGCGATGGCGACAATGCGATGGGCGACGAGATACTCGCGGAGCGTGCCCGTGGATCGCCAGTTGCTGGCGACCGGCGACTCCTCGCGCATGATGAACCCGGCGACCTGCGGCCCGCGCGACTCGCCGTCGGCGGGCGCGATGCCGTAGTTGCCGATTTCCGGACAGGTCATCGTCACGATCTGTCCCGAGTAGGACGGATCGGTCAGCACCTCCTGGTAGCCGGTCATGCTCGTGTTGAACACGACCTCGCCGTACGCCACGCCCTCCGCGCCGGCGGCGACGCCCCGGTACCAGGTGCCGTCTTCCAATGCGAGTATCGCGTTCATTTTTCCAATGATGCCGTGACCCTGTTGCGTTCCCCGGACACGATGCGCACCGACGAGGACCAGGGCTGATAGCCGTCGTGCTCGAGGCGCACGGCGTGCTCGCCGGCGCCGATCTGCGGCACGACGAGCGGCGTGGCGCCCGCCAGCTTGCCGTCGATGAACACTTTCGCGCCCGGCGGCCGCGAATCGACGCTGAGCGAACCGGCAACCGCCGGCGTCGCGCCGCGCGCCCCCATCGGTGATTCGGCCTGGCGCGTCCGTGCGAGCGCCACCGTCAGCGCCTGCGCCGGATGGGACGCGTTGATCACCACGCGGCGCTCTTCGGTCGCGTAGCCTTCGCGCACCAGGCGCACGCGGTGCGCGCCGCGCGGCAGGTCGCGGATGGACGCCGGCGTCCGCCCGTGATCGCGGCCGTCGACGAACACGCGGGCGCCGGCCGGCGTCGTCCGAACGGTGAGGCGGCCGGCGGGCGTCTCGGGCGCCGGCGTCGGCGCGGCGGCCGGCGTCGGCTTTGGCGCGTCGGCGATCGCCGCATCGGTGAATTCGCGGCCGGCGGGCGGCGGCTGAACGGCCGCGGGGGCGCCTGTCGGCGCAATGGGCGGCGCCGCGCTGCCGTGATCGCGGCTGCCGATGCCATAGCCGGCGCCAAACCCGAGCGCGATGCCGACGAGCAAGGCCAGCGCGAGCGGCCACATCGCCGATCGGGAGCGCTCGAGCACCGAGATCGGATCCGGTTCAGAGACCGTGAGAAAGCCCGCAGGCGGCACGGGAATCGGCCGCTCGAGATCGGCATCGATGGCGCGCGAGGGGCTCAGCGGCCGCCCGCGCGCGATCGACGGCGGCGCGAAGGCGTCCCCTTCAATCGCGGGCGGCTCCTCGATCTCCTGATAACGCGGGGCTTCGGCGGGGCGAAGCTCGGGCTCCGGGACGTCGAGCGGGAGCAGAGGCTCGCGGCTCTTCACACTCGTGTCTCGATCGTCGACGGCCGACGTTCGACCAACGACTTCGACTTCTCCTGGGACTCCGGGAAAGGCGCCTTTGAGCGCCGCGGCAAACTCGAGCGCGGTGTCGAATCGGTCGGCCGGATTCTCCGCGAGCGCGCGGGCGAACGCCGCGCGGAGCGCGGACATGTCGGCGTCCGCGATCTCGGTCAACGCGTCAGCGGCCTGCTCGCCGATGGCGGCGATCCGGCGTGCCCACAGCATTTCGTGCAGAAGCGCAGCGAGGCTGAAGATGTCGGCGCGCCGATCCCAGCCCGCGCCGGCGATGCGCTCGGGCGCGGTGTACGGCCGGCGCAGGGGCGTGGGCACGCCGACGCGTGCGAGCGCGCGCACGACGCCCAGGCCCGTCATCCGCGTCTCGTCGGTGGCGATCAGGACGTCGCGCGGGTGCAGCGCGCCATGATCCACGTTGAGGGCCGACGCGAAGTCGAGCGCACCCGCCAGTTGGACGGCGAGCCGCAGGGCCGTGGCCGGTGGCGCCGGGCCGTGGTCGCGGACGACGATGTCGAGCGAGTCGGCGACGGCAAATTCCTGGACGAGATACGCGACGTTGGCGTCGATGCCGGCGGCGAGCGGCGCGGCGATGCCGGGGTGCGTCAACTGCGCCGCAATCAGGCGCTCGAACTCGGCCACGAGCTGATGGACGCGCTCGGGCGGCAGATCGAGCCGGAATAGTTTGATGGCAACGAGGCGATCGCGATCGGGTTCGTAGGCGCGAAAGACCGGACCTAGTGTTCCCGCGCCGATCTGATGAAGAACGCGAAACGGACCAAAGGCATCGGGTGGCGAGGAACCAGCAGCGTCCGTGTGCAGTGAAAACCTCTCCGGGAAGGCGGTTCATCGTAACACTGAACCGTTGGCGGTTCAATCAATTAGCGCCGCGCGCGGCTTGACAGGCCGCGAGGCGCTTTGACAGAGTAGCTTCGGGTGCATTCCAACCAGGCAGGCGCCGCTTCCTCAGAGTCTTCCGTACGGATTCCGGTCGACGTCCGCCGTTTTCCATGGATCCGGCGGCTGGCGGCTGACTACGCGTACGATTTTCCGGCTGTCGCGCCGTTCTTCTCCGGCGATCCCGCCGATCGTTCGGCGTGGGCCGCCGCCATCGCGCGCACACAGGCCCACGAGCGGCGCCGTCAGGACATCGCGGACCTGATCGCCGCGCAGCAGCAGCGCCGGCACGCGCCGCCGGCCGCCGTCGAGGCCGGCCGGCGCCTCGCGGACCCGCGCACGGTCGCCGTGCTCACGGGCCAGCAGGCGGGACTTTTCGGCGGCCCGCTGTTCACGCTGCTGAAGGCGATCACGGCGTTGAAGCTCGCCGAGCAGGTGGCGCGCGATCACCACGTCCCGGCGGTCGCCGTCTTCTGGATCGACGCCGAGGATCACGATTGGGAAGAAGTGCGCGCGTGCACGGTGTACGACGAGCAGCTGGTGCCGCACACGGTCGCGCTCCCGGCGCGCAGCGGCGATCCGGCGACCATCGCGGCCATCGCGCTGGATGCCGCGATCGCGAGCATCCTCGACGAGCTCGGAGGGATCCTGCCCGCCACCGAGTTTCGCGCGCCGCTCATCGCCGACCTCCGCCAGATTTACGCGGCCGGTCGGGGCATGGCCGACGCGTTCGGGCGCTGGCTCGAACACGTCCTTGGCCACCGCGGCCTCGTCGTCTACGACTCGTCGGATCCCGCGTCGAAACCGCTCGCGAGCGGCGTGTTCGCGCGCGAGCTGTCGACGGCCGGGCAGACGGCGAAGCTCGCCGCGCTCGCCGGCTCCGATCTCACGGCGCGTGGCTACCACGCGCAGGTATACATGCAGGACGACAGCCTCGCGCTCTTTCATCTCGACCGCGTCCACGGCGGACGCCGCGCCATCCGCCTGCAGGACGGCCACTTCCTCATCGGCGATGAGCGCCATGCGCCGGCGGCGCTCATCCGCCAGGCGGCGGACCGGCCGGCCGACTTCAGCCCGAACGTCCTGCTCCGCCCGATCGTGCAGGATACGCTCTTCCCCACCATCTGTTACGTGGCCGGGCCCAGCGAGCTCGCGTACCTCGGCCAGCTGCGCGGCGTGTACGATCACTTCGGCCTCCCGATGCCGCTGATGTATCCGCGGGCGACCGCGACGCTGCTCGACGCGGCGGCCGTCCGGTTCCTCGCGAAATACGCGCTGCCGCTCGAAGCGCTTCACGCGCAGGACGAAGCCGCGCTGAACGACCTGCTCCAGGCGCAGATTCCGCCGGAGGTCGAAGCCTCGTTCACGGAGGCGGCGCGCGTCATCGACGCGCAGATGTCGCGCGTCGCGCAGGTGATCCCCACGCTCGATCCGACGCTCGAGGGCGCCGCAAAGTCGACGCTCGGACGCATGCAGCACGATCTGCAGACGCTGCACGGCAAGATGATCCAGGCGGCGAAGCGCCGCGACGAAACCTTGCGCCGGCAGTTCATCCACGCGCGCGCCCTCGCCTTCCCCGGCGGCCACGCGCAGGAGCGCTCGATCGGCTTCGTCGCTTTTCTTAATCAGTACGGCCCGGCGCTCGTCGAGCGGCTGGACGAAGAGCTCCCGCTCGACATGGGGCGGCATTGGATCGTCACCATCTGAAGATCCGAATCGCCGCCTTCTGGCGCAAACCCTGGGTGCGCTATGCCGCGCTCGCGGCGGCGATTCCGCTGGTCTTCCTGATTGTGGCGGCCGGCTACTACTACGTCAGCTTCGCGCGTCTCATCGATGCGCAATTGCACGGCGAGCGCGATCGCGTGCTGCCGCGCGTCCTCGCACGCCCCCTCGAGCTGCGCCGCGGGCAGTCGCTCACCGAGCGGGAGCTGATCGATCGGCTGAACGATCTCGGATACGCGCAACGCGCGAAGACCGAGAAGGCCGGCGAGTTCGCGATTGGCAGCGGCGCGATCGCGATCATGCCGCGCGTCGCCGAGCTACGGGGGCAGACGGTCCGCGTCGTGTTTCAGAAGCCGGCGCCTGTGCTGCCTGGTGCGAAGACGCCCGCCGCCCGCGCGAAGCCGCCGAAGGCGCCCGACCGGATCGCGCGTCTCGAGCTGGGCGCGCGGCCCAGCGAGCACCTGACGCTCGACACGCCGGTGCTGACCTCGCTCATCAGCGGGGAGCGCGAGAAGCAGCGGCAGGTGGCGCTGTCGGTGATTCCCAAGCCGATGATCGACGCCGTCCTGACGATCGAGGACCACCGGTTCTACGACAACCCTGGCGTCGATCCGATCGGCATCGTCGGCGCGTTCCTCTCGAACATCCGTGGCACCAAGGCGTACACGGCCGGCGGCAGCACCATCACGCAGCAGCTGGTCCGCAACGTGTTTCTGCCGAAGTTCGCGGGCATGACGCTGCAGACCGCGCGCATGAAGTCGATCAGGCGCAAGCTCCTCGAAGCCTGGGTCGCCGTCGTCCTCACCCGCCGTGCGTCGAAGGACGAGATCCTCGAGATGTATCTCAACGACGTGCCGCTCGGGCAGCGCGGATCGTTCGCGATCTCGGGCGTGCCGGAAGCCGCGCGCCTGTTCTTCGGCAAGGACGTCAGCAACCTGTCGCTGGCCGAAGCGGCGACGATCGCCGGCGTCATTCAATCGCCGTCGGCGCTCTCGCCGTTCACCAACGCCGCCCGCTGCCGCGAGCGACGCAACGTGGTGCTCCACGCCATGGCCGACCTCGGGCACGTGACGTTGGACGCCGCCGATCGCGCCGCGCACGAGCCGCTCATCGTCGTGCAGCGCGCGCTCGAGGCGGAAGCGCCCTACTTCGTCGACTTCGTCGGACAGACCCTCGCCGACCAGTACCCCGGTCTCACCACGACGACGACGCAGGCGGTGGATGTGTATACGACGCTCGATCTGCATCTGCAGCGCATGGCGCAGGATGCGGTGCGCGACGGGCTCACGCACGTCGATGAGCTGCTGGCGCACAGAAAGCGCCGCGGCCGCGCGGAAGCCGCGCTCATCAGCCTCGATCCGCGCACCGGCGAGATCCTCGCGTTTGTCGGCGGGCGGTCCTACAACCAGTCGCAATACGATCGCGCGATCGCCTCGCGCAGGCAGCCGGGATCGGTGTTCAAGCCGTTCGTGTATCTCACGGCGTTCGAGCAGGCGGCGGCGGACGGCCGGACCGACATCACGCCGGCGTCGATCACCAACGACGAGCCCGAGACCTTCGAATTCGACGATCAGGTCTGGTCGCCGGAGAACTACGAGAAGACCTACGACGGCCCGATCACGTTCCGGCATGCGCTCGCGCACTCGCGGAACCTGGGGACGATTCACGTGGCGCAGGCCGCGGGATACGATCACATCGCCGCGTTCTGGAAAAAGCTCGGTCTCGGCACGCCGCCCCAGGCGTATCCCTCGATCGCGCTCGGCGTGTTCGAGGCGACGCCGTACGAGATCGCGACGGCGTACTCGCTCTTTCCCAACGGCGGCGTCATCCGGCCGTTGAAGCACATTCTGCGGATCACGAGCGGCGGCAAGGACGTGACGAAGCCTACCGGCAACGACACGCGGGTCGTCGCCCGGCCCGACACGACGTTCCTCGTCACCAACATGATGCGCAGCGTGCTGAACGAGGGCACGGCGGCGAGCGCGCGCGCGGCCGGTTTCACGCTCGACGCGGCGGGCAAGACGGGCACCACCAACGATCTGCGCGATGCGTGGTTCGTCGGCTTCACGCCCGAGCTGCTCACGGTCGTGTGGGTGGGCTTCGACGACAACCAGCCGGTGGGTCTGTCCGGCGCGCAGGCGGCGCTGCCGATCTGGACGCAATTCATGACGCGCGCGCTGGGCGGCCACGAGAGCATTCCGTTCGCGGTGCCGGGCGGCATAAGCTTCGTCGACATTGATCCCGACACCGGCAAGCTGGCGACGCCGCTCTGCCCGCGCGTCTTCCGGGAAGCGTTTCTCGCAGGCACCGAGCCGGTGCTGACGTGCGATATCCATCGATGAACCGCGAAGTCTTCGCCGCCATCGCCGAAGCGCTCGAGCGGGGTGAAACGGCCGCGCTCGTCACGATCGTGTCGGCGCGCGGATCGACGCCGCAGCGCGTCGGCGCGAAGATGCTCGTCTTCGCCGACGGCCGCACCATCGGCACCATCGGCGGCGGCTGTTACGAGAGCGACGCGTTCGGCAAAGCGCGCGAGGCGATCACGGCGCGCAGGCCGCAGCTCGTCCACTACGAGCTCTCCGACGATTTCGCGCAGGAGACCGGCCTCATCTGCGGCGGCCAGATGGACGTCTACATCGAGCCGATCGAACCGTCGCCCGAGCTGTACATCATCGGCGGCGGACACGTCGGGTATCATCTCGCGCGGCTCGCGCACGAGGTCGGCTTCCGCGTGCACGTCGTCGACGACCGCGAGAAGTTCGCGAACCGCGAGCGCTTCCCCACCGCCGAGGAAGTCGTCGCCGACGACATCCCCACGTGGCTCGCGGCCGCCACGCTGCCGCCGCACGCCTACGCCGTCATCGTGACGCGCGGCCACACCAACGATCTCGAGGCGCTCCGGGCGCTGGCGCCGCGCGAGCTGCGCTATCTCGGCTTGATCGGCAGCCGCGCCAAGGTCGCGCGCGTGTACGACGCGCTGACCGCCGACGGGGTCCCGGCCGAGCAGCTCACGCGCATTCACGCGCCGATCGGTCTGGACATCGGCGCCGTCACGCCGCAGGAGATCGCCGTCAGCATTCTGGCGGAGCTGATCGCGGTCAAGCACGGCAAGATCGCCGGCCGCGACGCCGCAGAATTGTCGATGCGCTGGAACAACCTGACGTGACGCTCCTCATCCGCGGCGGTCTCGTCCTGACGATGAACGACCGGTTCGACACGATTGAGGGCGACGTGTCCATCACAGACGGCCGCATCGCCGCGGTCGGTCCGGCGATCGCCGGCAAGCACGACCGCACCATCGACGCGCGCGGCGGCTACATCCTGCCCGGCTTCATCCAGACGCACATTCACCTGTGCCAGACGCTGTTTCGGGGTTACGCCGACGATCTGCCGCTCATGGACTGGCTGCGGCGCCGCGTCTGGCCGATGGAAGCCGCGCACACCCCGGCGAGTCTGCGCGCGGCGACGCGGTTGGCGACGACGGAGCTGCTGTCGAGCGGCACGACCGCGGTGCTGACGATGGAAACCGTGCACGACACCGACGTGGTGTTCGAGACCGTCGCCGAGAGCGGCCTGCGCGCCACCATCGGCAAGTGCATGATGGATTCGGCCGCCGACGTGCCGGCGCGGCTGCAGGAAGAGACGCGCGCCTCAATCGACGAGAGCGTGTCGCTTCGCCGGCGATGGGACGGCGCGGCGAACGGCCGCCTGCATGCCGCGTTCGCCCCGCGGTTCGCCGTGTCGTGCTCGCGGGCGCTCCTCGAAGCGGTGGCCAACTTGTCCGACGAGCAGCACGCCCTCGTGCACACGCATGCCTCGGAATCGCGCGAGGAGATCGCGATCGTCAAACAGCTCTCCGGGGGCCTGACGAACCTGGAGTACCTCGCGAGCGTGCACCTGGCGTCGCCGCACCTCTGCGCCGCGCACTGCGTGTGGGTGGACGATCACGAGCAGGGGCTGCTCGCCGAACACGACGTCAAAGTCCTGCATTGCCCGGGATCCAACCTGAAGCTCGGCTCCGGCGTCGCGCCGGTGCCGGAGATGCGGGCGCGGGGCATCACGGTGTCCCTGGGCGCGGACGGCGGCGCGTGCAACAACCGCCTCGACATGTTCGAGGAAATGCGCCTCGCGGCCGTCCTCCAGGCGATGCGGGTGCATCCGGGCGCCCTGCCGGCGCGCGACGTCGTGTGGATGGCGACCCGCGCGGGCGCGCGAACGCTCGGGCTCGAGCAGGACATCGGATCGATCGAAGTCGGCAAACGCGCCGACCTCATCGTCGTCGACCGCGACCGCCCGCACCTCGCGCCAGGGCCCGATCCGTATTCGACGATCGTCTACGCGGCGCGCGGCAGCGACGTCCGCTCGACCATCGTTGACGGCGAGGTGCTGGTGGACGAGTTCGCGCCGGTGCGCGTCGATCGCGCGGAGGTCGCCATCGCGGCGCGCGCGGCCGCGCACGCGCTGGCGTCCCGCGCCGGCGTCCGCGCCTGACGATCCAAGCCGGGCGCGCCCGGAGCGCCCGGCTCGGGCCGGACGTTGTATAATGTCTGTTAGCACTCTCGCCATCAGAGTGCCAGCTCGTCCGCGTAAAGCCGGACGCTACAGATGAATCCAGAAACGCAGGAACGCTCGAAACGTGTGCTCGCGGCGCTCATCCGCGAATACATCTCGTCCGGCGACCCCGTCCCCTCGTCGCTGCTCGTCACAGCGGCCGGCTTGGGGGTGTCGTCGGCGACGGTGCGTAGCATTCTCGCGCGGCTCGAGGACGACGGGTTCATCCAGCAGCCGCACACCTCATCGGGCCGGATCCCGACCGATCGCGGCTACCGTTTCTACGTCGACCTGCTGCTCGACACCAAGCGCTCGCCGCGCACGGCCAGCGCGGTCGAAGCGCGCCTGCGGCGCGACAGCTCGGGGCCTCTGCTCGACTCGGTGTTGTCGCACGTCTCGCAGCTCCTCTCGCAGGCGTCGCGTCAGGTCGGCTTCGCGCTGCGTCCCGAGCATGAGGCGGCGGTGTTCGACCGCGTCGAGTTCATTTCGCTCAGCGCGGCGCGTGTGCTCGTCGTGATCGTCGCCCGCGGCGGCCACGTGATCCAGAAAGTGGTCGACATCGGCGAGCCGCTCGCCGCGGAAGACCTGCGGGAGGCGGCGAACTACTTGAACACGGAGTTCTCGGGGCTGCCGCTGCACCGCGCGCGCGAAGCGGTGCTCGACCGCATCAACGAAGAGCGGCTGCTGTACGACGCGCTCATCGCCCGCGCGATGCGGCTCGCCACGTCCACGTTCGCGGACCTGCCCGACGAGCGGGTGATTTTCGTCGAAGGCACGGCGTCGCTCCTCGAGGAGACGCACGGGCTGACGCTCGACATGCTGCGGACCCTGCTCGAAATGATCGAAGAAAAGCAGCGCCTCGTGCGCGTGCTGAACGAATACATCGACGGTCCCGGGCTGACCGTCGTCATCGGCGCCGAGCATCTGCACGCCGGCCTGCGGCCGTTCAGCCTCATCGCGTCGACCTACGAGGACGGCTCGGGCACGGGGACCATCGGCGTCATCGGTCCGACGCGCATGCGGTATTCGCGGGCAATCGCGGTGGTCGACGGCGCGGCACAAGCGGTCTCCCGCGTGCTGCGCGATCCCAACTAGGCACCTATGGCTGACAAACCGACCTTCGATCCGGCGGATCTGCCGCCGGACGCGAGCGATCCGCCCGACACGCCGGCCGATTCGGGCGCGCTCGCCGTGCTCCAGCGCGAGCGCGACGATTTCTACGATCGCCTGCTCCGCAAGACGGCCGAGTTCGACAACTACCGCAGGCGCATCGAGCGCGAGCGGCGCGAGCAGGCCGATCAGGCCATCGTCGATCTGCTGCAGGATGTGCTGCTCATCGTCGACGACTTCGATCTGGCGCGCAACGTCGAAGCCGGCGACGGCGCGCAGGCCTACAAGAAAGGGATCGAGCTGATTCACGGCAAGCTCCACGATCTGCTCAAGCGATATCACGTCCGTCCCATCCAGTCCCTCGGCGCCGACTTCGATCCGAACCTGCATCAGGCCGTGATCCACGAAGTCAGCCCGGAGCACCGCGAGGGCGAGGTGATCGGCGAACTGCGGCGCGGGTACACGATTGGCGAGAAGCTGCTGCGGCCGGCAATGGTGAAGGTGGCGAAGGCGTGAGCAAGCGGGATTACTACGAGATCCTCGGCGTCAGCCGCGCGGCCACCGATGTCGAGCTCAAGAGCGCGTACCGCAAGCTGGCGATGAAATATCACCCGGATCGCAACCCGGGCGACGACGCGGCCGAGGAAACATTCAAGGAAGGCGCGGAAGCCTACGCGGTGCTCGCCGACACGGACAAGCGCAGCCTGTACGATCGGTTCGGTCATCAGGGCGTGAACGCCGCGGGCGGTGGCGGATTCGATCCGACGGTCTTCTCCGGGTTCGAAGACATTCTCGGCGGTCTGGGCGACATCTTCGGGTTCGGCGATCTGTTTGGCGGCGGCCGCCGCCGCGGCGGGCCGCAACGCGGCGCCGATCTGCGGTACGACCTCGAGATCACGTTCGAAGAAGCCGCACGCGGCGCCGAAACGGCGGTCCAGATTCCCCGCCAGGAGAACTGCGAGACGTGCCACGGCGCGGGCGCCGCGCCGGGATCGTCGCCGACCGTCTGCCCGCAGTGCCGCGGGCAGGGCCAGGTACGGTTCCAGCAAGGCTTCTTCACCGTCGCGCGCACGTGCCCGCAGTGCCGCGGCGCCGGCAAGGTCATCACCAAGCCGTGTCAGGCCTGCCGGGGCGCGGGCCGCGTCGCGCACGACCGCAAGATCACGGTGAAGATTCCCGCCGGCATCGCGACCGGTCAGCAGCTCCGGCTGCAAGGCGAGGGCGAGGCCGGCTTCGCCGGCGGCCCCGCCGGCCATCTCTTCGTCGTCGTCCACGTGCAGGAACACGAGTTCTTCCGGCGCGACGGCATGAATCTGTTCTGCGAGATTCCGGTGAACTTCACGACCGTCGCGCTCGGCGGCGAGATCCAGGTGCCGACGCTCGACGGAACGGACAACGTGAAGGTGCCCGAGGGCACGCAGACCGGCACGACGCTGCGGCTGCGCGGCAAAGGCATGCCGGACGTGAACGGCCGCGGGCGCGGCGACCTGTTCGCGACGGTGCAGGTCCTGACGCCGAAGAAGCTCACCAAGGAACAGCGCGGCCTGCTCGTTCAGCTCGCGAAGCTCCTGCCGAAGGAGAAATTCGAGCCGCGCGCGCGGGAAGACCAGCAGGACGAGCGCAATCTGTTCGACCGCGTCAAAGACATGTTCGGATAGTGCGTGACGTTTTTCCCTGCACTGCAGGTCCACGGCGCAGAGAGCGACATGATTCTTGCGATCGTGGACGATTACTCGCCCACGGCCGTTGACGAGCGCGGCCCCGCGATGCGCGTCTTTTTCGCCGCGGCAGGCCCACGCGATGCCGCCCACGCCGCGCTGGCCGCGGCCGGCGTCACCGTCGAACGCATCGAAGTGGACGACGAGGACTGGGCGCGCCGTTCGCAGGAGAACCTGGCGCCGATCACGGTCGGCCGCATCACGGTCTATCCGAGCAGGCACCAGTCACCCGTCGCCATCGTCATCGCGCCATCGATGGGCTTCGGCACCGGCCATCATGCGACGACGAGGCTGTGCCTGGTCGCGCTGCAGACGATCGATCTTTCACACGCGTTCGTGCTCGACGTCGGGACCGGCTCCGGTGTCCTCGCCATCGCCGCGTCCCGCCTGGGCGCCGCGCGCGCGACCGGCATCGACAGCGATCCGGATGCCGTGCGATCGGCGCGCGAGAGCCTCGCGCTCAACCCCGACGCCCGCGGCGTCGAGCTCGACGTGAGCAATCTCATGACCGCGCCGCTTCCTCGAGCGGATGTCGTCACCGCCAATCTGACCGGCGCGTTGCTGGTCCGCGCGGCCGGGCGACTCGTCGAAAGCGTGCGGCCGGGCGGCACGCTCATCGTCAGCGGCCTGCTCACCGAGGAGCGCGACACGGTCCGCGCCGCGTTCAGTTCAATGGAGTTGATCTGGGAAGCGGAAGAAGATGGATGGGTGGGGCTAGGCTTTCGAGCCGTTCACTGAGCGGATCGCTGCCGAAGCCAATGCCGAGCCGCGTAAGCGGCGAAGGCACAGGGGGTGGGGCCCCACCGCATGGTGAAAAAATGATGGCACGCTGCCGAAGGTCACCTCGGTTCGTCTAATAAGCATATGGTCCGTCCAGCACTCCTCTCTGCCTTCATCCTCTGCGCCTCACTTTGCGGCAACCAGACGCCGCCCGCTCAACAACCGGCGCGCGACACGTCGGCGCAAAAGAGCGCGCTCCCGTCCGGCAGCATCAGTGGCCGCGTCGTCGGCACCGACAACGGCAAGCCGGTGAAGCGCGCGCGCGTCCTGGTGACCGCGGCCGAACTCCCCGGCGGCCGCGCCGCGATGACCGACGACGCGGGGAGCTTCGAGCTGACCGAGCTGCCGGCGGGCCGCTACACGTTGACCGTGTCGAAGACCGGCTACATCGCGTTGTCGTACGGCCAGCGCCGGCCGCTGCAGGCCGGCACACCGCTGCAGCTCGCCGATGGGCAGCAGATAAAAGGCATCGATTTCCGGCTGCCGCGCGGCGGCGCGATCGCCGGCCGCATTCTCGACGAAGACGGCGAGGCGATGCCTGGCGCGACGGTGCGGGTGATGCGCTATCAGTACCTACAGGGCGACCGCCGGCTGGTGCCGGTCGTCACGGCGCAAACCGACGACAAGGGCGATTACCGCGCCTGGAACCTGCTGCCGGGTGATTACTACGTCAGCGCGACCGCGCGCGGCACCGCGCTGCTCGGTATCGCAGTTCTCGATCAACTCGCCCAGGCCGTCGGACGCGGCGCCGGCGGCGGCCGCGGCGCCGGCGGCGGCGCTGGTAATCAGGGTGGCGGCCGATTCGGCGGCGGAGGAGGACTGGCCAACGCGTTCGTGCAGGGACAAGACGATCAGGAAGCCGTCGCGTACGCGCCAACGTATTTTCCTGGCGTCGGATCGATCAACGAGGCGAAGGCGATCACCATCGGCGTGAGCCAGGAAGTGCTCGACGTCACGTTCGGTCTCCAGCTCGTTCGGACATCGCGCGTCGGCGGACACATCATGAACGGCGACGGCACGCCGGTCAGCGCCGGCAACGTCACCCTGAGTCCGGAAGGCTCCGGCGCCGGCGGCGGACGCGGGCAGATCGGCGCAACCTACGGCAGCCGCATTCAATGGGATGGCGCGTTCCAGGTGGCCAACGTGCCGCCGGGCCGCTACACGCTGCGCGCGCGCGGCGCCGACTCCGACACGCCGCAGTTCGCGCAGCAGCCGATCACGATCGGCGGCGGCGACATCACCGATCTCGTCGTCGCGCTCGCGCCAGGGGCCACGATCAGCGGCACGATCGCGATTCAGTCGTCCCAGGCGCCGCCCGACCCGAGCCAGGTGCGCATCACAGCGCCGGCGGCCGATCCCAACGCCTTCACCAACAACGCCGGAGCGCGCGTCGAGAAGGACGGACGCTTCAGGTTCGACGGCGTCCCGGGCGGTCCCCACTTCATCCGTGCGAGTGGGGTACGCGGCTGGACGCTGAAGTCAGTGACCATTGGCGGCCGCGAGATGATCGATACTCCGATCGAGGTGCGCAGCGGCGAAGCGATCACCGGCGTCACGCTGACCTTCACCGACAAGCTGACACAAGTCTCCGGCACGGTCACCAACGACCAGGGCACGCCGGTGGCCGATTACACCGTGCTCGCGTTTCCGACCGACGCGACGCTCTGGCGTCCGCAGTCGCGCCAGATCATGACGACGCGGCCGGATCAGAACGGAAAGTATCAGCTGCGCGGATTGCCGCCTGGCGAGTACTACATGGCGGTTGTCGATCCGGCGGTGCAGGGCGAGTGGTTCGAACCGGCGTTTCTCGACAAGCAGCGCCCGGGCGCGGTGCGGATCACGCTGGGCGACGGCGACGCGAAGACGCAGAACTTCAAGGCGTCGTCGCGCTGAGCGCCGCCACTAGAGATCACCCCAGAGAAATTGCAGCACGGCGATGGCGGCGATCGGCACCGCGTCGGCGCGCAGCGTGCGGTGGCCGAGCGTGACGAGCCGCACGCCGCGCGCGCGCGCCGCGCCGCATTCCTCGCTTGCCCACCCGCCTTCGGGCCCCACCAGCACGGCCGCGTCCGCCGGCGCCTGATCGGCCCGCAGCGCCGAGAGCGGTTCCGACGCGATGGACTCGCCAGGCGCGCCGGGCTCGACCAGCATCAGCCGCAGCGCGGCCGGCGGCTCCTCGAGATAGGTCTCGAGCGTGAGCGGCATGCGAACGTCGGGTACGACGGCACGGCGCGACTGCTTGACCGAGGCGAGCGCCACGCGACGCCAGCGCTCGACGCGCGCGCCTCTGACGAGCGCGGCGACGGTCACTTCGGTCCGCTTCGTCACGATCGGTTGGATCGCGGCGGCGCCGAGCATGACGGCGTCGCGCACGATCTCGTCCATCTTGTCGCCCTTGAGCACCGCCTGCACGAGCGTGATCGGCACGGCCGGCTCCGGCGCCGGCTCGATCCGCGAGAGCAGCTGCAAGCGCACCTCGCGCGTCTTTTGTCCCGGGGCGGCGGTGACGCGCGCGAGATACTCGCGGCCGCGGCCGTCGAACACCGCCACCGTGTCGCCGACGCCGAGCCGCAGCACGCGCGTCAAGTGCTCGGCTTCGTCGCGCGACAGCGTCGTCGTCTCATCGCCGGCGTCAAGCGAGGGCGCGAAGAAGCGGTGCATCCGGCTAAATTATAGGGGCAGCCCTGCTATACTCGGCCCGGATGTTTTTTCGCGGCCAGATCATCGGCAAATACAAGATTCTGTCGACGATCGGCAGCGGCGGCTTCGGCACGGTCTACCTCGCCGAGGACACCTGGATCGACAAGAAGGTCGCGCTCAAGGTCCCGCACAAACAGAATCTCGATTTCGGCGAGCTGCTGCGCGAGCCGCGCCTGCTCGCCACGCTCAACCACCCGAACATCGTCGCCATCCTGACGGCGGAAAAGCAGGAGAACGTCTTTTTCATCGTGATGGAGTTCGTGCCCGGCGAGACGCTCGAGTCGATCATCGCCCGCGACGGCGCCCTCGATCTGCCGCGCGCGCTCGACTACACGTGCCAGATCTGCAACGCCGTCGATCATGCGCACCGCCAGGGGGTGCTGCACCGCGATTTGCGGCCGTCGAACGTCCTCGTCGCCGACAACGGCCTGATCAAGGTCGCCGACTTCGGCACCTCTCGCTTTCTGGAGATCGCCGCCCACGGGACGACCGTCATCGGGAGCCCGCCCTACATGGCGCCCGAACAGTTCCAGGGACGGGCGGTGTTCGCGTCTGATATTTACTCGCTCGGCGTGACGATGTATCAGATGTTCACCGGCGTCCTGCCGTACGACACCCCGTCGCCGGCCGATCTCGACCGGCTGATGCGCGGCGACCTCTTGACGGCGCCGCGGCTCAAGAACCCCAAGATTCCAAAGGCGATCAACGACATCGTCCTCAAGGCGATGGCGCCGGAGATCACCGCGCGTTACCAGCGTGCGAGCGAGCTGCTCGACGAGGTGCTCGCCGCCCGCGGCGGCAGCGGGCGGCGGACGCCGCGTCCGGGGAGCGACGCCTCGTCGGACGTCGAGGAGATCCAGACCCGCCTCAAGGCGCGGGAAGCGCCCCAGCCGCGCTTCTGCTGGCAGTGCCGCAAGCCGCTGCACGCCCGATCGGATCGCTGTCCCTTCTGCGGCGAAGCACAGTAAAATACTGGCGAGAGGAGCGCACATGCCATTTGCGGGCACCGGCAAGATTTGGATGAACGGGTCGCTGGTCGATTGGGCCGACGCGAAGATTCACGTCGCGTCGCACGTCCTTCATTACGGCAGCGGCGTCTTCGAAGGCGCGCGATGCTACGCGACGCCCAAGGGATCGGTCTGTTTCCGGCTCGACACGCACGTCGAGCGCCTCCTTAACTCGGCCAAGATTTACCGGATGGACACGCCGCACACGCGCGCGACGCTTGAGGACGCCATCCTCGACACCATCCGCGCGAACGAATTCAAGGCGTGCTACATCCGTCCGATCATCTATCGCGGGTACGACACGCTCGGCGTCAACCCGTTCCCCTGCCCCGTCGACGTGGCGATCATGCTCTGGCAATGGGGCAAGTACCTCGGCGACGCGGCGCTCGAGCAGGGCGTCGACGCCAAGGTCAGCTCGTGGACGCGCGCGTCGGCCAACTCGTTCCCGTCGCTCGCCAAGAGCAGCGCCAACTACGCGAACTCCGGGCTGATCAAGATGGAAGCGATCGCCGACGGGTATGCCGAAGGGATCGCGCTCGACTCGTCGGGCTATATCAGCGAAGGCAGCGGCGAGAACATCTTTCTGGTTCGCAACAACACGATGTACACGCCGCCCGTGTCGGCGGCGATTCTGCCCGGCATCACGCGCGACTCGGTGATCACGCTGGCGCACGACATGGGGTACACCGTGCGCGAGGAAATGCTGCCGCGCGAGATGCTCTACATCTCCGACGAGGTCTTCTTCGTCGGCACGGCCGTCGAAGTCACGCCCGTGCGATCGGTCGACAAACGGCAGGTCGGCAACGGACGCCGCGGGCCGATCACCGAAGCCATTCAGCGCGCGTTCTTCGACGTCATCAACGGCGAGGTGCCCGACACGCACGGCTGGCTGACCTACGTCTACCCCGCGGAGGCGGCGCTGCGTGAGCCGGCCGGTGCGGTGGGAGCGAAGACGAGATAGATGCACGTCAACGATCTGCTGAAGATTGCGGTCGAGAGCGGGGCGTCCGATCTGCACCTGAAGGTCGGCAGCTATCCGATGATGCGCGTCCGCGGACAGCTGACGCCGGCCATCCAGGAACGGCGGCTCGACCACGAAGACGTCGTCGCGATGAGCGCGGCGGTGATGTCCACGGTGCAGCGCGAGAAATTCAAGGACGCGCAGGAAGTCGACCTCGCCTACAGCGTCGCCGGC
This sequence comes from Acidobacteriota bacterium, assembly GCA_017883165.1. Taxonomy (GTDB): domain Bacteria; phylum Acidobacteriota; class Vicinamibacteria; order Vicinamibacterales; family CAVVIG01; genus JADGOC01. The sequence goes on from JADGOC010000014.1 coordinate 31,665, forward strand.
CTGGGCCGCTTCCGCTGCAACGTCTTCCAGCAGCGCGGCACCGTCGGCCTCGTGCTCCGCGTCATCCCGATGACGATCCGCACGATCGACGAGCTCGGCCTGCCGCAGGTGCTGAAGAAGATCGCGCAGGAAGAGCGCGGCCTCGTGCTCGTCACCGGCACGACCGGCAGCGGCAAGAGCACCACGCTCGCGGCGATGATCGACTACATCAACAAGACGCGCACGGCGCACGTGATGACGGTCGAGGATCCGATCGAGTTCCTCCACCGCGACCACATGTCGATCATCAACCAGCGCGAGGTCGCCGTCGACACGCGCTCGTTCGCGCAGGCGCTGCGGAGCGCCCTGCGGCAGGATCCCGACGTCATCCTCGTCGGCGAGATGCGCGACTTCGAGACGATCGAAACGGGGCTGCTCGCCGCCGAGACCGGGCATCTGGTGTTCTCGACGCTGCACACGCTCGACGCCACGGAAACGATCAACCGCATCATCGCCGTCTTCCCGCCGCATCAGCAGAAGCAGGTCCGCATGCAGCTGGCGAGCGTGCTCAAGGCCGTGATCTCGCAGCGCCTGATGCCGAGGCCCGACGGCAAAGGGCGCGTGGCAGCCGTCGAGGTGATGATCAGCACCGCCTTCATCCGCGACTGCATCGTCGACAAGGAGAAGACGCACCTGCTGCCGGGCGCGATCGCCGCCGGGACGTCGCAGTACGGGATGCAGACATTCGATCAGTCGATCTTCGGCCTCTACGAGGAAGGACTCGTGTCGTACGACGAAGCGCTGCGCTGGGCTAGCAACGTCGACGAGTTCAAGCTGAAGGTCCAAGGCATTTCGACGACCTCCGACATGAGCCGGGATCAGATGGCGAAACCGGTGGTCAGCGGCCGCGCGCCCGAAATCACCCGATTTGGCGGCTAGCCCTCCCAGCCGAACCGCTTACCTCGACGGGCTCAGGATGCTCGCGCGGCGTGAGCTGTCGGAGGCGCAGGTGCGCCAGCGGCTCGCGCGGCGCGGCCACGACGAAGATGCCATCAACTCCGCCGTCGCGCGCCTCATCGAGGAGCGCGCCATCGACGACGAGCGGGTCGCGGCGGCGATCGCGCGGACCGAAACGTCCGTTCGACGCCGGGGCAGGCTGCGCGTCCGCCGGCAGATCGAGCACGCGGGCATCGCGGCGCCGACCGCGCGGCGCGCCGTCGACGAGGTCTTCGGCGACATCGACAACGACGCGCACCTCCAAGCATCGCTCGCCAAGCGCCTTCGCGGCCGCGAGATCATCGCTGACGACAAGGCGTTTCAGCGTTTGTATCGGTACCTGGTCGGCCAGGGCTTCGAATCCGACCAGGTGGTGCGGGCGCTGAAGGCGCGTTCGGTAAAATAGAGATCCATGACGTCCAACGAGATACGCTCATCGTTTTTGGAGTTCTTCGAGCGCAACGGCCACCGCATCGTGCCGAGCTCGCCGCTCGTGCCGGGCGACGACCCGACCTTGCTCTTCACGAACGCCGGAATGAACCAGTTCAAGGACCTGTTCCTCGGCCGCGAGAAGCGCGAGTACCGGCGCGCCGCGACGTCGCAGAAAGTCATGCGCGTGAGCGGAAAGCACAACGACCTCGACAACGTGGGTCCCTCGTTCCGCCACCACACGTTCTTCGAGATGCTCGGCAACTTCTCGTTCGGCGACTATTTCAAGAAGGACGCGTTGCCGTTCGCGTGGACCTTGCTCACCGACGTCTGGAAGATGCCGGCCGACCGGCTCGTCGTGTCGGTCTTCAAGGGCGAAGCCGGCATTCCCCGAGACGACGAGGCGTACGAGATCTGGCGCACACTCGGGGTGCCGCCGGACCGCATCCTCGAGCTCGGCGCCGACGACAACTTCTGGCAGATGGGCGAGACCGGCCCCTGCGGACGCTGCTCGGAAATCTATTACGTGCGTGGCACGGGCAACGATCCTGAGATCGAAGTCTGGAACAACGTGTTCATGGAGTTCGAGCGCAGCGCGGATGGGACGCTGACGCCGCTGCCGGCGCCGTCGATCGACACGGGGATGGGTCTCGAGCGCGTCACCGCGGTGCTGCAGCGGAAGGACTCCAACTACGACACCGACGTGTTCACGCCGCTGCTCACCGAAATCGGCCGGCTCTCCGGGCACACGTATGCCGGCACGTTGGCCGGCGCGGCGGACGTCTCGATGCGCGTCGTGGCGGATCACATTCGCGCGACGACGTTTCTGATCGCGGACGGCGTGATCCCGTCGAACGAGTGGCGGGGATACGTGCTGCGCAAGATCATGCGGCGCGCGATGCGGCACGGGAAGCACCTCGGGTTCACCGAGCCGTTCATGCACCGCCTGGTCGCGGTGCTCGAGCGGCAGATGGGCGACGCGTATCCGGAGCTCCGCACCAACCGCGAGACGATTCAGAAGACGATACTCGCGGAAGAGAAGCGGTTCGACATCGTGCTGACCGACGGGCTGCCACGCCTTGAGGCCGAGATCGCTAGAGCGCTCGAAACGTCCGACCGCGTCCTGCCGGGCGAGGCGGCGTTCCGGTTGTACGACACGTTCGGGCTGCCGTACGACTTCATCGAGGACACGGCCGCGACGCAGGACGTCACGGTCGATCGCGCGGCATTCGACCACGCGATGGAAGGCCAGCGTGACAAGGCGCGCGCCGGCAGCACGTTTGGCGGCGGGAAGAAGGGCGGGGAGTTTCTCCTTCGAACCCATGAAGACCAATTGAGGGGCGTGGGTGAGCAAGGTCAGGATTACTCCTCAATGCGCGCGGTCGCTGTGAACATCGTCGGATTGTTCGACGAAAGGCGCATGGCCGTAACCCATCTGAGCACCCACCAAGTCGGGTACGTCGCGTTGTCAAGGACGCCCTTCTACCTTGAGTCAGGCGGTCAAGTGTCGGACTCCGGAACGATTTTCAGTGACGCAACAGGTGCATCGGCGACTGTTGAGGGAATCGCGCGCATCGGTCCGGGACTTCCTCGCGCACATCGAGTCAGAGTCACTTTTGGCTCGCTCCACCTCGACGAAATTGTGACAGCCCAAGTCGATGAGACGATCCGGGACGCGACGCGCCGCAATCACACGGCCACGCATCTGCTGCACGCGGCGCTGCGTCAGGTGCTCGGCGGCCACGTGAAACAGGCCGGCTCGCTCGTGGCGCCCGACCGCTTGCGGTTCGACTTCGTCCACTTCCAGCCGGTGACGCGGGACGAACAGATCCACGTCGAGCAGATTGTCAACGAACAGGTCCGCCGCAACACGCCAGTGACGACCGACGTCCGCTCGACGCAAGATGCGATTGCGGCCGGCGCGATGGCGCTCTTCGGCGAGAAGTACGGCGACTCGGTCCGCGTCGTGAGCGTGCCCGGCTTCAGTATGGAACTGTGCGGCGGTACCCACGTCGGCGCGACGGGCGACATCGGCTTCTTCGCCATCGTCTCCGAAGGGGGCGTCGCGGCGGGCGTGCGCCGGATCGAGGCGGTGACCGGCGCGGGCGCCGTGGAGTGGGCTCAGCATCAGCGCGCGTCGCTGCAGCGCATCGTCGAGGCGCTGCACGTGAGCGAGCCGCAGACGGTCGAGGCGATCGAGAAGCTGCAGAGCGAAGCCAAGCGTTTGGCGCGGGAAGCGACGCAGCTCAGGACGAAGCTCGCGATGGGCGTCGCGGGCGCATCCACCGGTGACGCGGCCGCTCCCGTCGACGATGACACGACTGAGGTCGCCGGCGTCAGGCTCGCGCGCCGGAAGGTCAGCGATCTGGATAAGGACGCGCTGCGCGGCCTCGCCGACTCACTCAAGGCGAAGATCAAGAGTGGGGTCGTCGTGATCGTGTCAGCCAACGACGGCAAAGTGCAGATCGTCGTCTCGGTGACGGCGGATTTGACCGGTCGGATCAAAGCCGGCCAGATCGTGAACGAGCTCGCGCCAATGGTCGGCGGCGCCGGAGGCGGACGCCCCGATTTCGCTGAGGCCGGCGGGAAAGATCCGTCCAAGATTGACGATATGCTCGCGGCCACCCCGGCTGTGCTCGCGAAGCTCCTCGGTTAGCGCCAAAATGCGCAGTTCCGCGTAATCGACGTAATTCCGAGGCGCGCTCGCGCCGATACATCTCCTGTGGTTGTTCCCACCAACGGCCGAGGTGTAAACTGCTGACCTTGAGGGAGATGCTCATCTGGAACACCGGTCGTAAACGGTTGCGCCATCTGGCGTTGGCGACGCTCTGTGTCGGACTCGCGGCTCCGGCGAGCGCGCAGATCTACTCGTGGCGAGACGGCAAGGGCAACCTCGTGCTCTCCAGCCATCGGCCGGGTGGCCCGAACGTGAAGACGTTCGCGGTGCCCCAGACCGATGCGATCCGGGCGACGCGGCCGGTCGCGGTGGCGCACAACGGCTTGTACGACGACCTCATCAGCGAGCATGCGCGCAACAACGGTCTTCGCGCGGATCTGGTGCGCGCGGTCGTGCAGGTCGAGTCGGCGTTCAACGTGAACGCGCGCTCGCCCAAGGGCGCGCTCGGACTGATGCAGCTCATGCCGGCGACGATTCAGCAATTCGGCGTGATGAACCCGTTCAACCCCGCCGAGAACCTGCGGGCCGGCGTCGCCTATTTGCGGCAACTGCTCGATCGCTACCAGAACAACGAAGAGCTCGCTCTCGCCGCGTACAACGCGGGACCAGCGGCGGTCGATCGTCATGGCCAGACGATTCCCCCGTATCGGGAGACACAGAACTACGTGTCACGAATCAGCCAGATCACGGGACATCCGGTTCAACCGCGCGGCAAGCAGATCTACAAGACCATGGTGGTGGTGGACGGGCAGCCGGTGTCGCACTATTCGGATCAGAAGCCGGCGAACGGCGGGTACGAAGTCGTCAGTCGCTAGTCGCCAGTCAGTCGCCAGCCACCAGCCACAGGCACTTCACTCCGATCGCTCCACGCCGGACAAATCCAGCCGCTCATAGACAGGACCGAGCACCTCGGTCGCCATCAGCACTTCGATCAACACGATTACGGTGCAGACGGCAGCTGCGGGTACCAAAACGGCGATCCCGATCAGGCGGTGAAACGCGAACCAGATCAGCCCCCCGGCGAGGGCGCCGGGCAGCATCATCAAGGTGAGCCCGAGCAGCACGCCGGCGAACATGATCAGGCGCTGCCCCATCGCGTCGATGCCGCGCGGCCGAGAGGTGCCGAGCGGCACCCACGCGGGAAAGAGCACCGCGGCGGCGTTGTGAATCGTGAACTGCGCGAACACGAGCGCCGGCGTGAGCAGCGCGGCGGCCGCGGCGACCGACAGCCGCACGCCCACCGGCGTCTTCGTGAAGGCGGCCGCCGATAGGATCGCGGCGCACGCGAGGGCGAGCCACGCGATGAGGATCAGGAACGAGGCCGGCCACACCATCTCGCCTCGCACGACATCCGCCGCGCGGAGCGGCCACGTCTTCAGCACCTCGAGGTGCAGCAGATCCTGGCGCAGGTCGCTGCGCGCCATCTGCGGCCCCAGGAGCACGGTGTACGCCGCAATGATCACGCCCCCTATGCCGAAGATCGCCGCGGCGTTGCTCGAATGCGAGCCGGTCATGAACGCGGCACCCACACCGACGCCGAGCATGAGGAGCGGCATGCCGTACCGCAAGAACGACAGGAAGTTGGTTTCGCGCACCATCTGCATCGAGTTCTTCCAGACAAACATCGGCTCGGGCCGTCCCGATAGGGCGAGCGTCCAGTTGGTGGCGCGGGCGCGCGGAACGGACACCTTCCGCGACTTCTTCGCGGCGCGCCGCGCCGCCGCCTGCGCCGTCGCTTCCTGGAACCCCTCGTCGCTCTTCAGCACCCACGCGACGTTGACGAGCAGCACGCCGATCGCCAGCGCGAGCGACGTCAGGTAGGGCCAGGGCCACGCGGCGAACAACGGCCACACCAGCGCCATGAACGGCCACAGAATGATGTGCGGCAGACCGGTCGTCGCCACCGCTCCGAGGCGATCGAACGCATCGAGCGGATGGGCGAGCGGCGGCGAGGTGAGCGCGTGCACCACGGCCGTGCCGACGATCGCGATGGCGCCCAGCATCAGCGCGAGAGCGCCCCACTGCCGCCGCCGCGCGTCCACCCCGTGCATCGACAGGCTCGCGCGCGCCAGCGAGATGCCGGTGAAGTGGACCTTCATCGTCAGCAGCAGCACCCACATGGACAGCGCGAGTCTCAGCCGCCAGAAGATCGAGAAGCCCGACGGAACGAAGAGCGTCGGCACGATCGCGGCAAACAGCAGGCCGATCTGCGATCGCATCAGACGATGCAGCAGCAGCTGACGGCGGGACACTGGCGCCACGAAGAGAAACTGGACTTCCGGCTCCGTGAATTCGAGCAGGCCGCTGTCGCTCGGGATGAGCCATGCGAGCGGCATCAACACGAGCAGCGCCATGCCGACAACGGCCGGCCCGCTCGCACGAAGCGCCTCGAACGACACGCCCGGCGGCAGCGACCGATTGCGGCGCGGGGACGTGCTCGCGTTGCGTCCCCACATCCGTGCGAAGATCGTGAAGTAGAAGTACGCCACGCCGACGATCGCGCCGATCAGGTACTTCGGCTCGCGCAGGCGCCGGAGCCGCACGCGGACCCGGTTCCGCGCGCTGCAGACGATGATGTAGAGGCTGACGCCGAACATCGCTACGGCTGCTCCGCCGGCCCTGGCGGCGTTGTATCGTGGCCGGTAACCCGCATGAAGATCTGCTCGAGGCTCGATCCCGCCGCCGTCAGATCGGCGCGCGACGCGAGCTCGGCGACGGTGCCGTCGGCGATCTTCTTGCCGTGGTCCATGATGATGACGCGCGTGCAGATCTCCTCGACCAAGTGCAGCAGGTGCGAGGAGACGAGCACACTCGCGCCGCTGCGGCCGCGCGCGACGATCGTCTCGCGCATCCGGCGGATGCCGATCGGGTCGAGGCCGGTCAGCGGCTCGTCGAAGAGCAGCACCGACGGCGTCCGCACCAGCCCGCTCGCAATCACCACTTTCTGCCGCATGCCGCGCGACAGCTCGCCGGGGAGCGATCGCTCCTTTCCGGTGAGCTCCAGCTCCTCGATCAGCGCGCGCGATCGCCGCTCGAAATCGTCAACGCCGTAGAGCCGCGCCACCAGCCGCAGATGCTCCTCGACCGTGAGGTATTCGAAGAGGTGCGGCTCGTCCGGCATGAACGCCAGCCGGCGCTTCGCCTCGATCGGATCCTCGACGATGTCGTGGCCGTCGATGAGGACGTGGCCGGAGGTCGGCCGCAGGATCCCGGCGAGCGACCGCAGCGTCGTCGTCTTGCCGGCGCCGTTGGGGCCGATGAGCCCCACGATTTCGCCCGGCGCCACGTTGAACGAGAGGTCGTCGACGGCGATGAAGTCGCCGTAGGTGCGTCGAAGGTGCTGGACTACGATGGGCATGATGTGTGTGCTAAAATCAGGAGTTTCCGGAGGTTACAGAATACTTGGCTACAAAGCACGCATCAGCGACAAAAGCGCACCGTCAGAGCTTGCAGAACCGCGAGCGCAACCGCCAGTTCCGCGCCCGGCTGCGGAACGCCCTCAAGAGCATCCGCGTCGCGGTTGACGGCAAGGATCTCACGGCGGCGAAAACGGCGCTGAAAGAGACCGTCTCGCTCATCGATCGGATGGCGAGCAAGGGCATCATCCACCGAAACGCCGCCGGACGCTACAAGTCACGCCTGAGCACGCGGCTGGCGGCACGGTCGAAAGCCTAGAATCTGGGGGGCGCGAACCCTCGCGCCCGCTTTCCTGCACAGAGTTCCACGACGAGCCGCTCGAGCAGCACGCGTGCATCGCCGGCCGATCGCTTGAGATCGAGATCGGTACGGAAGACCGCCTCGACGGCCGTGGGTAGATCGTCTGGCGCCACCGCCGGGAATTTCGCCCGCACGAGCCATCCGAGCTGGCCGAGGATCTTCTCGGCGGGCGCGCCGGCGTCGAGCATCAGCGCCAGTTGCCGCAGCGCGGCGCCGGCCTGCCCCGACTCGATCGCGTTGGTCATGGCCCAGTCATCCTGCAGCGCGGCCGGCCCGACCAGATCCCGCACGTCCTCGACGGTGATGCTCTTCTGCCCCAGCGCGTACAGCATGAGGCGATCGACGTCGCCGCGCAGGCGCTTCACGTCGAGCCCGGCGCGCTCGGCGATGAGCCGCGCAGCGGCCGGATCGATCGCGGCGCCGGCCGCGGCCGCGCGCGTCCGTACCCACCGCTCCGCGTCCGCCTGATCGGCGATGGCGCCGCATTCGACGAGCGTCGCCTGCCGGGCGAGCAGCTTGTAGAGGCGGCTGCGCTTGTCGATCGTCCCCGCGACCAGGACGAGCGTCGTCTGCGGCTCGGGCGATTTGAACATGGCCTCGAGGCGATCGAGTGCGCGCGTGGCGGCCTCGCTTTCGCGCTTGGGCACGAGCAGGGCGTCAGCTTGAAAGACGATCACCACGCGCCGCGGCGCCATCATCGGCAGCGTGCGCACGGCGTCGATGAGCGCCGAAACGCCGTCGGCCAGCTTGTCGCCCGTCGTCATGTCCCCGGCGTGAATGCGCTCGACGTTGAACGCCTGGAGCCCCTCCTCCACGAGGCCGACGAACTCGGCCGCGAGCGCCGACTTCTCGACGTCGTCTTCGCCCTGGAGCAGGTAGATCGGATCGGGCGTGCCGGCCTGGATCTGTTCATGAACGGCGGACGGGGTGAGGTTTGGCATGGGGTGATGGAGTGATGTGGTGATGGAATGATGTGATGGGGTGATGGAATGATGGTGATCGCATCACCCCATCACACCATCACCACATCACCCCATCACCACATTCTCCTTTCGTTTCAGAATGCCTCGAGGATCGCGCTGACGATCGCGCGCGCGAACTCGTCGCTCAGACGATCGAGCGCGTTGGTCTCGTGTCCGAAAAAGGCGGCGGCGTCGGCGGCGTTGGCGCCACTCGAGGCTTCGTACTCCTGACGGAAGACGAGGCTCGGGTTCTCCCATAGCATCGCGTTGCCGCGCGTGTCGCGAAGCTCGATCCGCGCCGTCATCGTGATCGTGTAGCGCGAGGCGAGCTGCGTCGGCGCGAAGCTGACCGGCGTGATGGTGATCGACGTCACCGTCCCCTTCAACACCGCATCGACGTCGGTGTCCTGCGGGAGGACGGTGTACCTTCCGCGGCCGATGAACTCGCGGCGCACCTTCTCGGTCAGGAGCGTCTCGACGTTGAACACCGTCGTGCTGTTGACGAAGATCGGGATGCCAATCGTCTTCACGTACGCCGGGAGAAACGATCCGCGCCCGGCGAGCGCGTAGCCGCAACCGGCGCTGAATTCACCACAAAGGACACACAGGACACAAAGCCAAATACCGGTAGCTGTCTTTCCATGGAACGACATCTTGTAATGACCTGTGTGTCCCTGGTGTCCTTTGTGGTGAGTCAGCGCCACTGTGCCGCTACTGTACAACGATGCTCACTAGCGGCCCCTTCGCGATCATCACCTTGCGAACGGTCTTGCCGGTGATATGCGTGCGCACGGCGGCGTCCGACAGCGCGAGCTCCCTCAGATCGTCGTCCGCGATACCGGCCGGCACCGTGAGCCGTGCGCGGACCTTGCCGTTGATTTGCACGGGCACGACGACCTCATCGGCTTTCGCGACCTCGGCGTCAAACGCCGGCCACTCCGCGTTCGAGAGCCCGTCGGCGTGACCGAGGTTCGCCCACAGTTCCTCGGCCGTGTGCGGCGCAAACGGCGACAGCATCACGACGAGCGCATCGATCGCCTCGCGCAACACGGCGATCGTCTGCAGCCGATCGGTGCGGCCGCCGGACGGCTCCACCCGCGCCGGCGCGCCGTGCGCGGTCCCCTCGCTGAACTTGTAGAGCTCGTTGACGAGCTCCATCAGCGACGACACCGCCGTGTTGAGGTGCATGCGATCTTCGATGTCGGCCGTGACCCGGCGGATCGTCTCGTGCGTCTTGCGACGCAGATCGCGCTCCGCTGGCGTGCAGTCGTCGCCGCACGCGGGGATGCCTTCCCCGCCGATCGTTTCGGCCCAGTGATCGACCATCCGCCACACGCGCACGAGAAAACGGAAGCTGCCGTCAAGGCCGGCGTCATTCCATTCGACTTCCTTCTCGGGTGGCGCCACGAACATCACGTACAGCCGCAGCGGGTCGGCGCCGTACTTCTCGAGCATGTCGTCGGGATCGACGACGTTGCCCTTCGACTTGGACATGACGTGGCCGTCCTTGAGCACCATGCCCTGGGTGAGCAGGCGCGTGAACGGCTCGTCGAAGTTCACCAGGCCGACATCGCGCAGCACCCGGGTGAAGAAGCGCGAATACAGCAGGTGCAGAATCGCGTGCTCCACGCCGCCGCTGTAGAAATCAACCGGCATCCAGTACGCCGCCTTGGCCGGATCGAAGGGCTGCTCTGTGTTCGTCGGATCGCAGAAACGGAGGTAGTACCACGACGAATCGACGAAGGTGTCCATCGTGTCGGTTTCGCGTCGCGCCGGTCCGCCGCACGTGGGACACGTCGTGTTCACGAACTCCGGCACCTGCGCCAGCGGCGAATCGCCGCGCCCGGTGAACGTCGTCACCGTCGGCAACCTGACCGGCAGTTGCTCGTACGGCACCGGCACGACGCCGTCCTTGTCGCAGTAGAGCACCGGGATCGGCGTGCCCCAGTAACGCTGGCGTGAGATGCCCCAGTCTTTCAAGCGATACTGGATCTCGCCCGCGCCGACGCCGCGGCGCTCGGCGTCCGCGATCATCGTCTTGATCACGGCCGGCGCTTCCTGCCCGGTGTACGGACCGGAATTCACGACGCGCCCGTAGGCGCTCGACGCTTCGGTCAGGCTCTCCACGGATGCCGCCTCGTCGCCTGTCTGCACGGCGATGCGAATCGGGAGCTGGTACTTGCGGGCGAATTCGAAGTCGCGTTGATCGTGCGCGGGAACGGCCATGATCGCGCCGGTGCCGTACTCGGCCAGCACGAAGTTGGCCACCCAGATCGGCACGGCCTCACCGGTGAACGGATTGATCGCGGTGCGGCCGGTGTCGAAACCTTCCTTGTCGATCGCGCCGGTGAGCCGCGCGCCGCGATCGAGCGCCCGGAACCTGGCGACGCGGTCGCGCATGGCCTTCGGATCGGCGCTCTCGTTCGCGAAGCGGTGGACGATGGCGTGCTCGGGCGCGAGCAGAACGAAGGTCGCACCGTAGATGGTATCGATGCGCGTCGTGAAGATCTCGATCGCGTCACCCGCCGCTGGCGTCCCGCCGCCCGCCGGGACCACCGGAAACGTGATCCGCGCGCCTTCCGACCGCCCGATCCAGTTGCGCTGCATCAGGACGACTTTCTCGGGCCACGCCTCGAGCGTGTCGAGCCCTTTCAGCAGCTGGTCGGCGTACTCGGTGATGCGGAAGAACCACTGCTCCAGCTCGCGCGTCTCGACCGGCGTGCCGCACCGCCAGCACGCGCCGTCGACGACCTGCTCGTTGGCGAGCACCGTCTGGCAGCTCGGACACCAATTCACTGATGACCGCCGGCGGTACGCCAGGCCGCGCTCGAACATCTTCAGGAAGATCCACTGGTTGAACTTGTAGTACTCAGGCAGGCAGGTGGCGAGCTCGCGCTCCCACGCGTAGCTGATGCCGAGGCGCTGCAGCTGCCCCTTCATGTGGGCGATGTTGTCGAGCGTGGACGTTTCGGGATGAATCCCGCTCTTGATCGCGGCGTTCTCCGCCGGGAGCCCGAACGCGTCCCAGCCGAATGGATGGAGCACGTTGAAGCCGCGCAGACGCTTCATCCGCGCCATCACGTCGCCGATGATGTAATTGCGCACGTGCCCCACGTGCGCGTG
>JADGOC010000255.1 GCA_017883165.1 Acidobacteriota bacterium
CCATCCGCGCCGCGTCGGTCGCCTCGAGATTGAGCCGCAGCAGCGGCTCGGTGTTCGACGGCCGCACGTTGAAGTGCCAGTCGGGATATTCCACCGACAGGCCGTCCAGCTCGTATTGATGCCCGTCGGCGTAGCGCGCGGCGATCTGCGCGAGCTTCGCCGGCACCGCGTCCATGTGCGGCAGCTTCGTGTTGAGCTCGCCCGAGATGAAATACTTCTGCCGCAGCGGCTCGAGCAGCTCGTGCAGGCTCAGCCGTTTCTTCGACATCAGCTCGAGGATGAGCAGCGCCGGGATGAAGCCGTTGTCGGCGTAGAAGTTGTCGCGGAAATAATAGTGCCCGGTGACCTCGCCGCCGAAAATCGCGTTGGTCTCGCGCATGCGCGTCTTGAAAAACGCGTGGCCGACGCGGTTCATCAGCGCCGTGCCGCCGTACTGGGCCACCATGTCCTTCACCGCGTAGCTGGCGCGCAGATCGTAAATGATGGTCGCACCGGGGTCTTTTAGGAGAAACGCTTCGGCGAGAAGCGTCGTGATGAAATCGCCCGACACGAATTCGCCGCTGCCGTCGATGAAGAAGCAGCGGTCCGCGTCGCCGTCCCACGCGATGCCGACGTCGGCCTTCTCCGCGACCACGCGCGACACGATCTCGCGGCGGTTCTCCTCGATCAGCGGATTTGCCTCGTGATTCGGAAAGCGGCCGTCGATGTCGAACGACAGGCGCGTCGTCTTGCAGGGCAGATGTTCGAAGAGCTTCGGCGCGACCAGTCCGCCCATGCCGCTGCCGGCGTCGAGCACGACGTTGAACGGCAGGATGATCGCCGGGTCGATGAACGACAGCACGTGCTGGACGTAGGCGTCGAGCGTATCTTTCTGTGTGACCGCGCCGCGCCGTGCGGCGGGCGGCGGCAGGCGACCCGCCGCGATCATGTCGCGGATGTCGGAGATGCCGGCCTCGCCGCTGAGCGGAATCGCCTCCTGCCGCACCAGCTTCATCCCGTTGTACTGTTTCGGATTGTGCGAGGCCGTGATCTGGACGCCGCCGTCGAGCCGATCGCGCGCGACGGCGAAGTAGAGCATGTCGGTCGCGATCATCCCGTAGTCGACCACGTCGGCGCCTTGTGAGGTCGCGCCGTCGATGAACGCCGCCGCCAGCGCCGGCGACGACAGCCGCATGTCGCGGCCGACGGCAATCCGCTTCGCCTTGAGACACCCCCCGAGATACGCAATGAACGCCGCGCCGACCGACCGCGCCGTGTCCTCGTTCACCTCAGTGGGATACACGCCGCGGACGTCGTAGGCCTTGAAGATTTCTGGATTCATGGGCGGTGGCTGGTCGCTGGTGGCTGGTGGCTCATTCCATTACACCTGCTGTGATCGGTGATGACCGACTTGTCGCCGAGCACGACGCCGTTCTGGATGGTGGCGTTCCGCCCGATGTGGCAGTGGCGGCCGAGAATCGACGCGCGGACGACCGCTTCCTGGCTGATGCGCGTGTTGGCCCAGACGATCGACCCCTCGACGGCCGCGTGCTCTTCGATGTGGCAGTGGCGTCCGATGACACTGTACGGCCCGACACGCGCGCCGGCCTTGACGACCGTCGCGTCGTCGATGAAGCAGGGCCCCTCGAGGATCGCGCCGTCTTCGACGCGCGCCCCAGGCGCCACCCACGTGATGGACGCCGGAGACGCCGCGTCGGCAAACGGCGGCGCGCGGAAGCGGCCGTCCATGACGTCGTGGTGAACCTGCATGTATTTCTCAGGCGTGCCGATGTCGATCCAGTAGCCGCGATCGACGTAGGCGACGAACGTTTCGTCTCGCTCGATGAGCGAGGGAAAGAAGCTGCGCTCGATCGACCACGGCATGTCCTTCGGGATGCGCTCGAAGGTCTCCGGTTCGAGCACGTAGATGCCGGCGTTGATCGTCTCGCACGTGATCTCGTCCGGCTTCGGCTTTTCGAGGAAGCGCTGGATGTTGCCGGCGGCGTCGGTCTCGACCAGGCCGTAGGCGGACGGGTTTTCGACCGGCGTCAGCACGATCGTCGCCTTGGCCTTGCGCTCGCGGTGCAGCGCGATCACCGCGGCCAGGTCCACTTCCGTCAGCACGTCGCCGTTGAAGACGACGACCGACTCGCGAAGCGATTCGCCCGCGTACCGCACGGCGCCCGCCGTCCCGAGCGGCGCCGGCTCGACGACGTATTTGATGCTCAGACCCGAGTCGCCGCCGTCGCCGAACAGCTCCTCGATGCGCCGCGGCTGATAGTTGAGGCTGAGAATGACTTCGTCAATCTCGGGGACGCGCTTCAGGAGATCGAGCTGGTAATGCAGGAACGGCCGGTCAAAGATCGGCACAATCGGCTTGGGCGTGTGAATGGTGAGCGGACGGAGGCGCGTGCCCTTGCCCCCCGCCAGCAGGATCGCCTTCATGAGTAACCACCGATGATATCATGTGCTCACGGCGGCCATGAACCTTCCGAACTCGCTCACCCTGACCCGGATCTTTCTCGTCCCCCTGCTGGTGGTCGTGTTGCTGACGAAATTCGAGGGGCGCCTCATCCTCGGCGTTCCGAAAGACCTGGTCGGCGCGGCGATTTTCGGTGTGGCCTCGCTGACCGACTGGTTGGACGGGTACCTGGCCAGGCGGCGCAAGCAGATCACGGCGCTTGGGCAGGTGATCGATCCGCTCGCCGACAAGCTCCTGACTGCCGCGGCGCTGATTTCACTCGTGGCGATGGATCTGGCGCCGGCCTGGATGGTGGCGGTGATCATCGGCCGCGAATTCGCCGTCACCGGCCTCCGCAGCCTCGCCTACGCGCGGGGGGTGGCCGTCCCCGCGTCGCCGCTCGGCAAGATCAAGATGGTCGCGCAGGTGGTCGCCATCCTCGCGCTGATCCTGGCACACGACCAGCCGAAGTTTCGCGTGATCGGAGAAGCGGGGCTGTGGGTCGTCGTCGTCGCCGCGCTCGTCTCGGCGGCCGACTACTTCCGGCGCTACAACTCGATCCTCGGCCCGCGCGTCGCCGACTAGCTACGGGAGGCCGCTCATGCTTCCTATCGTCATTGAACACCTGACGTAGAGCCGATATCCGTGTTCGGCGAGATGGAAATCTTGCTTCGTTCAGTCCTTTATTCAGATTGCGTTGTTAGGCTGCTCGGCGCACGTCTACACGGAGCACAACATGAAAAGAACCAAGCACATTCCCCTCGCATTGACGCTAACGTTAGCGTTCGGAACGCTAGTGGGCGCTCAACAGAGTCTTAAGAGTTCGCCCGTTCAAAAAAGCACGACATCATCGGGTGAAAAGCCGCTCGTCTTGACGGAGGCGATTCCTCTGGAGGGTGTGAAGGGGCGACTCGATCACGTTGGCTCCGGCGCGGGCCGGTTATTTATCGCCGAGCTGGGCAACAATTCAATAGCTGTGATCAACACTGGTGGTAGGACGCTCGAGCGCACCATCATGGGAGTGCCGGATCCTCAGGGTGTGGCGTTTTCGCCTGAGGCGAATAAGCTCTTCGTAGCCAGCGGCGCGGGCAAGGTTTACATCTACGATGGTCAGTCCTTTGATCTCATTACCACAGTTGACTTTCCGGGCGGCGCCGACAACCTGCGGTACGACGCTGCGAACAAACGTGTGTACGTAGCCTGCGGTAACGATCAAACTGGCGCCATCGCGACGATCGACGCCATGACGAATAAACGTCTCGATGAAGAGTACACACTCGGTGCCCAACCGGAGTCTTTCCAACTTGAGAAGTCGGGGCCCAATATCTATGTCAACCTGCCGGGACTGAAACAAGTTGCCGTTATCAATCGCACCACGAAAACGATCGCGCGATGGCCCTTGACTATCGGCGGCAACTTTCCGATGGCGCTCGACGAGGCCGACCACCGACTGTTTGTGGGTACGCACCAGCCACCGCGCATGGCGGTCTTTGACACGAGTTCTGGTCACATGATCGCTGCGCTTCCGAGCGTCCAGGACACAGATGACATTTACTATGATGCTTCATTGAAGCGCATTTATATGCCGGGAGGAGAGGGCTTCATCTACGTCTTCCGAATGAACGATCCTGACCATTATCAGCTCCTGGCCAAGATCCCCACTGCCCTTGGCGCTCGCACGGCTGGGTACTTTGGAGTTGCGGGGAAAGGCTTCGACCGTTTCTACCTGGCTGTTCCCGCTCGCGCCGACCATGGCGCCGAAGTGTGGATCTACACGGTGCAGGACTAGGGCGACGAGCGAGAGACCGCGTACTGGATCACCTTGTTCGGCTCGGCTCCATGATCCGCAAAAGAGGATGCCCGTCGATATTT
>JADGOC010000015.1 GCA_017883165.1 Acidobacteriota bacterium
CACCAGTTCACGTCGCCGGGAATCGGTTCGTCGAGGAGATGGCGGAGACCCGCGCGATAGCCGGTCCGCGCGTCGAGCCAATCGGCGAGCGAGATCGGATCCTTCATCATCGGTGGAGGGCGGCTAGAGCTGGACGAAGACGCGTCCGGCCTCGACGCGCGCCGAGAGCTCGGCCAGCGGACGCGGCGGCGGCCCGGCGATGTTCCGGCCGTCGGGGCTGAACGTACCGCCGTGGCACGGGCACTTGATCACTTTCTTGTCGGCATCGTAGCTGACGTGGCAGCCGAGATGGGTGCACGTCGAGGAGAGGGCGCGCACGCCGCCCGATTGGGACTTGACCAGGAAGACGACCTGCTGGTCGACCGCCTCGTAGTATCCGTCCTGGCGCGTGACGCGGATCGTGATCGGCGTCGGCACGCCGGGGGCGATGTCGCTCAGCCGTCCTGCGGGGCGCCAGGCTTCACGCCGTCCCGCCAGGCCCGGCGACACGACCGCGCCGCCGACGACGAGGCCCAGGACCGACGCGATGGCGGTGGCAATGACGCCGATGGTGGCGCGGAGCCAGCCGCGACGATCAAATGCATGTTCACGCATCGGCCTCACCGCATTATACGGGCAGCACGATCCGCCGCGATCCTGCTAAGCTCAAGGATCAGAACGGCATGGACACAGGCACTGGACCCTCCGCCGTCAGCCGGTGGCTGCAGGATCGCAGCCTGCGGCTGGCCGCCGGCTTGGCAATCGCCGTCGCGATTCCGGTCGCCGTCCTTTTCTACTTCCAGTTTCGATCGCTCTCCGACCTCGACCGTTCCTCGACGGTCGTCCTGCGGCAGCTGAGCCAGGAAACCGCCGACGGGCTGACGCGCAGCGTGCAGGACGCGCTGAAATCGCCCTACGCCAACGTGCTGCTGCGCATCACGCAGCGCCAGGTCGAACCGCTCGATCTGGCCGTCATCGCGAGCACGTTCGAGCGATCGCTGGCGACCGACGCGTTCATCACCCGCTATTACGTGTGGTCCGACGTGACCGACGTGCACCGCGGCGAAGTGCTCGCCTACGATCGCGACCGGCGCGGCTTCATTGATGATGTGCCCGAGGCCGACACGCTCGTCCGCCGCGTCCGCGCACTGGCGGCGCAGAAGCGGTCGATCGCGGTGTTCGAAACGACGATTGACGGCTGCCGCACGTACCTCCAGGCGCAACTGCGCTTCTCCTCGGCGGCGCGCGACCGATTGACGAGCTTCGTGGCGATCGCGGCCGACGGCGATCGCCTGCGGTCCGAGTATTTCCCGGCGCTCCTCGCGGCCAGACTCAAGACGGTCGAGGGGCCGACCGGATTCCCGCCGCTGGTCGTCACGCTGCTCGATGCGCAGGGAAGCGTCATCTTCCCGGACGGCGGATCGATGGCGACGCGTTACGTGGACGAGCGGACGTTTCCGATCGCCTTCATCGACCCGGAGCTCCTGCCGCTCGCGGCGCCCGAGCCGCACGAGACGTGGCGCATCCGCACCGGCTACGGCAATCAGACGATCCCCGAGATCATCGAGGCGCGCGCGCGACCGCAGCGCGCGATGATGGCCGTGCTCGCCGGCGTCATGGTGCTGAGCCTCTTTTTCGTCGTCCGCGCCGCGGCGCGCGAGGTCAGGCTGGCCGAGCTCAAGGCGAACTTCGTGTCGAACGTGTCGCACGATTTGAAGACGCCGCTCGCCCTGATTCAGCTCTTCGCGGAGACCTTGGAGCTCGGCCGCCTCAAGAACACGGACCGCGCGCAGGAGTATTACCGCATCATCAACAGCGAAGCACGCAAGCTGACAAAGCTCATCAACAACCTGCTCGATTTTTCGCGCATCGAGGCGGGCCTGCGGCGCTACAAGACCGGGCCGGCCGATCTCGGCGCGGTGACCGCGCACGTCGTCGACTCGCTCGCCAGCCAGTTCCGGCATCACGGGTTCACGGTGACGACGCGGATCGCGCCAGACCTGCCGCCGGTGGTCATGGATCGGGAAGCGGCCGAGCAGGCGATCGAGAATCTGCTCTCGAACGCGATGAAGTATTCACCCGAGCGCCGCCCGATCCTCGTGGAGGTCGCGGGCGTCGACGGCTACGGGCTGGTACGCGTGACCGATCAGGGCATCGGCATTCCGCCGGCGCTGCAGCGCAGAATCTTCCGCAAGTTCTTCCGCATTCAGACCGACGCCGGCTCCGGCGCGCAGGGCACCGGCCTCGGTCTCGCCATCGTCGATCACATCATGCGGGGGCTTGGCGGCTTCGTGCGGGTTGACAGCGAGCCGGGCCGCGGCAGTACATTCACCCTGCACTTCCCCATATTCAAAGAGGCGCATGACGAAGCGGATACTGGTGATCGAGGACGAACCGCAGATGTTGCTCGGTCTGCGTGACAATCTCGAGCTCGAAGGCTACGAAGTCATCACGGCGGCGGACGGCGAGGAGGGGCTGGCGAAGGCGCTTGCCTCGGCGCCCGACCTGGTCCTTCTCGACGTCACGCTGCCGCGCAAGAACGGCTTCGAGGTGTGCCGCGAGCTGCGCGCGCGCGCCAATGCGACGCCCGTGGTGATGCTCACCGCCCGCTCGCAGGAAACGGAAAAAGTCCTCGGCCTCGAGCTCGGGGCCGACGATTACGTCACCAAGCCGTTCAGCATCACGGAGCTCCTGGCGCGGGTGCGCGCCGTGCTGCGCCGCGCCGGCGGGCGCCCCTCGAGCCTCGAGACCTGCCGCATCGGCGACATCGAGATCGATTTCCGCACCCACCAGGCGCATCGCGCGGGACAGCGCATCGAGTTCACCGCGCGCGAATTCGATTTACTCCGCCACCTCGTCGCGCACACCGGACAGGTGGTGACGCGCGAGCAGATCCTCAATCAGGTCTGGGGGTACGAGGAATCGCCGACCACGCGCACCATCGACAACTTCGTCGCGAAGCTCCGCCAGAAGATCGAGCGCGCCCCGCACGAGCCGGAGCACATCCTCACCGTTCACGGGGCGGGCTACAAGTTTGTTGGCTAGATCAAACGCAACCACGAAGACACGAAAACACGAAAAAGGCTAGCCGGGGACGTACTCGACGATGATGGCCGTGCAGTTGTCGCGGCTGCCGCGCGCCAGCGCCGCGCGGACGAGCGCGGCCGGCATCGCCCCTGCGTCGGTCGAGCCGCGCACGATGCCTTCGAGCTGTTCCTGATCCAGCACGCCGTGGACCCCGTCGGTCGTCAGCAGAAACCGTTCCCCTCCCGATAGTGTCTCCTCGACGACGTGCACGTCGACGCGCGGCCGCGCGCCGACGACGTTGGTCAACGCGTTGCGCATCGGATGGTGCCGAAGCGTCGCCGGATCGGTCTCTGGATTCTGCGCCAGCACCGTCGCCACCCACGAGTCGTCGTGGGTCAGCTGGCGCAGGCGAACGACGAGATCACCGCCGCCTGCGGCGGCCGGCGCGAAGCGGTAGGCGCGGCTGTCGCCGACGTGGCCGATCGAGATCCGGTTCCCCACGACGAGCGCGGCGACGACCGTCGTGCCCATCCCCGCGTACGCGTCCGAGGTGGACGCCATCTCGAGAATCTGCACGTTGGCGAGGTGAATGGCTGTCCGCAGGAGGTTGCCGCCTTCGGACAAGGTTGGATCGAGGCCGAATGGCCACGTCTCGGCGACGCTGGGCCCGCGGCCGCCGCGGCGCACGAGGACGTCGCCGACGAAATCGGCGATCGCATCGACCGCAAGGCGCGCCGCCACCTCGCCCGCGTTGTGACCGCCCATGCCGTCAGCCGCCACCGCGAGCCCCAGCGACTCGTCGATGACGAAGTAATCTTCGTTGGTCGCCCGGACGCGGCCCTTGTCGGTCACTCCATACGCGCGTAGCACCCTACACCCTTGAAAGTCTCGTGCTTTATCGGCCGCCGCTCCATCTGTATGTAGTGCTCGGGAACCATTGACCTCGCCTCGTCGTCCAAGCCAATACCCTGATTATCTAGGTATACTGGAGCGCGATGGCTGATACCACGGCTGAACTGCTGCACGGCACCCTCGTCGCGCTGATTCTCAAGACCCTCGCCGGAGGACGCCGCCACGGCTACGCGATCGCCCGCGCCATCGAGGACGCCACCGACGGCGTCGTCGAGGTCGAGGACGGTTCACTCTACCCCGCGCTGTATCGCATGGAGCGCAGCGGCTGGATCGAGGCCGAATGGGGCGTGTCCGAGCTCGGCCGCAAAGCGAAATTGTACCGGCTGACGCCGCGCGGCCGCCGTCAGCTCACCGCCGAAACCGCGGAGTGGGCACGCTTTGCCGCGGCCATCTCCCACGTCCTGTTGCCGGCGTCATGAGGTTCCATTCCTGGCCGTGGAAGCCGCGCGTCGACGATGAAGTCGACGACGAGCTGACGTTCCATCTCGAGATGCGCACGCGCGAGCTCGTGGAGCGCGGCATGAACGCGGCCGACGCCCGGCGCGAGGCCGACCGCCGGATGGGCAATATCGACCGCGTGCGCGCGGCCTGCCGCGCGCTCGGCGAAGGGAGAGATCGACACATGCGCCGCGTCCAATACCTGAGCGAATTCGTCCAGGACCTCGGCTTCGCGTGGCGCCAGTTGCGCCGCAATCCCGGCTTTGCGCTCGTCGCCGTACTGACGCTCGCGCTCGGCATCGGCGGCTCGACCGCAATCTTCAGCGCCGTCTACGCCGTCGTCATGCGTCCGCTGCCCTTGCGCGACCCGACGCGGCTGATGGTCGTCGGCGAAACGGTTCGCGACATGCCGGCAATGGCGGGCAGCGTGTCGGCGGGCAACTACGTCGACGTCGTCGCGGGCACGACGACGTTCGAGGGGATCGCGGCCGAGCAGTTCTCGAACTTCAATCTAGCGGAAGGCGGCGCACCCGAGCGGATTGTCGGCGGCCGCGTCACCGCGAATTTCTTCGACGTCATGGGCGCGCATCCGATCGCCGGCCGCGTGTTTCGCGCCGACGAGGATCGTCCCGGCCACGAGCAGGAAGTGATGGTGAGCCACCGCCTGTGGGTCCGGCGGTTCGGCGAGAGCGCGTCGATCGTCGGCAGCCAGCTTCGGATGAACGGCACGCCGTACATCGTCGTGGGCGTGATGCCGTCATCCTTCGATCTGACCACCGACACCGAGGATCTCTGGGTGCCGATCGCGTTCACCGACGAGCGCAAGGCACAGCATGACGAGCACTACCTCACGGTGTTTGGGCGGCTGAAGGCCGGCGTCTCCCGGCAGCAGGCGCTTGCGGAGCTCGAGACGGTCGCCGCGCGTCTGCGGCGTGACGTGCCGAGAGACGACATCGAGGTCGGGTTCCTGCTGATCCCGTTCACCGATCAGCTCGTCGGCGACTATCGCACACGGCTGCTCGTGCTCCTCGGCGCGGTCGGTGTGGTGCTGCTGATCGCGTGCGGCAACGTCGCCAATCTGCTGCTCGCGCGCGGCGCGGCGCGCGGACGCGAGATCGCGATCCGCACCGCGCTTGGCGCGGGCCAGTGGCGGATCGTGCGGCAGTTTCTCACCGAGAGCATGGTCCTCGCGCTCTGCGCGACTGGTGTCGGCCTGCTGCTCGCGCGGGCGATGCTCGCGGCCGTCGTCTCGTGGAATCCCGAACACATCCCGCGCCTCGAGGCCGCGCGGATCGATCCGGTGGCGCTCGCGTTCGCGATCGCGATGGCGCTCGCGAGCAGCGTCCTCTTCGGCCTGGCGCCGGCGCTGCGCCTGTCGAAGCCTGACGTCCACACCGGACTCCGCGACGGCGCGCGCGGTGCGACCGGCGGCGGATTCCGCGATCGTCTGCGCGCGGGACTGATCGTCGGCGAGGTGGCGCTGTCGCTGTTGCTGCTTTTCGGCGCCGGCCTGCTGATGCGCAGCGCGATGGCGCTGCAGCACGTCAATGTCGGTTTCAATCCGGGCGGCGTACTGACGGCGCGTATCGCGCTGCCGGCGGCGTCGTACGCCGAGCCGGACCGCGTCGTCGCGGCCTTTCAGCGCGTAGCGGACGCGGCGCGAGAGATTCCCGGCGTGACGGCGGCGGCGGTGACGTCCAACACGCCGATGGCGCCCGGCGGCGGATCGAACGGGCTGATTCCGGAAGGACGCCCACTCGACCTCAAGAGCGTGATTCAAAGCCGGCTGCGGATGATCACGCCGGACTTCTTTCGCGCGATGCAGATTCCGATCGTCCGCGGGCGCGGCTTCAGCGATCAGGATCGGCGCGGTGCGCCGAAAGTGATGATCGTGAGCGCCGCGTTCGCCGCGGAGGCGTACCACGGGCAGGATCCTATCGGCAAGCGCGTCGTCTGCTGCGAATCGGGTCCGAACGGCACGCCGGACTGGAAGATCGTCATCGGCGTGGCGGGCGACGTGCGGACGGATGGACCCTCGGTGGCGCCGGCGCCGGAATTCTACCTGCCGATCGCGCAGGCGCCGCCAGCGGCGTGGGAATGGGTGCAGCGGTCGATGTACGTCGTGGTGCGGACCGGCGGCTCGCCGGCGGCGCTCACGCAGTCGCTGCGTGCGGCAGTCGCGCGGATCGATCCGGATCTGCCGGTCTTCGATGTACGGATGATGGACGAGCGGCTGGCGGACGCGCTCGCGACCGAACGCTTCAACACGCTGCTCCTGACGATTCTCGGCGTCGTCGGTCTGCTGCTGGCCGCGTCGGGGATCTACGGCGTGATCGCGTATTTCGTGAGCCAGCGCACGCAGGAGATCGGCGTGCGCATGGCGCTCGGTGCGACGCCGGGAAGCGTGGTGCGGCTGATCCTCAGCCAGTCGCTGCGGCCGGTCGCGGTGGGCGCGGCGATCGGCGTCGTCGCCGCGCTGGCGGCCAGCCGCGTGCTGACGGCGCAGCTCTTCGGCGTCAGCCGGACCGATCCGCTGACGATCGCGGCCGTCGTCACGGTGTTGGTGGCCGTGGCGCTCATCGCCAGCGTCGTCCCCGCCCGGCGCGCCGCGTCGATCGAGCCGACGCGCGCGCTGCAAGCGGAATAGGTACGCCTCAGTACGTAGTGTCCGGCTTCAGCCGGACCGTCCCAGCAATCTGGCCGCGTTGCCGCCCAAAATACCCGCGCGGTCGCTGTCGGAAATGGGCAGCTTTCGAATCGAGTCGAGCATCGACGGGATGCTGCCGATCTGGTGCGGGTAGTCGCTGCCGGCGAGGATGCGATCGACGCCGGCGAATTTGATTGCCAGCTCGAGCGCGTTCACGTCGAAGTTCACGGTGTCGTAGTAGAACTGCCGCAGGTACGAGCTCGGCGGCCGCTGGATGTGCGCGCGGCAGTCGCGGAACGCATGGAAGCCGCGGTCGAAGCGTTCGGCCATGTACGGCACGGCGCCGCCCAGGTGACAGAGCGCCCATTTGATCTTCGGGAACCGTTCGGGTACGCCGGCGAAGACGAGCGAGGCGGCCGCCAGCGTCGTGTCCATCAGAAAGCCGACGAGCGGCATCAGCCAGTACTTCTGCATCGCTTCGACACCCACCGGATCGGTGGGATGGATGTACAGCACCGCGCCCAGATCGTTGGCCACCTCGTAGATCGGCCAGAACTTCTCGTCGCTGAGCGCATCGCCGTTGACGTTGCTGAAGAGCATCGCGCCCGGCATCTTCAACTGCCGGCACGCGCGATCGAGCTCCTTGACCGACGCCGCCGGATCGTTCAGCGGCAGCGTCGCGAGCGCCGTGAAGTGCTTCCCTCTCGTCTCCATCGCTTCGCGAAATTCATCGTTTACGAGCGAGGCGAGCTCCACGGCGCGCTTCGGCGTCTCGACGTGCGTCCCCGGCGTCGTCAGCGTCACGACCTGCTTGTCCACGCCGTGCTCGTCGAGGACGCCCGCGCGGTACGCGAGGTCGCGATGGCCGCGGACCGCGACGTTGTAGTCGCCCGGATAGTGCAGCACCGGGTTGCCTTCCGCGTCGATCGTCACCTTCACACTGCTCTTTCCAGACTTGAGCGCGTCGATGTACTTCGGCGGATAGTAATGGTTGTGGAAATCAATGACGGACATCAAGCCTCCTGGGCCTCCTGGGTTTCCAGATGTAGTAGACGGGCAAGCCCGCGGCGACCAGCGCGAGCCCTGATGCGCTCTCGACGGGATCCGTCACGAGCGAATTCAAAACGATGATCAGGCAGATGGACGCAAACAGAAGCGGCGCGATCGGAAATCCCCACGCGCGAAAGACCGGTGCGTAGCCGGCCGAGCGCCGCAGCCGCACGACGCCGATCGCCAGCGCGCCGAAAAAGATCCACTCGGTGTAGACCACGCGCGTGAACAGCGCGCGGTACGTGCCGGTGAGCACGAGGATCGACGACCAGATCGCCTGCGCGACAATGGCCGCGTGCGGCGACTTGAAGCGCGGATGAATCGCGCCCATCCAGCCGAAGAGCAGTCCGTCGCGCGCCATGGCGTAGTACACGCGCGGCCCGGCCAGGATGATGCCGCTCATCGCGCCGAGCGCGGAGACGACGACGAGCACGGAGATCGCCGCGGAGGCCTTCGGCCCGGCGACCGCTGCCGCGGCGTCGGCGGCGATGCGCGTCGAGGCCAGCACCTGATCGAGCGGCAGCACGAGCACGTACGCCGCATTCAGCGCGAGGTACGTGGCGACGACGACGGCGATGCCGAGCATCAGCGCGCGAGGGATGGTGCGTTCGGGGTCGCGCGTCTCCTCCGCCGCATACGTCACCATGTGCCAGCCGCCAAAGGCGAAGAGCCCCGCGACGAGCGCCTTCAGAAAGCCTCGCGCGTCGACGCGCCCGGCCGTCGCGTTGGGGAATGAGAGGTGCGAGGCGCCGGCGCCGAACAGCACGGCGAGCAGCAGGGCGATCGCCAGCACTTTCGTCAGGGTCAGGCCGGTCTGCACGGCGCTGCCGGGGCGGACGCCCAGATAGTTGATCGCCGACAAGCCGACAATCGCGCCGACGGCGATCCCGCGAATGCCCGCATCGCCGACGTGCGCACCGCCGACGGCGTACCGCGCCACGATGACGGCGATCGCCGCGATGATGCCGGAGTGCATGCTCCAGAACATCGCCCAGCCCCACAGAAAGCCGGCCGCCGGCGAAAACATCTGGCGCAGGAACACGTAAACGCCGCCCGTCTGCGGAAACGCCGACGACAGCTCGGCGCAGATGCTCGCGCCAAACCAGGTGAGCGCGCCGGCGGCGATCCACACGACCAGCATGCCGCCGAAGGTCGGCGCGGCGCGGCTCACTTCCGACGGTTGAACGAAGATCGACGCGCCGACGATGGTGCCGACCACCATGGCCGTCGCCTGCGGCAGGCCAATGGAACGTCGGAGCGCGGCGCGCATGCCGCTACATGAGACTCGACTCGCGGGAGGAATTCAAGGGGGACGCAGGTCAGGCTTTGCCGAGCGCGCGGCGCACGCGCCCAAACAGCTCCGCGATCGCGAACGGTGGGCGCGCCGGCCGCGGCGGCGCCGCGGCGATCTCGGGCCCGCCGCGCCGGTCGACGTCGCCCGCCTCGAGCGGCAGCTCCTCCTGCCATTCGAGCTGATGGCCGACGATCTCCGCCTGCTCGCGCACCAGCCGCAGCACGCGGCGATCGCCGCGCGAGAACCAGCGGCAGAACTCGTCGACCGTTGATTCCGGATCGACGCCGATGAGGCTCGCGTATTCGCGCACGTACGAACGCGCGAAAATTCCGGCCGGCCATCGCCCGAAATCGTTGTGCTCGAGGCCGTCCCAGAGTTTGACGCTGACTTTGGTTTCCGCGGCGATCTGCTCGAGCGTGATGCCGCGCTGAATCCGGATCCGTCGCAGATTGGGGCCGAAGGCTTCCTGGGGGCTCATTTCCGGAGTGATGATTCTGCAAAAACCCGTCCGCCCCACCAGCGGTCCGGCGGCCTCGCAAGCCGCACCGAACCGGCCACTTACCGTTCGAGCGACGCGCGGCCCGTTCCGCCGCGCGTTCTGTTTTTCAACAGTCGATTACGTTTTGCGCGCGGGCTACTTTCTCATCACCCAGGTCGTCATGCACCGTTGATTCTGTACGATCGTGGTCTTCACGGGATCGACGAACGTGCCGCCGAGCGCCGACGCGGACGCCATCAGCCGTGCGGCATCTACCAAATACCGCTCGCTGCCGTCAGGCAACGCGAAGCGCCCGTTGCCGAGCGGCCGCATGCGATCGGCCATGCCGATCGATGATGCCAGGCGGCAGAAAAAGAGGCCGCTCCGCGCGAGCGGGCGCCACGAAGCCGCCAGCATCCGATCGAAATGTTCGTCGTTTCTCGCGAAGTGAAGGACGGCGCTGCTGATCACGACGTCGGCTGACGCCGCGGGAAAGGTCATCGCCTCGATCGGCTCGACGTGAAAGTTCGCCGCGGGAAGCCGCGGCGCCAGGCGCGCTGCAAGATGCCGAACCTCGTCGATCGCCCGCGGATCGGCGTCGGCGGCGAAGACTTCGTAGCCTTCACGCAGAAAGTAGACGAGGTTTCTGCCGGCGCCGCAGCCCGCGTCGAGAATGCGCATCCCCGGCGCGATGCGGCCACGGAGCAATTGATCGAAAAGATAGATGTCGATGTCGCCGAAGCGGTCTTGGAGATCGGACACGGCCTAGCGGCCGCGGCCCCACGGCCGCGACGGACGTCCGCCGCCCCGATGCTGGCCTGGGCCGGACGGCCCGCCCGGGCCTCCGGGTCGCGGGGCGCCCTGCCGCCCCTGCGCGGCGGCGCGACGCTCGGCGTTGGCGCGCGCACGGACGCGCTCCTCGGATTTTCTCGCGCGAATCTCCGCGATGCGTTGCCCGATCGGAATTTCGAGGCGCGCCTCGGCGCGCGCGGCGTAATCGAAATCCGGCACGGTGACGCGCGGCAGCCGCTTCCCAATCAGCTTCTCGATGGCGCGGAGGTTTCCCTCCTCTTCCGGCGACACCAGCGTGAACGCCGAGCCGGTCAGCTCGGCGCGCGCCGTGCGGCCGACGCGGTGAATGTAGTCCTCGGGCACCGCCGGCACGTCGAAGTTCACCACGTGCCCGAGCGCCGTCACGTCGATGCCGCGCGCGGCGATGTCGGTGGCGACCAGCACGCGATATTTTCCGCTCTTGAATCCGGCGAGCGCCTCGGTGCGCTGCGCCTGCGATCGGTTGCCGTGGATCCGCTCGACTTTTAAATGGTGCTGCGCGAGATGCTTGGTCAGCCGGTCCGCCCGGTGCTTCGTGCGCGTGAAGACGAGCGCGTCGTGCATCTCGCCCTTTTGCAGCAGCATCACGAGCAGCGCCGGCTTGAGGTGCTGCGCGACCGGATAGACCGCGTGTGTGATGCCGATGGCGGGCGTCGACTGGCGCTCGAGGTTGATCGTCGCCGGATCGCGCAACATCTCGCGCGAGAGCGCCGCAATCGGCGGCGGCATCGTCGCGCTGAAGAACAGCGTCTGACGCTTCGACGGCACGTGCCGGAGGATGCGGCGGATGTCCGGGAGAAAACCCATGTCGAGCATGCGGTCGGCCTCGTCGAGCACCAGGAATTCGAGGCCCGCGAGCTTCGCGTACGGCGAGCGGAAATGATCGAGCAGCCGGCCCGGCGTGCCGATGATGACATCCACGCCGCTGCGGAAGGCGTGCTCCTGCGGCCCCATGCCGACGCCGCCGAAGACCGACGCGGCGCTGAGCGGCGTGTGGACCGCGAGGTCGTTCAGATCCTCGAGGATCTGCGCCGCGAGCTCGCGCGTCGGCGTCAGCACCAGCGCGCGCGTCGTCCCGCGCGGGCGATCGATGAGCTTGTGCAGAATCGGCAGCAGAAACGCCGCCGTCTTGCCGCTGCCGGTCATCGCGCAGGCGAGGAGGTCGCGTCCCTCGAGCGCGGGCGGAATCGCGTCGGCCTGAATCGGCGTCGGACGCGCGAAACCGAGGTCTTTCAGACCCTTGAGAAGATTCGGATGAAGCTTGAGTTGGGTAAACGGCACACGTGATTATGTCACGCTTGCCCGCGCGCTCACGTGCTGAAGGTCGCCGGTCACGGCTTGACGGCGGTCACATACACGCTGTCGGCCGCGTACTTCAGGACCGGCACGAACCGGCTGGCGGCACGCAGCCATTCCGACGCAGCGAGGATCGCCTTCAGCGGCGCCGGCATCAGCGCGGAGTCCGAGCGCTGCAGCCCGATGCCGAAGTAGCAATCGACGGAAATCGTCGCCGGTCCGATCGCACGCGAAAAAAGCGCTTCGAGCGCCGGGATCGTCCAGTACCTGACTTCATAGCCGGTACCCTCGCTGAACCGTCGCCGCGCCTGATGGTACAGACAGCGTACGCCGAACACGGTCGGCATCTGGACGAAGGCGGTTCCACCACTCGTGAGCGTCCTGCCGACTCCCGACAGCACGAGCCGGACGTCTTCTCTGCTCAAGTGCTGCAGCACGCTGTACGAAAATGCGTAGTCGAAGCTGTCGGCGGGAAACGGCAGATACCGTGCGTCGCCGACGACGAACCGGGCTGCCAGCCCGAGCGAGCGGCACACACGCCTCGCCGCCATGACGGCGCCAAGCTGCGGATCGATCCCGACAACGTCGTAGCCTTTGCGCGCGGCGGCGATCGACCATCGGCCCCAGTTGCATCCGAGGTCCAGCAGACGTTTGCCCCGGCCGGCCGGCAGCCGCAGCTCGGGGATCGGATACGAATCGAGGGTGCCGATCACATGCTTGTACATGTATCCGCTCGTCGCGCCCACCATGAACGCGACGACCGGGTCGATCGCGCTGCGCCCGTCGCTCGCGAGCGCCGTCAGCCCGCGTTTTTCCTCCTCGCTGATGCCGAGCGTCTCGAGATACAGCGCCGACGCCGGGTCGCCGTCCGCCGCCGGCACGGTGTTCGCTCGCTTCATCGACTCCTCAGCAATCCCCATCGTCTGCGCCACGTCGTCGAGCAGCAGCACCGGCACGCCATCCACAACAGGATAGGTGTGGCCTGCGCTGCACACGAGGCGTCCGCCCGCCCCGTGAACGACGTCGAGGCCAAGATGATCGCGCGGGCAAACGAGATGGGTCAGATACCAGGGGTCCATGGGAGATCCACCGAACTGCGGCGGCCGGCGCTCAGAACAGCACGCGGAAGACGTCCGACCGCGTGATGATGAACGTCTTGTCGCTCTTGAAGTCGCGGACGAGCACGGCCGGGTTCTCCGGCGTGATCATGCGCGCGAGCAGATCGATCGGCGTCGTGATGTCCACGAAGGGAAACGCCGGCTGCATGATCGCTTCGACCGGCTGCAGCTTGACATCCGGGTTGCGCACGAGCTGCGAGTACAGATGCTGCTCGTTCAACGAGCCCACCAACCGGCCGTCGCGCCGGATCGAGATCTGCGAGAAGTCGTGATCGCTCATTACCCGCGCCGCGGCGTCGACCGACTCTTCGGCGTCCACCGAGAACAGCTCGCCCGACATGCCAGACGCCACGAGATCGCGCGCCGTCATGCCGCTCTTCTCGAGAAAGCCCTTCTCGCGCATCCAGTCGTCGTTGAACATCTTGCCGAGATAGCGAGACCCATGGTCGTGAAAGATCACGACGACCACATCGTCTTTTGTGAAGTGATCCTTCAACTGCAGCAGGCCGGCCATCGCGGAGCCGGCCGAGTTGCCGGCGAAGATACCCTCCTCGCGCGCGATGCGGCGCGTCATCACCGCGGCGTCCCGATCGGTCACCTTCTCGAAGGCATCGATGACGCCGAAGTCGACGTTCTTCGGAAGAAAATCCTCGCCGATCCCTTCGGTGATGTACGGGTAGATCTCGTTCTTGTCGAAGATGCCGGTCTCTTTGTATTTCTTGAAGACCGACCCGTACGTGTCGATGCCCCAGACTTTGATCTTGGGATTCCGTTCCTTCAGGTACCGGCCGGTGCCGCTGATGGTACCGCCCGTGCCGACGCCGGCGACGAGATGCGTGATCGTCCCGTCGGTCTGCTCCCAGATCTCGGGACCGGTCTGCTCGTAGTGCGCCTGCGAATTCGACAGGTTGTCGTACTGATTCGCCTTCCAGGAATTGGGAATCTCCTTCACCAGTCGCGACGAGACCGAATAGTACGACCGCGGATCCTCGGGATCGACGTTGGTCGGGCAGACGATCACGTCGGCGCCAAACGCCTTGAGCGCGTCCGCTTTTTCCTTCGACTGCTTATCGGTGGTGGTGAAGATGCACTTGTAGCCCTTGACGACGGCCGCGATGGCGAGGCCCATCCCGGTGTTGCCGGACGTACCCTCGATGATCGTGCCGCCCGGTTTGAGGAGGCCGGCGCGTTCGGCGTCTTCGATCATCTTCACCGCCATGCGGTCCTTGATCGAGTTGCCGGGGTTGAACGTCTCGAGCTTGGCCAGCACGGTGGCCGACACCACGCCCTTGGTGATCGCATTGATCCGCACCATCGGCGTGTGGCCGATGGCGTCAAGAATGGTGTCGCACGTCTTCTTCACGCCCTCAGTTTACTCCCACGCCCCGAGCAGCCGGCGCACGACGATCAGCTGGCCGAGATGGTGCGCGTTGTGATCGATGACGAGCAGCGCCTCACGCAGCAGCGTCTGTCCCGATCCATGTGGAATCTTCGCGAACAGATCGACCTTCGGATCGGCGACAAGCTTCTGCAGCGCCGCGCGATCGCGTCGAAACGCGGCGACGCTGGCGTCCCACGCCTTCCCGTCCGGCGGCGCGTCGGTCGCGGGCCAGTAGTCGTCTGGCCACTTCTTCTCGACGTAGTGGCTGTCGCGGCAGAAATCGAGGATGTCACGCTGCGCGATCCGCATGTGCTCGAGCAGCTTCCACGCCGAGTACGGCAGGCCGTCGGGCTTTCGCCCGCGCAGGTCGGCCGCCAGTCCTTCGACGGCTTTGTCGAATCCGGCGCTCGCATGGTGCCACGCGAGCACCTCGGCGAGCTGCTCCCGGAGCGCACCGACCGGTGACACGAAACCGGCGCGTGTCTTAGCGCTGCTTGAAGAATTGGACTTCCCGCTCGTGCTGTTCCGCGGCCGCGCGCGTTTTGAACGTCCCGAGGTTTTTGCGCTTTTTCGTTTTGCCATCTTTTTTCCTCGAATACAAACGATACCCACCCGATGCCAGCTTGCGGATCATGGCATCCCCTCGACAAGAATCATGTTCGTCACCGACGCGCTCTGCCTGAGCGCCTTCGGGCCGCGGTACTCCTCGCACGCCCACCAGGCTTTCGCGCGGTCGTAGGTGGGAAACTCGAGCACCACTAACCGCTTCGGCGTCCATTCGCCCTCGAGTGTTTCTGCCCGGCCCGCGCGCGCGAGGTATTTTCCGCCATATTGAGCGATCGAGGCCGGCGCCTGCTTGATATATTCCGCGTACCGGACAGGGTCGGTGACCTCGACGTTGACGATGAGATAGGCAGCCATCCTTTAATAATACGTGCGGCGCCCCGCCAACGGAGGCGGCGCGCCGCGCGTCTAAACGGAACACTATGCATGACCTCCGCCTCGCCGTCAGGGCCCTCCGCGCCACGCCGATCGTGTCGGTTGTGGCGATCTTGTCGCTGGCGCTCGGCATCGGCGCCAACACGGCCATCTTCTCCATCGTCGACAGTTTGCTGCTGCGTGCGCTACCCGTCCAGGAACCTCAACGGCTCGTGCTCCTGTCCGAGGGCAACGACACGTATTCGTCGTGGACCAATCCGGCGTGGGAGCAGATCCGCGATCATCAGACCGAGCTGTTCGACGGCGCGTTCGCCTGGGCGGCCGTCCGCCCCAACCTGGCCCAGGGCGGCGAAGCGCGCATGATCAATGGCCTCTACGCAAGCGGCCGCTTCTTCGGCGTCCTCGGCGTGCCGGCGATTCTCGGGCGGACTTTCAACGACGCCGACGATCGGCGCGGGGGCGGACCCGACGGTCCGGTCGCCGTGCTCAGCTACGGCTTCTGGCAGCGGCAGTTCGGCGGCGCGGTGAGCGCGATCGGGCAATCGGTCTCGCTCGGCGCGAGCGCGCCGTTCACGATCGTCGGCGTGACGCCGCCCGACTTCACCGGTCCGGATGTCGGCCGGAGCTTCGATATCGTCGTGCCTCTCGGCACCGAACCTCTTTTCCGCGGGCCTGAAAGCGGGCTCGACAGGCGGTCAAACTGGTGGCTCAGCGTGATGGCGCGGCTGAGGCCGGGCCAGTCGATTCAGGCGGCGACCGTCGCGCTGCGCGGCGCCCAGCCGCAGGTGCGGGAGGCCACGCTGCCAACCGACTGGCGGCCGCAGGATCTGAAGGACTACCTGAGCACGCCATTCTCGCTGCTCCCTGCGGCAACCGGATCGTCCGGTCTGCGAACGCGGTACGAGCGGCCGCTCCTGACGATCATGGTGGTCGTCGGCCTCGTTTTGCTGATCGCGTGCGCCAACATCGCCAATCTGCTGCTCGCGCGCGCGGCGGCGCGGCGCCACGAGCTGAGCGTGCGGCTCGCGCTCGGCGCGTCGCAATGGCAGCTCGCGCGGCAGCTGCTCACCGAGAGCATCGTGCTGGCGGCATCGGGCGCGGCACTCGGATTCGTCTTCGCACAGTGGGGCTCGCGGCTGCTCGTCCGGCAATTGTCGACGCAGGTGAACACCGTCTTTCTCGATCTCGCCCCCGACCGGCGCGTGCTGCTCTTCACAGCCGGCGTCGCGACCGCGACGGCGCTGCTCTTCGGCACCGCGCCCGCGCTCCGTGCGACGCACGTCGAGCCGATCGAAGCGCTGAAGGAGCAGGGGCGCGGCGCGGCGGGCGAGCGGCGCACCGCGCTGGCGAGCTCGCTGGTCGTCGTGCAGGTGGCGCTGTCGCTGATGCTGCTCGTCGGCGCCGGACTCTTCGTGCGAACGTTCGCGTCGCTTGCAAGTCTGCACCTCGGCTTCGAAACCGACCGCGTGCTCGTGGTCAACATCAGCGCGCCGCCGGCGCGTTTTGCGAACGAGGACACCGGAGCGCTCTTCGAGCGCGCGCGAGTGGCGGTGTCGCGCGCGCCGGGCGTCGAGCGCGCGGCGACCTCCGATGTGGCACTGCTGAACGGCACCTGGCAGACGCGCGTCCAGGTCGAAGGCGGCGTCGAGTTGCCCGAACAGCGGCGCGGCGTCTTCGCGAACGCCGTGAGCCCCGGATGGTTTGCCACCTACGGCACGCCAATCCTTGCGGGACGGGATTTTTCCGAACGCGATGTCGCCGGCGCGTCCGATGTCGCCATCGTCAACCAGGCGTTCGCGCGTAGATTCCTTAGCGGCGCGAATCCGATCGGCCGCCGACTGCTCCGCAACGGAGGAATCAAGTCGCAGCTGCCCCTCGAGATCGTCGGCCTCGCCGCCGATGCGGTGTATCGCTCCATGCGCGATCCGGTTCCGCCGACGATGTACATCCCGCTGGCGCAGCGGCCCACGGAAATATTCCGCGAATCGGAGACGGTTCTGAGCGTTCGCGCGGCGGGGACGACGCCGGCGCTCCTCACGAGAAGCGTCGCCGCCGCAATCGGCGACGTGAACCGCGATCTCGTGCTCAACTTCCGCACGCTCGCCGATTCGGTGAATGGCGCCTTGATTCAGGAAAGGCTGGTCGCGATCCTCTCGGGTTTTTTCGGCGGCCTGGCGCTGCTGCTCGCCGGACTCGGGCTGTACGGCGTGACGTCGTACGCCGTGAGCCGGCGGCGAACGGAAATCGGCATCCGCCTGGCGCTCGGCGCCGCGCCGGCGGGTGTGGTGCGGTTGGTCCTCGTCCGTGTCGCGGCGCTCGTCGCGAGCGGCATCCTGGTCGGCGCACTCGCCAGCCTCTGGGCCGCGCGGTTCGTCGAGACGCTGCTCTTCGGCCTGACGGCGCGCGACACGGCGACGCTGGTCGGCGCCATCCTGGTCCTCGCCGCCGTCGGCGCCCTCGCCGGTTGGATTCCTGCCTTCCGAGCCTCGCGCATCGATCCCGCGCAAGTGCTGAGAGATTCCTAGCGGTGAATTCGCGAACTGCAGAACCTTAGAACCTGTAGAACCTTAGAACCCTGGAACCGACTTAGAATGGCGCCATGAAGCGTGTCCTCACGGCCGGCGCCATGGGTCTTCTTCTGCTCTCGGCCTCGCTCGCCGGCCAACGGGCGTCTGGAAAAACACCCGGCACGATCCATCGTCTCGAAGCGACACCCGACACGGTGGCGTACGGCTATTACTGGGCTGACGCCAAACCGGCGCTGCGGATCGCATCGGGGGATGTGATCGACGTCGACACGTTGCTCACCAACTCGCCGATGGGGCTCCAGCGCGCCGGCGTGCCTCCAGAAAAGATCCAGGAATCATTGAAGGCGATCGTCGCGGAGGTGACCGGCGACAAGCGCGGGCCGGGCGGCCACATCCTCACCGGCCCGGTGTATGTCGAAGGCGCGGAACCGGGCGATGCGCTCGAGGTGAAGATCCTCTCGATCGATCTCGCGATCGACTACGGCTATAACGGCTGCAGCGGCTTTGTCCCCTCGAACTGCGAGCGAGGCACTCCCGCGAAGATCATTCCGCTCGACAAGAAGACAATGCTGGCGACGTTCGCGCCGGGCATCGTGATTCCGCTCCATCCATTCTTCGGCAGCATGGGCGTGGCGCCGGCCCCCGCTCTGGGCCGGGTGAGCAGCACGCCGCCGGGCACGCACGCCGGCAATCTGGACAACAAGGAGCTCGTCGCCGGCACGACCCTCTACATCCCGGTATTCGCGCCGGGCGCGCTCTTCGAAGTGGGCGACGGCCACGCCGCGCAAGGCGACGGCGAAGTCGATCAAACCGCGATCGAGACGTCGCTGCGCGCGAAGCTGCAGCTCACCGTCCGCAAGGGGATGACGCTCGCGTGGCCTCGCGCGGAAACGCCGACCGCCTACATCAGCATGGCGACGGACAAGGATCTGACCGTTGCGACCAAGGCCGCGATTCAGGAGATGATCGATTTCCTCGCGGCGACCAAAGGACTCACCAAGCACGAGGCGTATCAGCTCACGAGCATCGCCGGCGACGTCGCCGTCACGCAGTTGGTCGATCAGACGGTTGGCGTCCACGTCAAAATACCGAAGAGCATCTTCACGAGCAAGTAGGCATACTATTAGCGCAGTATCTCGAGGGTCTGCCGATGATGTCAGCGCATTCGCACTTGAGCATGGCCGCCGCGCTCGCCCTGGCATTCGCGGCGTCGATCGCCACAGGCGCCACAGGCGCGACCGGCGGCGCTGGCGTGGCCCAGGCTTCCCAGCAGAGTCAAACGCCCGTCTTCAAGTCGGGCGTCGAGCTGGTCGCCGTCGACGTGCAGGTCGTCGATCGCGACGGCCGGCCGACGCTCAGCCTCGGAGCCGACCAGTTTCAGGTGTCGATCGACGGGCACCGGCGGCAGGTCGTGTCGGCCAATCTCGTGCGCTACTCGCAGTCGAGGCCTGGCGCTGTGCAGCGCATCACGCAGGATGAGAGCATCACGCTAGGCGCCCCGCGGCCGCCATCCGGCCGCCTGTTCATCCTCGCCATCGATCAGCTCAGTTTCCGGATGGGCGCGGCCCGCGCGGCGGCGCAGGCGGCGCGCGGCTTCATCGATCGGCTGCAGCCCGACGACGTGGTCGGCCTGTACGTCTTCCCCGGCAGTTCGAATCTCAACTTCACCCACGAGCGCGCGTCGGTACGCGCCGCGCTGAACAAGATCGTCGGCCTCCAGAATCCGGTCTCGAGCGAGTTTCACCTCAGCATCTCCGAAGTAATCGACATCACGGCGGCCGACGGCTTCACGCTCAGCAGAGTCGTCGCCCGCGAATGCCGGCCGAACGACCCGCTCTGCCTGCAGCGCGTTCAGGGCGAAGCGTTCCAGATCGGCGCGATGGCGGAAGCGCAGATCGCGTTGGGCTTCGAAGGCCTGAGCAGTCTCCTGAACGGCCTCAAGTACGTGCCGGGGCGCAAGACGATGGTGCTCATCAGCGGCGGTCTGCTCGCGAGCGATCGCGGCAACGGCCGCCCCGACATGCGGGCACGCACGCAGTCGCTCGGACGCGAAGCGGCCGCGGCCAACACGAATCTGTACGTCGTGCACATGGACACGAGCTTCATCGACGCGTACGCCCCGGACCGTGAGAAGACCGATCCGACGACGCAGTTTCGCGACAGCTCGGTGCTGCGGCAAGGGCTCGAGAACCTCGCGGACGCCGCGGGCGGCGCGGTGTTCGCGGTCGAGGCGGGCACGCCCGACATCGCCTTCGATCGCGTGATGCGCGAGACGTCGGCGTACTACCTGCTCGGCCTCGAAGTGACGGACACCGACCGCGACGGCAAGCCGCATTTCATCACGGTGGACGTCAAGCAGCACGGCACGACGGTCAGAAACCGGCCGATGGTCGTCATCCCAAAGCAGAAGTAGACCTTCCTAACCTATGCGCGCACTTCACGGGCTGTCGCTCGCCGCCGCGCTGTGCCTCGTGGCGCCGGCCGGCCTCCGCGCGATCGTGCTCGACGTGAGCCAGGATCAGATCTACCGCGCCATCGCCATCGGACGCAGCACCGACTCCGAGCGCGCGCGGTTCCACAGCCGGTATCTCGTGCCGGTCGAGGACGCGACGATCGAGCAGGTGGAGCTGCTGACCGAGTTCAGGCGGGTCGTCGTCGAGACTGAAAGCCGTCTGCGCCTCGGCGATCACATGTTCAGCGCGCGCCAGGCCGCCGACGCGATCAAGCCCTGGCGCGGCAAGCTGACGATCGTCGTGCGCGTGCGCTTTCATCCGCAGAACGTGTTCGTCACCGTGCCCTCGTACGAGGTCGTGGTCGCGTCGCCGGCTGGCGAGGAGGTGACGCTCGGCGACGTCCGGCGGATGCCGCTCTGGGCGACGCCTGAGCCGAATCAGAAGCCCGGCACCGGTACGCCGCTCATCGGCGGCATCGTCGAATCCGATTTCGACGCAGCGACGGTGGGCCAGACGACGCGCGTCGTGAGGGTGACGCTCGGGGGAAAAGAGCTGGCGCGAGCGGCGATCGACTTCGCGCGCCTGGAATAGGCGCTGCGTCAGTCGTGGCGCGGCTTCGCTTCGTAGGTCACCGTGAACGTGCTCGTCACCGGAATGGGCGCGCCGTTCACGCGAGCGGGCTCGAAGCGCCACTGCTCCACCGTGATCAGCGCTTGCCGCGCGAACACGTCTGGCCCTGACACAACATACGGAAACCGGACCGCTCCGTCCAAGTCGATCAGCGCGCCGATGCGTACGACGATGGGCGTGTTCGGAACCGGCTCCCCGGGGGGCATCACGGGTTCGACGTGATGCGTCTTGCGCGGCATCGCGATCGCAACAGGAAGCGCCGCCGTTCTCGAGCCACCGGACGTCAGCGGATCCGCGTACGTCATCTCCACAACATCGTTTTCGTGGAGATTCGCTGTTTGGAAGGTCGCCGCGCAGGTGAGCGGCGGCAGCGTCACGCCAGGCAGCAGCGCGTCCGGCTCGCGCGTACCGCAGTGCTGCGCGAGACGCGCGGCCGGCTGTCGCCCGGGATGGAACACCTGAATGTCCTGAGGCGCGTTCATCCGATCTCGATCGCCAAGCGCGTAGGCGACGATCACGAGCTTGGCGCCTACCGGCGCCGGCTCGAGCGGTGAGGCGGCAGCCGACGCCGATCGCGCGGCCAGCCACATCAATCGAAACTGATCGTAGACGACGCCGTACGGCGTGCCGGCGGCGCTCTTGAGCGGAATGGGCGTCGGCTCACCGCCACTCGCCATCTCGGCTGCAAGGCGCGCCAGTCCCGCGTCCCGCGAGTCCTGCGGCGGCGCGGCCTGCCCGCTCCACAACGAGACGGCGACGGCGAGTGCCGCCGCGGATGGCCTGAGTGATGGCATGTCGCCCCTGTTTACGTACGCTTGCGAGACGCGCCGGCGTGAGCGGCGTATTCCGCCGGGTCGATCATCACGTCGACGACCGAAGGGCCGTCGTGCCGCTGCGCCTGTTTGACGGCGGCCTCGAGCTGCTCGATCGTCGTCGCGCGCTGGCTCCACGCGCCGAGCGCGGCGGCCGCGGCGGCAAAATCGACCGCGCCGTAGCGGACGCCGCAGTCGGGAAAACCCCGCCGTTTTTGCGCGACCTCGATCAGGCTCAAGGCGCTGTCGTTGTAAACAACAGTGATGAAATGAATGCGATGCCGCACGCACGTCTCGAGATCCGCGACGATCATCGAGAAGCCGCCGTCGCCGACCGTGCACAGCACGGGACGATTCGGGTGCACGAGCTTGGCGGCCATCGCGGCGGGAAAACCGTAGCCCATCGCCGACAGGCCGTTCGACTCGAGAAAGGTCAGCGGCCGTGTCGCGCGCCAGGCTTGCGAAACTATTAATTTGACCGACCCGACGTCCGTCGTCACGATCGTCTCGGACGGAAAGAGATCGCGCAGGCAGCGCGTCACCTCGTAGGGTGACAATCCGTGGACCGGCCGAGCGGCCGGCCTGAGCGTGCGGTCGAGCTCCGCGAGAAACGCCACGCACTCGTCGCCCGACCATTCGAGTGGTTTCCACTCCAGTGCCGCCAGCGCCGTGAGCGATGCCACGACGTCGCCGGTCAGCTCGAGCGCTGGACGATAGTCGCCCGCCGCAATCGACAACGGTCCGATCGACACGAGCTTCATCGTCTGATGCCACAGCTTGTCTGACTCGACCGGATCGAATCCGACGCCGATCAGAAGATCAGCCTTGCCGAAGAAGTCGAGGACCACAGCGTCGGCGGCGAGACCGCCGCAGACGCCGAAGTATTGCGGATGATCCTCTGGCAGAATCCCCTTGGCCTTCGGCGTCACGAACACCGGCGCGCCGAGCGCCTCGACGAAGCCCAGGACGGGCGCGGGCGCGGTATTCGGATCGAGATCGAGGCCGAGGATGACAATCGGCCGCCGCGCGCGTTTGATCTCGCGCACCATGCGCTCCACCGCGTCGCGCGAGGGAGGCGGCGGCGGATCGGGCGTCAGGCTGACCGTCGCCGGATCCTCGGCCTGCCGCTCTTCCTGACGCGCCACGTCGCTCGGCAGCGCGAAATGCACAGGGCCCATGCGCGGCTCGAGCGCGGTCCGCCACGCGCGCCGCACCGTGGCGGCCGTGTTCACACCGTCGAGCGTGAGCGTCTGTTTGGTGAACGGCCGGTAGACCGCGTTCAGGTCGAGCTGCTGGTGCGTCGCGAACGGCCCGGCCGTCGTCGCGTGCGCGGCGGTGATCGCGATGAGCGGCGACCGGTCGAGAAACGCGTTGGCGACGCCGAGCGTGAGGTTGA
This sequence comes from Acidobacteriota bacterium, assembly GCA_017883165.1. Classification (GTDB taxonomy): domain Bacteria; phylum Acidobacteriota; class Vicinamibacteria; order Vicinamibacterales; family CAVVIG01; genus JADGOC01. Next base: position 23,210 of record JADGOC010000015.1, read on the forward strand.
TAGCGCCGGGGCCAAGCGTCGAGACGCAGACGCCGGGCTGCCGCGTGAGCTGCCCGGTGGCGTCGGCCATGAGCGCGGCCACTGCTTCGTGGCGCGTGAGGATGAATTCGATGCCGGCCTTGCGCGCCGCCTCGAGAAAATCGAGCATCTCGCCGCCGGGCAGGCCGAACATGCGCGTCACACCCGCGTCGCGCAGCGTGCCGGCGAGGACCTCGGCGCAGGTCGGCATGTTCAGGAGGCGATGCGCGAGACCGCCAGGCCACCGAAAGAGACCGCCGCCATCATCGCCAATATGACGAGGATGAGGGCGATGGCTCTGACCAAGCGCAGGAACGCCAATCGATCCGCGAGGGCGGGGCCGTCGAGGTAATAGCGTCCAGGCGCATGCTCGCGGATGACCCTTTTCCGCAGCAGTCGTTGCAGCCGCCGGCCTTCGATCCACCGAAGGTCGGTGAGCGGCTGCGAGCTGTCGGGTGTGAACGCTCGCGCGCGCATGAGCCGGTCGACGAGGCGCCGCTCGGCGGCCGCGCCGACTGCAACTACTGGCAAAGCCCCTCCTTCGTCACAAAGTCCGGCTTCCGCCTTCGCCGCCTCCCGGCTTCGGCGGGACAGAAAGCCGGACACTACCGCGGACTTGTCAATCGATACAACGTCACCGCCGCCCGCTTCGTTTGAGACGCCAGCGAGCTCAAGTCGGCCGTCTCGCCCGGCGTGTGATCATCGTGGCCCATCAGGCCGACGCCGTCGAGAATCATCTTCACCTCGCCGGCCACGAACGACACGTCCGCGGCGCCGGCTTTGTCGGGGCTGACCGCCGTGACTGCGCCGAATCCCAGATCCTGGCTCACGCCATCGTAGATCGTCAGCAGACGCGCGTTGCCCTCGGTCGGCGCGAGCGGCGGATATCCCTCGTCGAAGGTCAGCGTCGCCTGCGTACGCGGCATCGACGCCGCCGCCACCGCCTTCATCGTCGCCATCGCGTGCTCGAGCTGCGCGTTCGACACGGCACGCAGATCGCCGGCGACCACCGCCTGCTCGGCGACGACGTTCGTCTTGCCGAAAGCGGTGCCGCGCGCCTGGGGCGCGTCGAAGGTGATGGATGTGCCTCCGACGATCGTGCCCGGATTGAAAGTGAGGTGCGCTTCGCCGGCCATCTTCTCGCGAAACGCGTTGAGGATGCGCGCGGCCTCGAAGATCGCGCCGGGGCCGATGTCCTCGCGGAAAATCTGCGACGAGTGAGCCGGCGTGCCCGTCACGCTCAGCTGCCATGACGTCGTGCTGCGCCGCGCCGTCACCGCGTAACGCGGATCGCCGGGGCCATCCTCGAAGCCGATGGCGGCCTCCGCCCCTTGCGCCGCCGCGACGAGCGCCGCGCGCGCGCGGCTGAGCGGACGGCCGGGCTCCTCTTCGTCGCCCGTCATCACGACCACCACGTTCATCGTTTTCAACACGCCGGCGGCGTCGAGCGCCTTGAGCGCCTGCACGATGATCACGTCGCCGCCCTTCATGTCGACGACGCCTGGGCCGCGCGCCGTGTTCGAGTCGATGCGCTCGAACTTCTGGAACGGGCTATCGGGTTCGAACACCGTGTCGAGATGCCCGATCAGGAGAATGCGCGGACCTGAGCCCGGATGATCGGCGACCAGATGGCCGGCGCGCTGCCACGACGCGCCGTCCACCCAGGAGGTCTTGAATCCGAGGCCGTCGAGCTCGGCGCGGAAAATCGCGCCGACGCCACGCACCCCCGCGAGATTCTGCGTCCCGCTGTTGATGTTGACGACGCGCTCGAGCAGCGCGAGCCCATCGCCGTTGCGCTCATCGACGGCGCTCACGATCGTCCGCTCGACGCTGGACTGCCGCTGAGAAGGGCCTGCCTGTCCGCCCCATAACACCGCCGCGGCCGCGCAGGCGGCCAGCCAGTCGTTAGTCGTCATCGATCAGTACCTCCACGACGTGAGATCGGCTCCAGCCGGCGCGGTCTTCTCGATGTGCGCCGTCATTTTCTCGGTCAGCTCCGGAGCGCGCGGTCCCCAACAGTGCGGCGCACGCGGCTCGTACACCACCTCGCCGCCAAATGGTGGGCTCGCCGTCTTCTCGAGGAAATCATCGAGCAAGTGGACCGCATCGTCGAGGTAGTAGGAGTCGTTTTCTCCGATGTACACGTGGAGCTTGCCGGCCAGCTTCGGTCCGAGTGTGGACCATCGCGTCTCCAGCATGTTGCGAAGATCGTAGTGCGCTTTCCAATACGCGGCGACCTGCTTGTCGATGACGCCCGTCTTCTTGTCCCAGATGGGCGAGGGATAGCCGTCCGCGTCGGCCGGACCGTATGTGGCTTCCCAGACGTCCCACTGCCCGCCCGATCTCGTGCGATCGCCGACGACGAGCTCGAACCAGTTCTCGTCTTTCATCATGTAGCGGATGTTGCCGTCGGGCTGGCGCAGGCCGGGCCGCTCAACGCGCATCCACCCCATGTCCTTCCAGTACGCGTTCGCATCGTCATACACGTTGACGATCTGGTGGTAGCGAAAATCGACCGAATCGGGACAACTCGCCCACGTGCCGCCGTAGAAGTCCGGATAAAAGACCTGGTGCGCGAGGGCGATCCACCCACCCGTCGATCCACCCGAGAGCTGCCGCGCCCACGGCTCACTGACGACGCGGAACTTCTGCTCCACCTCTGGAATGAGCTCCTGCAGGATCGCATCGCCGTACGGGCCGTTGTTCGCCGAGTTCACACCGTACGAGTCGTCGTAGTAAGGCGACGGATGCTGCAGCGTGGCGTAGATGAACCGCGGAGAGTTGTCGGCGAGCCAGAACTTGTCGAAGTCCGCCACGCGGCCGAATCCGCCGGGCGGCTGTGTCGAGAAATGGCCCTGGATGTAGTTCACCGGATACTTCACGCCGGGATGCTTGTCGTAGTCCTTCGGGAGAAGCACCGTCGCACCGAGGAACATGGGGTGGCCCCACCACTTGGTGAGAATCGCGCTCTGAATCTTGATGTGCTTGACGTATTCGGTGTCGGGAGGAAGGTCGATCTTTGGAATCACCTTGTCGCACACCAGCGTGATCGGGCCGCCGGCTTTCGGATCCAGCCGCATCTTCACCGGCTCGCTGTAGAGATTGCCGGGCGAGCGATTCCACTGCTGCCCTTCCCACTGGTCCATGTGCAGCCAGACGGTGTGACCGTCGGCGCGCGCGAACTTCGTGTAGACGTTCACGAAGCCCTGCACCCAGTACTCACCCGCGGGGAGGTCGCGCAGGCTCTGAATGGGAAAACCACGATCGCTGGCGTCGATCATCGCGGGCTGGCCCGGCCGCAACTCCTGCACGCCCCGGCTGAAGAGAGGCACGCCGGTCGGGCTGGCCTGCTGAATCGGCGTCCGCTGCGCGGTGCTTTCGCGACTGATGGCGACGTACACGCGGCCGGTGACCGCATCGGGCCGCACGGCCTGCGAGAACGTGATCTCGAACTGGAGACCTTGCTCCTGTGCCGTAGCTCCGCCGCCTCCTACGGCGGCGCCGCCAAACATGACGGCGGCACCGATCGCCGCCCAGGTCCTCACGTTCATACAAACCTCAATCTCAGGGCTGACGCCCCGCGTTACGATTCCAGTTCGCGCAAGACGCGCGCGAGTGTCGCCGCGAGCTGCTCCGCGTCAGCGATGTCAAACGGCATCGGCGGCCGGATCTTCAGCACGTTGGCATGTGGGCCGTCGGTGCCCAGCAGAATGGCTTCCTCGCGCATGCGGTTCACGACGCAGGCCGCTTCCTCGGCGGCTGGCTCCAGCGTCTGGCGGTTTCGGACCAGCTCGACGCCGATGAAGAGCCCCGAACCGCGCACGTCGCCGATGAGCGTGTGTCGATCCGCCAGCTCCCGCAGCCGGCCGAGCAGGTGCTCCCCGACCAGGCGCGCGTGCTCCTGCAACTGCTCCTGCAGGACGACGTCGAGCACCGCGAGGCCAACCGCGCACGACACGGTGTTGCCGCCAAACGTGCTGAAGAACTCCATGCCGTTGTCGAACGACTCGGCAATCTCCGGCGTCGTCACGACCGCACCGATCGGGTGACCATTGCCGATCGGCTTGCCGAGCACGACGATGTCGGGAACGACGCGCTGCGCCTCGAACGCATAGAAGTGTGTCCCCAGACGGCCGAATGCGGTTTGCACTTCGTCGGCAATGCAGACACCGCCCGCCGCACGCACGTGCTGGTACACCGCCTCGAAATAGCCGGGCGGAAAGATGATCTGGCCACCCACGCTGGGCGCGCTCTCCGCGATGTAGCCGCAGAGGCCGTGTCCGCGTGCGCGTATCTCGTCGATTGCCGCCCGCACATGGCCGGCGCACTTCTCGCCAGCCTGCTCAGCATTTTTGTACTGCCCGCGGTACACGTCGGGAATCGGCACCGTATGGACCCAGCTCGGCGCGCCTTCTCCGCCGGGACCGTTGAACTTGTAGGGACTGATCGACACGAGCGTCGTCGTGTTGCCGTGATAGGCCGCGTCGAGCACGATCAGATCGCGCTGGCGCGTGTGCACGCGCGCCAGCCGAAGCGCCAGCTCGTTCGCCTCGCTGCCCGAGTTCACGAAGTAGCAGACACGAAGCGGAGCCGGCAGCGTCGCGGTAAGCCGTTCCGCATAGCGGACCAGGTTGTCGTGCAGGTAGCGCGTGTTCGTGTTGAGCACGCGCATCTGCTCCGCCGCCGCCTGCACCACACGGGGATGGCAGTGGCCCACATGCGGGACGTTGTTGTACGCGTCGAGGTATCGACGGCCCGCGTCGTCGTACAGGTACTGCATCCAGCCGCGCACGATTTTCAGCGGCTCGCGATACCCGAGCCTCACGTTCGATCCGATGAGCCGCCGCCGCTCGGCCAACAGGGGGTCGGGAGCCTTTTGCAGAACTTGCGACTGTATAGGCAGATTCTGCAAAAGGCTCCCGACCCCCTTGTCGGCGATGATATGCGAATCGGCCGGCAATCCGCAGGCGCGGCGAAAAACCGCCTCGGCAAACGGCGGCGGGATCGCGGCGAGCGCCGGCAGCGTTCGGCGAATCGCGTCCTGGCTCACCGTCAAATACGGATCGTCCGGCCGCTGGCGCTGCTGATCGGCGGCGACGCACACGCTCGCACAGAGCCGCAGCAGGACGAGGCCGAAGAGCACCGCGATCTCCTCGTCGAGCAGCGGATAGGCCTTGTGGTATCCGCTGACGATCGCCGCGGCCGCATGCATCGAATCGGCCTTGTCGAGCACCGCATACGCGATCGCAATGGCCAGATCCGCCACCGTAAAGCTGTGGACCATGTCGCCGAAATCGATCAGCCCCACGACACGCTGGTGGCGGCCGCCCGGATCGCCGGCGTCTGAGACGACAATGTTGTGATCGTTGGCGTCGTTGTGGATCACCGATCGGCGCAGTCGCGCGAACCGCGGCTCGTCGTCTTTCTCGATTCCCGCGATGGCGTTCGCGATCACGCCTCTCAACGCGGCGTCCTGAACCAACTCCAGACGCTGGCGGACGATCGGCAGGCCGTTGGCGAGATCCCAATAGAAATCGCGATGAAGAGCCGGGCGATCGAAGCTGGCCAGTGCGCGGTCCAGCTCGCCGATGTGGCGGCCGAGATCCTCGAGCAGCGCCTGCGAATGATGCGGCACGCTGGCCATCGTGACGCCGGGCAGCCATGTCGCCAGCCGCACGAGATGGCGTCCGCCCCAGCGCGGCGGGAGCATGGCGATCAGATCGCCGCCCGTGGTCGGGACGACGCGGAATGACGCGACCCCGTGCGCGGCGAGGTGCGCGGCCGCGGCGGCCTGCGCCTCGAGCAGCGCGCGGTCGTCGCCCGCGTTCGCGATCTTCAGGACGAACTGGCCGATCAAGAAATTCTGATCGCGCTCGCTCGACAGCGGCACGGCGGTCGCGTCGATCGCGTACAGCTCGCGCGCGATTTCGGACGCCGCGGCTGCGGTCAGCCGGGGCGCCTGCTGCAGAAGGGCCATTCCTAGGGATTATGGATCCGGTCCAGCACTCCGCGCGCGAACGCGATCTCATCGTCGTTCACCAGATGGCCCATGCCGGGGTAGATGCGCTCGGTCACCTCCGCGCCCATGCGCACGAAGACCGCGGCGCTCTCGTCGACGCGCGACTTCGGCACGTGGGGATCGATGTCGCTGCACCCCAGGAACACGGGCGTCCGATCGAAGCGCCCCTCTCCCCTCCAGGTCGTCCCGGGAGGTCCGACGAGGCCCCCGCTGAAGAGGATGACGCCACCGTACCGATCGGGATGGCGGGCGCAGAACTCCGCCGTCAAGCAGGCGCCCTGGGAGAAGCCGAGGAGCACGATGCGATCCGTGCGGATCCCGCGTGCGGCGACATCGGCGACAAGCTGCTTCAGCGCCTCGAGCGCCGACGACAGCCAGGGCTCATTCTGCTCGATCGGTGCCATGAAGCTGTGGGGATACCACGTGTGGTCCGCGGCGGCGGGCGCGAGGTAGGTCCACGCCGGTCGCTGCAACTGAGGAACGAGGTCGAGGATGTTGCGCGGCCCGGCGTTGCGGCCGTGGACCATGATCATCACCGCGTCGCTCTCGCCAAGTGGGGCGCCCGCGGCCGCGACCGGCTGATTGGCGTGGGGGCTCGTGCTCATTGGCGACGCGTCAGCGGTACGTGACCGGCGCGAGCCCTCGCTCGATCTCGGCGCGGTACGACTCTTCCCAGGGCGGGAGCTGCAACGCCTGACCGAGGCGCTCCGCCTCTTCATCGATCAGAAAACCCGGCGGCACGGTCGCAACCTCGAAGAGCACGCCGCCCGGCTCGCGAAAGTAGATGGACGTGAAGTAGCAGCGATCCCGCACCTCGGTGACGTGCAGGCCGAAACGGACCAGTTCCACGCGCATGCGTCGCTGTTGGTCGGCGTCGGCGATCGCCATCGCGACATGATGCACCGTGCCGAGGCCGTTCATGGCCGGGGCCGCGGTGGGCGCGTGGACGATCTCGATCGTCTTGCCCGGCGCGTCGCCGTTGACGGCGACGCGAATGCGCCCTTCCGTTTCGTTCACGATCGCGTAGCCGAGCAGGCCGGTCATCAGCTCCAGCGTCTTCGCCGGCGATCGCACGACCATCGCGACGCTGTGCAGACCGCGGACCGCGGACTCGGCGCCGACCCCGCCGCCCGCCCACGGTGTTCGAGCGTCGCGATCGTTGGCGATGAGCTCGAACACCAGGCCCGACGGATCGGTCACCAGGATCGATTCCTCGCCGAACCGCGGCGCGACATCCTGCACCTCGAGTCCGCGCTGGCGCAGCCGCACCTTCCAGAATTCGAGCGACCCGGCGGGAACCGAAAACGCGGTCGCCGTGATCTGCCCCGCGCCTCTTTTCCCAACCGGCACGCCGTGCCCCTTGTAGGGGAACGTAGTCCAGAGCGTGCCGGGCGTGCCCAGCTCGTTGCCGTAATAGAAGTGATAGACGTGATGGTTGTCGAAGTTGACGGTCTTCTTGACGAGCCTCAGGCCAAGCGCCTCGACGCAGAAATCGAGATCCTGCTGCGCATCTTCCACCGTCGCCGTCACGTGGTGGAGCCCCAGAATCGGATGCCACATGTCAGTAGGTTACCCGAACCCGGTACTTCAGGACCGAGGCGGCGTCGGCCGCGACCGGCACCTGGAACTGCCCCGCCCAGGCGGCGGTCTTGGTCCATTCGTGCGACGACCGCAGCATCTTCCAGCTGCCGCCGATCGGCTCGTTCACCTCCACCGTGATCGGCACGGCCTTGTGGTTGCGGAGCGTCACCTCGTACTCGACCTCGTACACGTTGGCCGCGATCTTTTCGAAATCGATCTGGTTGCGCTCGCACACGACGTCGAACGCGTTGCCGATCTTGAGCTTCAGCGTCTCGTCCTTCGGCGTGTGATCGATGCGATCCTCGCCGACAAACTGCACGCCGCCCTTCGAGTCCGCCTGATATACGCGGACGGTGCCCGCCGGCATCGGCATGCCGAGCCCCGCCTGCTCCTCGTTCTTGAACTGGTAGTAGACCTGCACGACGTCTTTCAGCGGCGCTCCGGGATGCTGCACGTTGCGATAGTAAAACGCCTGGCCGTCCACGACGTACCGCTTCTGGACGGGCACGCCGGTGCCGGCCAGCATGCTCACCTGCTTGGTCTCGCTATTGTTGATCGTCGTCTTTCGCGCGAGCGTGTAGAGGTGATAGTCGGAAAACGCCTCCTGCGCCATTGCCGGGGCGGCGGCCACGTCGCTCCGCCGCAGCGCCTCCATCATGCCGTTGAGGGCCTGCGGGCGCACGCGGTTGAGATCGCCGGCGACGAGCTGCAGCTTCGCGTTTCTGAAAGATGTCCCGCTGCCGTTGGTCAGCGTCACCCATCCGTCCAGGTCCGCCGCCTTGTCGTCGCGCGCGACCGTCAGCACGTAGTCGGCGTTCCACGACAGCTTGCCCGCCAGGTACGACGCTTCCACGCGGTGGCGCGCGCCACCGGTGTTGTCGAGCGTCCAGATGAGCGTCGGGTGCGTGTAGAGATTGTCCGGCAGCTCGGCGAAGCGCATGTGATCCGGACGGAGCCCGGTCACGATCTCGCTGCCGATCCGCCACACCGGCGCGCCGTTGTCGCTCAGCAGCCGCGCCTTGACGATCTCTTCGTGCATCGCGCCGCTCTCCTCGCGCGTGCGCACGAGCGTGACGTCGCGGCCGACGTACTTGTGCAGCAGCTTCTCGGGGTCGAGCAGGTCGTACTCGTAGTTCTGCTCGAGGACGCTGATGCGCGACGGCTCGGTCAGCGATCGAAAATGCACTGTCGCCGGATTCACGGTCGCGGCGATGTCCATGAACTGCAGATCGGATCGGCCCTGCGGCAGCTGCAGGTTGCGCACGTCGCGCACGAGCGCGATGTCCGAGTTGTAAACGGTGACGGCCAGCTCGACTTGATCGTCGAGCGTGGTCGTGTTCGGCCCCGGAGAGCGGCCGGCCTGCGCAGCCGGAACAAGCTGATGAGAGAACAGGACGCCTGCGATGACCGCGAGCGCCGCGAGCGACAACCGTGCGCGCATGGGACGACTCCTTTTCTGTGAGGCGGGTCGTTTGTGACCCGGCCTACAGTTAGAACGGAGTCGCGGAAAATTCTTGCAGGGGGTCGCGATCCCACGTCGCGCCGCCGTCCGACGTGCTGAATTTGCGGCCGTCCGCCGTCGTCACGGTGGCGGTCGAGGCATCGGTCGCGCTGACGGCCACCAGATCCGCATTCTCGGAGAACGACACGCGCCGCCAGGTGCGGGCGTCGGTCGAAAGCACCACGACCCCGCCGGAGCCTACCAGCCAGCAAACCGACGGGGATGGTGAAGCCCCGGCCGCGAGCGTCGTCGTCACGGTCGTCCGCTGCATCTCCCAGGTCGCGCCGCCGTCGGCCGAGTGCTGGACGAATGCCGGGTCGGGCGTGATGCGCCAGCGGCTAGCGGGATTGGACGACACAATCTCGGGCACCAGATCCGCGCGCAGCGAGTTGCCGAAGGCCTGCCCACGGAGCGCGCCACTGGCGGCCATCCGGTCCGCTGACACGGCCGGCCGAGCCGGTTCCGGCGCGGGAACCACGGCCGCGGGAGCGGCGGGCGGCGCTGCCTCGGTCTTCATGAGCGGAGCGTTCTGCTCAGGCGTGGCCTGCTTCCTCGCGCTGAGCGCGTCCAGGGCGTTGTCGGACCGCGCCACGAGTTCGCCGTTGGCGATCGTCATCTGGGGCGAGGGCGACGGTGTTGGGGCGACCGCAATCGTCTCCGCCGGCGCGGCGTCCTGAGGACGCCGGTTCGTGCCCGGTGAGACGACAACCCAGATCACCGCCGCAGCCGCCGCGGTGAGCGGCACGAGCCAGCCGAGGGTCGATCCACGCCGCCACCACGCAGGCGCGAACTCGGCGGGCGGTTCCGCCCGCACCATCGCAGCCACCACGGCCTGGCACCGTACGCAATCAGCCGCGTGCGCCTCGACCGCGTCGCGCTCGGCGGCGGTCAGACGGTCGTCGGCCCAGGCGGCCAGCGTTTCGGCGTCGAGACACGGCCCCGGTATCACGGATGCCTCCTCATATAGAACGATCCGCCGCCGGTTTCTTGCGCGCGCGGATGGAATCGAGGATCTCGCCCAAATCGAGTGGGCCGGCATCCTCCGTCACGCACGCGAAGCACTGCTCGATCTCGTCTGTATTCAGGTTTTCGGCGCGAAGCTGACGTCCGACGTCTTCGCGAATGATTTTTCGCGATCGCGCGAGCTGGCGCGACACCGTGGCCTCATGCTCGCGCAGCAGGCGGCCGGTCTGGGCGAGCGTCAGCTCCTGTGCGTAATAGCAGCCCAGCCGCAGCCGATCGCGCCCCGTGAGGCGCGACATCGCGACGCTCAACGCCCGCTGCATCAGCGCCAGGAAGCGAGGACGATCCGGATCCGGCGGGTCAGACGATGATGCCGCAGCCGGCCCGGAGTCCTCGTCCGGCAGCGGTTCGAGGCGCCGCTCTGACCGCACGCGATCGACGTGCCGCTGCGCGAGCACCGCGCGCAGCCACGTCGCCAGACTGCTTCGTCCGTGGAAATAGCGGAACAGCGAGCGGCGCTCGCCCTGGCGATCATCGAGGCCGTACAGATCCGCGTACAGCGAGTCGGCCAGCTCCCGCGCGCCGCCGCCTGGCACCAGCGCATCGGCGGAGCGATACAAGAGCGGCCGCTGCTCGAGCACGAAGTGGTCCCAGGCCGCGTCATTGCCGCCGGGGCCGGCGCCGCAGGCGCACGCCAGCGCGAGATCCTCGAGGTGGAGCGAAGTCAGGTACCGCTCGAGCTCGCGGGCGTCAGGCGGCGTCGTGAAGGCTCGATCGGCGCTGGCCGCGAGCGCGGCGGCAAAGGCGCTCTTCGGCAGCGCCCACCGATCGCCCTTCGCCAGCCGGTAGAGGCGCTCGACGAGGTCGTCGTTCATTCCGACCGCTGGCATGACGCGCTAGAACCTATCTCACGACGGACGGTGGCGGCCGCAGAAGCGCCCGCGATCAGTGTCCGCCAGCCGTGCCGCACGATTTCACCTCGCTGGCCATGTTTCCCAATTCCGAGCTGAGCCCGAAACCTGGGCCGTAGCGTCCGCCGCGGACGGCGCGGATGAACGTGCTCGTCTCGTCGAGCGGCAGCGTCGCGATGTTCGCGCAGAAATCGCGCCACAGGCCTTGCTGGTACAGATACTGTTCGACGTTGGAGAGATAGAACGCCGAGACGGTGGCGCCTTTGTCTTTCAGGTACTTTCCCACCGCTCGGATCGCTTTCGGACCCGCGAAATTTCCGACGACGGGCACGAGGAGATTCTTCGTCTCGAGATCCTTCAGGAACGCGAAGCGCTCTTCGCTCGAAAGATACCCGCGCATCTCGCCGGCCGCATCCGTCGCGACCATCAGATCCGCATAGGTCGGCTGGCTGCCAAACCGGCCGCCGGAGCCAAAGTTGCCGCGGTTGCCGGTCGTCGATCGGTACTGGAGGCTTGGCCCGTACCAAAAGAAGGCGTGGTAGACGTACTCAATCCCCTCGCGATCGTCGGCGGACAGCGCGAAGCCGTGCTTGGTGGTCAGCTGATCGTAGATCGCCTTGAGGTTGGCGTTGTACAGCGCCTCGCTCGTGTCGACGTTCCAGAAAGCCGCGACGATGTCGGTCGCGCTCGACATCGCGCTCAGGCCGTCGGGGCGCTTCTTCGAGAACAGGCGCGACACGAACTCCGCCCGATCGGCGGACAGCTCGAACAGCGCTTTGTACATCAAGTGCAAGTCGAGATTGCCGCGGCGGACGTCGACGATGAAGACCATCTTGGGTTTCATCGCGACGATGTAGGTGAAGTTCTGCTCGGGGCCGACGCCCATGTACACGCGGCCCGCCTTGGCGGTACGCGTCAGATCCGGGATGACGTACTGCAGATACTGTTCGTTCGACAGAAGATTGTCGGATTGGAAGAATCCGTTCGCCTCAGAGAAATCGGAGACGATCTTCCAGTATTCCTGGTCGGCGAGCCGCGACGGCAGTGATTCGGCGCCGAGCCGGCCGCCCGGAGCGAGCGACAAGCCGCCCAGCATGCCGGCGAGAATGATTCCCGCGACAACAAGAAAGGGGCGTCTCGTCATGGTCCGTCTCACCGTTTACCGGCCCGGAGCGCGCCGAATCGATTCCCGCAGCAATTGCATCTGCGCGTCGGATCCGACGAACAGCTGCTCCGGGAACCGGCTGTACGCCAGCATGTCGGCGTAGATGCTCCCGCTCTCATACAGATTCAACCCGAGCCCCGCCAGGTATTGCAGGCGCAGATTGCGATCGCGGTTGATGCTCGCGTCCTGCAGCCAACCCTTGAGATCCGGCGCCTGGCCCGCATAGGTCGAGAACAGATCGACCGCCGAATTGAATCCGATCTCGCGCAACGACTCGGCGACCGGCGCCATCTCCGGACTCATGAGGTGCGCCTGAATCTTGTCGATGTCGATGCGCGTCGGTTCGACCTGGCCGAGGAGCACCAGGTCGTAGCCCACGCCGTTGTTGGTATTGCCCCAGACGATCCCGTGGGGAAATGCTTCGAAGAACGTGCCGATCTCGCTCTTCACCGCGGCGGGGTTGCTCTCGTACAACTGGACGAACAGCGTCACGGCGCCGCCCGGGTTCAGATGCTGCTTGACCAGCTCGAAGAACTCTCTGGTGTACAGCATCGCCGCCCCCTTCACCCACGGGTCAAGCGGATCCGAGGTGACGGCGTCGAACTTCTCCCTGCTCGTCAAAATGAAATGCCGCGCATCGTCGATCCGCACGTGCACTTTCGGGTTCCTGACGACGTTGAAGTTGTGCTGTCCGAAATAGGTGGAGACCACGCTCGGCACGAGCGGCTCGATTTCGGCGATCGTCTCACTCTCCACGTTGGGGTCGATCGACACCGCGCCGGCCGTGACGCCGGCGCCGCACCCGATGACGAGCACCGAACGCGGATGTTCTGGGATGAGCGTCGTCAAGTGTCCGAGCATGCGCTGGAGGCGCATGTCCTGCGGCTCGCTCGACGCCTGCACCTTGCCGGCGTTGTGATAGTTGAGCGTGCCGTCCGACAGGCGCGAGACGGCGACCGACGCGTTCCACCCTTCGCCCACGTAGATGAAATCGGCCTGGCCGACGCGCGTCGCGGCGTACCGTCCATAGCCGACGAGCAGGCCCGGCACCTCGTGCACGCTGCGCGCGAGCATCGCCGCGCCGCCGGCCGCCACGACGAGCAGCGCGAACTGGAACCTGGTCTTTCGGCGATCCGCGCCCGCGTACACCGGTTCCAGCGTCAGCAGCGCCGCCATCGCGGAGACGACGATGAGCGATTGGTCGGCGAACTGGCTGCCGCGCCAGGCCACGAGCACACTCGCGCCGAGCGCGCCGATGATGGCGCCGACGGTATTCGCCGCGTACACGCCGCCGACCAGCCGCGCGGGATCCTGCCCGGGCGAGGCGACCGAAGCGAGCGCCAGCGGAAAGCTCGCGCCCCAGAGAATCGCGGCCGGCAGAACCGCCCACAGGCACCGCGCGAAATCGAGCTGGAAGTTGAACCAGACGTTGCTCGAGATCTGCGGGTTGATCGGCCAGTACGGCAGCGACTCGGTCAGCATGTACGCTGTCCATGCGATCGCGGCGCAGAGAAGCAGCTGGCACGCACCGAGCGCCAGACGCGGACGCGCGAGCCCGCGCGAGAGCGCAGAGCCGGCGGTGCTGCCGATGCCGAGCCCGATCAGGAACACGGCCAGGATGAGCGAGAAGGTATAGGTCGTCGCGCCGAAGAGGAGCGAGAGCAGCCGCGTCCAGATCACTTCGGCCGCCAGCGCCGTCATGCCCGACATCGCGATGACGAGGTACACCGACCACGCGTCGGGCGCCCGGTCTACGACTTCGTGCGCCGCGGTCTTCTGTTCGTGCGGCGTCGCGTTGGCGAGCAGGAATCCGAGCGCCGCGACCGTGACGTTCAACCCCACGGCCACGAATGTGGCGGTGGCGATGTCGTAGACGCGAAGCAGATAGAAGCCGGCGAGGAGGCTGCCGACGACCGCGCCGCCGATGTTGCCGCCGTAGAAAAACCCGAGCCACGCGACGCCCTTCGGCGTCGTTTCCACCCAACGCGAGATGGCCGGCAGCGTCGCGCCCATGAGCACCGTGGGCGGCAGCAGGCAGACGCCCGCGATCACGCCTCGGAAGACGATGCCCGCGATGCCCGAACCGGACCACGCGGTGTAGATGCCGCCGATGAGCGGCATGCCGAACAGCACGAGCACGCCGATGGCGCCGATGCCGAGCTCGAGGCACGCATACACGCGCAGCGGATGCTGGCGCGGCGAGATCACCCGCGACAGCACGAGGCTGCCGAGACACATGCCGCCCATGAACGTGCCGAGCAGCACCGCCAGAGAGATCGCCGACGATCCGATCACGAGCTCGAGCAACTGAAACCAGACGATCTCGTAAATGAGCGCGGCGCACCCGCTTCCGACAAACAGCAGGAGCAGCAGAGGCAAGAACCGGCGCGACGTCATGAGGCCACCTTTACCTGGATCGAGAGGAAGAATGGCGGATGCTATCACGGGGGGCAGCGATCTCGAATGTGGTGATGGAGTGATGGAGTGATGGAGTGATGGAGTGATGGAGTGATGGAGTGATGGAGATGAGGTGAGAGACGAGAGCGGCGGCCGAGGCCGCCGCTTCGACGACCGCGAAGGAATCTACTTCAGGTGCTTGCTGACCAGCTTGGTCATCTCGAACATGTTGACGGACGCCTTCCCACCGAACACGGCCTTCAGTTCCGCGTCCGCGTTGATCATCCGCTTGTTCTTCTTGTCCTGGAGGCCGTTCTTCTTGATGTAGGCCCACAGCTTCTTGGTGACCTCAGTCCTCGGAATGGGCTTCGATCCGACGACCTCGGCCAGCGCGGCGCTCGGCGTCATCGGCTTCATGAAGGCCGCACTCGGTTTCCGACCAGACTTTTTCTTCGCCATGTCATCTCCTCTTAGACGGTACGTCTCAAGTCGAGGCTCAATGCCTCTCGCGGAGAGTACCACGAAATCGCCCCGGGACGAACGCTCTTCATAGGGAAATCGACATCGGGGTCGATTCCTCGCCTACCGGTCTTGCTGGCTCGTCGGTAGCGCGCGCGCGGGCGCGCGGCCGGCGTCGAGATCGTTCCAGTTGAGAATCGCGTTGAACGCGAGGAAGAAATTGCCCTGTGTCTCCCACCGCCAGAACGGGCGATTCGCGAACAGGATGACGTGTCCACGGCCAATCGGCGCGTCGATCGCGACCGCCCGCCCCGCCAGCGCCTCGCCGCCGACGAGCACGCCCGACAGCAGCAAATCGTTGGGATCGTTGGGGAATTGCAGCAAGACGCGCGGGGCCGGCGCGGCGTCGGCGCCGCCAAACCCACCGCGGCCGCCGCGCCCGCCGCCCTGGGGAACGGCCGGCGCCTCACCCTCGGACGCCGGCGTCGCGCCGCGTCCGGGTCCCGCCCCGCTGCCAATGCCGACCGCAACGCCGCGTCCGCCGCGGCCACCCGCCGGAGCCGCCCCGGCCGCGTTTCCACCGGGGCCGCCTTCGAGGGTCGTCAGCTTCGGCGCCACCGCGTTGGGCTGCATGTTGGGAATGCCTGGGAGGCTCGGGCCGCCTCTGCCGCCCCCGAACCCACCCGGGCCGCCAGGGGCACCGCCGACTCGCAGCACCGGCGCCTGGTTGAAGTAGACCGCCAGCGCGTTCTGGTCGTAGCCGTAGAGAATCGGGCTCGTCTTGTCGCCGAGGATCGTCTTGAGCACCGATCCCCGCACGTAGAGCCCGTCCGCCTGCTCGACGGTGACGCCGGGCGTGAGGTTGTACTCGGGGAATATCGTGGCGGTCCCGCCTTCGGTGATGAGCACGCCGCCCTGCTGCACGAACTTGTACAGCTCCATCACGCCCTCTATACCAATAGACCCGCGCATGTCGTCGGTCGAATCCTCGACGCCGAGATTCGGCGTGTCGTCGCTCTTCTTGTACGGAATCGGCTCCGCGCCTTGCACGCCGCCGTTGACGATCGCCGGGCCGCTGCCGCCCGCGTGCGGAAAGACGATGACGTCGTACTTCGACCGGAGATTGCCTTCCTTGAGCTTCGTGCTCGCGAAATAGGTGTACGGCACCTTGAAGTTGTCGAACGCCAGCCGCACCCAGCCTTCGTCCTGCGTGCTCGTCCAGGTGTGCACGTAGCCGATCCGCGGCACATCGAGGTCGTGCGCCGGCACGCTGGGCGCCGCGTCGACGGCCCACGCCGAGAGCCCGAGCGCTTTGATCGACGGCTCGAGCACGGCGCGGTCCGCGTTCGCGATGATGAAGGCGCCGGGGCCGAAATGATGCCCGCCCGCGTCAAATTCTTTCTCCGCCGCCGCCATCTTCACGCCCGCGTGCTGGAAGCGGAACGTCACGAGCGTGTTGTCCGTCGTGTGATCGACGATGAGGGTCTTGCCGCTGCCGCTGATCGCGCCGGCGATCGTCAAGTCCGCGCCCACCAGCGTCATCGGCTCGTCGAGAATCGCCTTGTCCTCGATCCGGCTGACTTTCAGATTCCGCAAGAGCGGGAGGCTCCAGCCGGTGTCGTCGTACGGCCTCGGATTCTCTGGCGCGTAGAACTGCACGCCGAGGAGCGTCTCGCAGACCGCCGAGTACGGCTGATCCATCCGCACGACGTAATCACCCTGCGCCACCTGGACGTTGCCGATGCTGAACGCGGAGTTGGCCACGTGCACTTCCGCGCCCTCGCGGCGAATCAGGTTCATCAGATCCGCCGCCTCGACGCGCCGGCGCTGCGCGGCGGGGATCACGTACGCGTAGGGCGCCTTGGTCCGACCGCGCTCCACCGTGTGCTTGTTCTTGAGGTAGTAGTTCTCGAGGAACGTGTCTTTGTTCTTCGCGACGTGGTTCATGGCGATGAGAATCGCGCTCTCCTGCATGTTCACGTTCGCGCGCGGGCCCCACATGATGTCGGGCGGCGTCGGATTGGGGCGGTACCATTCGCGGCTCTGATTCGCGTTCACCGCGTAGTTCTGTCCGCGGAAACTCTGTGTCTCGTAGAAGCGCCCGACCGAGTTGTGCATGACGCCGATCCAGAACATGTAGTTCGGCACCCAGCCGTCGTAGTAGTTGTAGGTCCAGACGCCGGGCACGCCGCGCTTGGTCATCTCCATCATCTCGGTCTGCGCGAGGATCCACCATTCGTCGACCTGAATGGGATCGACGATGGTGTTGTACGGGCCCGTGCCGGTCGAGGCGTACAGCAGCGTCACCGATTCGTGGAGATCGTGGAACACCGTCGGATGCCAGTCGAGAAAGCTCTTGAGCATGTTCTGCGTGAGCTTCAGCCCGACGCCGATGCCGTCGCGGTTGTTGTCGTGCTGGACGTACCTGCCCCAGTAGACCATCCCCGGCGCCGGCTTGCCGGGATGCTTCTGCTGGTAGTTGAAGTTGTCGACGGCTTTCTCGCGCCCATCCACTTCACTGGCCGGCGTCATGACGACGATGATGTTGTTGCGGATGGTCTGAATGTAGGGGGTCTCTTCGACCGCGAGGCGGAACGCCAGTTCGGCGAGCATCTCGGGGCTACCCGTTTCCGGCGAATGGATGGCGCCCGACGCGTAGTAAATCGGCTTGCCGGTGGCGATGAGCTGCTTCGCCTCGGCGTCGGCGATCTTGCGCGGGTCGGTCAGACGCGCTGTGATCTGCCTGTACTTGTCGAGCTGTTTGATCGTCGCCTCGTCCGCCACGGCGAGCGCGACCATGTCGCGCCCCTCGTCGGTGACGCCGAACTTGAACAGCTTGACGCGCGGCGACGCCTTCTCGAGCGCCTCGTAGTAGCGGACGATATCCTTGTAGTACGTCATGTGCCCAGGCTCGCCGGGGACGTACCCGAAGAACGTGAGCGGCGACGGCACCTTGTCGGATGCCGGCATGTGATCGATGAGCTCGGTCGTGATGCGAGGATCCGGCGTCGCCGCCTTGATCTTCGCGGTGTACTCCGCATCGAGCTTCTGCCCGGACGCCGCGGCGCTTTTCGATTGCGCCACGAGCCCGGACGATCCGAGCGCGGCGGCAATTGCCGCCACGGCGAGCGCGCCGGCGATTCGAGGAAACGCGTGGCGCAAGGCTCGGGACATCATCGATCCTCCAAGAGACATTTCTACTCGAGTGGAATGCGGCTCTTGTTCTGCGCGAGCCACTGGTCGAACGTCTGCAGCGCCGGATTGAGCAATCGCGACACGTCGATGCTGCGCGCAGCGACGCACTGGGCCTCGAAGTCGCGGTCGTACTGGAACATGTTGCCGAGGTCATCGGCGCCGGGGAACCCGAAGCCACGGTACACCTCCGGCGGGACGTCGTTGTAGCGGACCGGACGCCCGAGCGCTTTCGTGAAGGACGCCGCCATCTGCGCGCCGGTGAGATGCTCGCCGGCGATGCCGACGGTCTTCCCGATGTACTCGCGTCCCCTTTTGAAGATGCCGTACGCGCACTTGCCGATGTCGTCCGACGCCATCCCCGACAGGCGCTTGTCGCCCATCGGAAACGTGATGCCGAGAGTTCCGTCCGGCCCCTTCTTCGGCCCCATGCCGAAGTAAATGAAGTTCTCCCAAAAGAACGACGTGACGAGACACGTCACCGGCAGCCCGACGTCGCTGAAGAGGTGATTGGACTCGCCCTTGGCGTCGAAGTGCGGCACCTTGTACTTGCCGAGCAGCGTCGGCATCCGATTGTCGGTGAGCGGCACGAGCGTGCGCGTGTCCTCGAGCGTGGACCAGATCACGTGTTGCAGCCCCGCGTGCTTGGCGGCGGCGGCCATATGGCCGGCCTGGGCGGTTTCCCGCTCCGGCGAGAGATGGTTCCAGAAGAACGTGACGCAGTACGCACCGTACGCACCCGCATACGCGCGCTTCAGGCTCTCGACATCGTCCACGTCCGCGGCGACGACTTCGGCGCCTTTCGCCGCGAGCGCTTTCGCTTTGTCGGAGTGCACGTCCCGGGTGAGCGCGCGCACGGCGAAGCCGCCGTTCGGGTCGTTCAGAATCGCGTTGACGAGTCCGCCGCCCTGCGCGCCGGTCGCGCCGGCCACGACGATAATTTTTTTGTCGGCCATGTTTTAACAATACCCCGCTTTCACTTTGTGCGATCATCCGGACCTCTGGAGGAAGCCTGATGAGATCCGCACGGACGTTCGTGTTCCTGGCCGCGCTGGCGGTCCTGGTCGCCCCGCAGGATACCAAATACACGGTCGTCGGCACACCGACCGAGCTGGGGCTCGCCGGCTACGCGAACATTCTGTGCGGAGCGGTGTTCATCACGGGCCGCAATCCGAACGAAGCAGCGCACAACAGCGCCTACTGGATGATGCCGCGCGGCCAGCAGGACACGGTCGTCTGGGACGTCGATCGCAGGGCGAAGACCGTGCGCACGTCGCTCGACGGCATCACGCGCGAGGCCAAATTCTTCGGCGACCAGGGGTGCATCATCCAGCCGCCGCATGCGCAAGGCAATAGCGGGATCCACTTCACGCCGGTGGCGGTGAGAACGACGCTGCCTGGCGCGATGAGCCAGCCGTGGCCGATGGGCGATCGGCCCGACGCGACACCGATTCCGACGGAGATCGATCGCGCGAAGCTCGACACCGCCGTCACCGCCGCGTTCGCCGATCCCGACGCGCTCACGGCGGCGCTCGTCGTCGTCTACAAAGGGCACATCATCGCCGAGCGGTACGGGCCCGGCATCACGAAGGACACGCAGCTCGAAAGCTGGTCGATGGGCAAGAGCATCGTCTCGACGCTGTTCTCGCTGCTCGTTCGTGACGGCACCTACAGCCTCGAGCAGCCGGTGCCGATTCCGGCGTGGCGAGCGTTGGACGACATGCGGTCGAAGATCCGCAACGTCGATCTGCTCCACATGAGCGGCGGACTGAAGTTCGTCGGCAACCAGGAGCCCGGAGGCGCGGCGGCCAACCAGGCGTATCCGGATCATTATTTTGTGTACACGGGCGCGGTGGACGCCTTCGAGTACTCGATCAACCGGCCGTCGGAATATCCGCCGAACACCGACGGACGCTATCGCAACTGCGATCCGATGACGATCGGCTATCTGATCGAACAGGCGGTGAAGAAGCGCGGCGA